>NZ_JBEXVL010000008.1:0-235515 GCF_040638805.1 Streptomyces sp. NPDC005925 | reverse complement strand
ATCCAGGTCGCGGGCAACCGCATGCTGGAGCACCTCTTCGCCCCCGTTTCCGGGGAGCGCGGGCCGCGTCGTCGTGCGGGGCGGGGGCTCAGTCCTCGCCGAGGTACGCCTTGCGCACCGACTCGTCGTGCAGCAGGTCCTGTCCGGAGCCGGACAGCACGATGGAGCCGACCTCCATGACGTGGCCCTGGTCGGCGAGCGACAGGGCGGCCTGGGCGTTCTGCTCGACCAGCAGGATCGTCGTGCCCTGGGACTTCAGTGCCGCGATCGTCGACATGATCTTCTGCATCATGATCGGGGACAGGCCCATGGACGGCTCGTCCAGCATGAGCAGCTTCGGCCGGGACATCAGCGCGCGGCCCATGGCGAGCATCTGCTGCTCACCGCCGGACAGCGTGCCCGCGGCCTGCTTCCTGCGTTCCCCGAGGATGGGGAACAGGTCGTAGGCGCGCTGGATGTCCTGTTCGATGCCCGGCTTGTCGTCGCGCAGGAAGGCACCGAGGCGCAGGTTGTCCTCGATGGTCATGCGCGGGAAGATGTGCCGCCCCTCGGGGGAATGGGCGAGCCCGAGCGAGACGATCTCGTGCGCGGGGGTCTTCTTCAGCGACTTGCCGTTGAAACGGATCTGCCCGCCGACCGGCTTGAGCAGGCCGGACAGGGTGCGCAGGGTCGTGGTCTTGCCGGCGCCGTTGGTGCCGATGAGGGTGACGACCTGGCCGGCGTCCACCGTGAAGGAGATGCCCTTGACGGCTTCGATCTTGCCGTAGGCGACTCGCAGGTCCTCGACTTCGAGCAGTGCGGTCATCGGTCGTTCTCCTTGCCGGGCACGGCGTCCGAGTGGGTGTCGGCTTTCGCCTCGGCGGCCTCGACCTCGGCGGCCTCCTTGTCGCCGGGGGCGTCCTCGAAGGGTTCGCCGAGGTAGGCGGCGACGACGCGCTCGTCGCCCTGCACGGTCGCGGAGTCGCCCTCGATGAGCTTCTCACCCTGGACGAGGACGGCGACGCGGTCGCAGAGGTTGAAGATGAACCGCATGTCGTGCTCGATGACGAGGACGGCGATGCCCTGGTCCCGGATGGCGAAGACGAGTTCCTCGGTGGTGCGGGTCTCCTGCGGGTTCATGCCGGCCGTCGGCTCGTCGAGCAGCAGCAGGCCGGGCTCGCTCGCCAGCGCGCGGGCGATCTCCAGCTTGCGCTGCTCGCCGTAGGGCAGGTTGCGGGCCAGGTGATCGGCCTTGTCGGCGAGGCCCACGAAGTCCAGGAGTTCCATGGCGCGGGCGCGCGAGGCCGCCTCGGCCTTGTGGAAGCCGGGGCCGCGCAACAGGGCGGACCAGAGGCCCTCCTTGGTGCGGGTGTGGCGGCCGACCAGCACGTTCTCCAGGACGGTCATGTTGGCGAAGAGCCGGATGTTCTGGAAGGTGCGGGCGATGCCGGCCGCGGTGACCTTGAAGGACTTCGGCGGCAGGACGGTGCCCTTGTAACGGACCTCGCCCTCGGTGGGGATGTAGAGGCCGGTGAGGCAGTTGAAGAAGGTGGTCTTGCCCGCGCCGTTGGGGCCGATGAGACCGACGATCTCCCCGCTGTTGACGGTGAGGTCGACGTTCCGTACGGCGGTGAGGCCGCCGAAGCGCATCGTGACGCCGCGGGCGTCGAGCACGGTCTCGCCGGGTGCGGCGGCGGGGGCGGTGTCCTTGGTGGTGGTGTCGGTAGTCATCGTGGTCAGGCCCCTGCCTTGCTGAGGACTGTGGGCGCCTCGGCCTCTTCGTGGAATTCGAGCCGGCGGCGCTGGTTCGGGATGAGGCCCTCCGGACGGAAGCGCATGAGCAGCACGAGCGCGAGTCCGAAGGCGAACAGCTGGTAGTCGCCGAGGAACTGGAGCTTGGCGGGGATCAGGTAGAGCAGCGAGGCGCCGACGAGCGGGCCGAGGATCGTGCCCATGCCGCCGAGGACGACCGCCGCCAGCAGGAACGCCGAGTTGGGCGGTACGACGTGCGCGAACTGGTACTGCTCCGGCGTCACCGTGTAGGTGACGTGGGCCTGCACGGTGCCGGCGAGGCCGGCGAGGGCGGCGCCCAGCGCGAACGCGATGAGCTTGACCCGGAAGCCGTTGATGCCCATGGCGAGCGCGGCGGTCTCGTCCTCGCGGATGGCGACCCAGGCGCGGCCGATGCGGGAGTCGCTGCTGCGCCGGAAGACGACGACCACGATCAGGGTGACCAGCAGCATCAGCAGGAAGTAGTTGGCGAACCGGGCGATGGTGAACCCGGCGATGCTGTGTTCCTGGCCGAAGTCGAACCCGAGGATCTCGAGGTTCGGGATGGCGGAGATGCCGTTGGAGCCGTTGGTGATGTCGGGTCCGGAGGTGCCGTCCATGTTGAGGGACGTGATGCGGAAGATCTCACCGAAGCCGAGGGTGACGATCGCCAGGTAGTCGCCGCGCAGCCGCAGCGTCGGCGCGCCGATCAGGACGCCGAAGACCATGGCGACGCCCGCACCGAGGAGGGCGGAGGCCCAGAACGGCAGATGCAGGTCGAACGGTGAGGAGGGGGAGCCGGAGACCATGGCCGCGGTGTAGGCGCCCACACCGAGGAAGGCGACGTATCCGAGGTCGAGGAGGCCGGCGAGGCCGACGACGATGTTCAGGCCCAGGGCGACCGTGGCGAAGATCAGGATGTAGACGCCGATGGTGGCGTACTGGTCGTCGGACTGGGTGAACGGGAAGGCGACGGCCGCGATGAACGCGCCGGCCATGGTGACCATGCGGTGCTTGGCGGTGATCGCGGACACGCGGCCGACGAGGCCGGCCTTGGCGACGGCCGCGAAGGCGAAGCCGGCGGTGATCATGAAGCCGATGAAGAGCTCGTCGTACTCGGTGCCGATGCCGTAGGTGAAGACGAGCAGGCCGAGGGCGAGTGCCGCGACGATGACCAGGATCTCGGCGTACGCGGGCAGCGCGCGGGCGGGCTTGGCGGGGGTGCCGCCGGCGAAGGCCGCGCGGTAGACGGCGAGCCGGGAGCGCACGCCGTGGCGGTACTGCTCCCACCCGCTGTCGTCGGGGTCGATCGGCTCGGGTTCCGGCCGGGTGAACGGCAGGGACAGGGCGCCGAGGAGCGCCGCGACGGTGGCGACGACGACGATCCAGCCCCCGGGCTCCAGGTTCACCAGGCCGCCGAGCTTGGAGCTGATGGCGGTGATGGTGTACCAGGCGGTGGCGAAGGTGCCGAGCGCGGCGAGCTTGAGGGCGCTGTCGGCTCCGGCGGGCGTCAGCCAGCGCAGGCCCTTCACGCCGTACGAGGAGAGGCCGAGCAGGGCCGTCAGGGCGCCGCCGATGAGGACGAGGACCTGGAGGCCGCCCGGGTAGCCGTAGACGGTGAGGTCGCCGGGGAACTCGGAGGTCCAGGTCCAGGCGAGGAACGTGGAGATGACGGTGAGGACGCCGCCGCCGGTGGCGAGGGCGCGGCCGATGTTCTCGGGGATGTCGACGAGTCCCCTGGGGGCACCCGTGGCCGGGGCGTCGGGGGTCTTCGATGCGGTGGTCTGTGTGGTCATCGGTGTCACGCCCTGTCCGCGACTCGCTCACCGAGCAGACCCTGGGGCCTGAGCAGGAGCACGAGGATGAGGAGTACGAAGGCCCAGACGTCGGCCCAGGACTGGCTGCCGAACTTGTCCATGCCGGGGATGTCGGCGATGTAGGCGGTGGACAGTGACTCGGCGATGCCGAGGACCACGCCGCCGAGCATGGCTCCGTAGATGTTGCCGATGCCGCCGAGGACGGCCGCGGTGAAGGCCTTCAGGCCGAGGATGAAGCCCATGCGGAAGTCGATCTGGCCGTACTTCAGGCCGTAGGCGACACCGCCGACGGCGGCGAAGATGGCGCCGAGGGCGAACGCGACCACGATGATGCGGTCGGTGTTGACGCCCATGAGCTTCGCCGTGTCCGGGTCCTGCGCGGTGGCCTGCATGCCGCGTCCGGTGCGGGTGCGCATCACGAAGTACGCGAGGATCGCCATGCTGAGGGGGGCCGCGATCAACAGGAACACGTCACCGGTCTGGATGGTGACGTCGCCGATGTGGAAGGGGCCGCCGGGGATGGCGGGGAAGGTGCGCGCGGACTTGGCCTCGGGGTACCACGCCCACACCGCCTGCTGGAGGGCCAGGGAGAGGCCGATGGCGGTGATGAGCGGCGCGAGGCGGGGGGCGGTGCGCAGGGGCCGGTAGGCGAACCGTTCCGCCCCCACGGCGACCAGTGTGGCGACCAGCGCGGCACCGATGAGCATGAGCGGCAGGGCGATCCACATGGTGGTGCCGTCCGGCAGGACGTACACGTAGACCGTGAGCGCGCCGAAGGCTCCGGTCATGAAGATCTCGCCGTGGGCGAAGTTGATGAGCTGGACGATGCCGTAGACCATTGTGTAGCCAATGGCGACCAGCCCGTACATGGATCCCAGTAGCAGGCCGTTGACCAGCTGCTGCGGCAGTTCGTTCACCGCATGTCCTCCGAGACGTTCGGAATGTTCGACGGATGGGGCCGGATGTGAGTCCGCGCGGGGCGCCTGTGGTGCAGCGCCCCGCGCGGCTCATTCAGTGGTGCGGGCTGGTTCAGCCGGTGTAGGTGCCGGACTTCACGGCCTTCCAGGCACCGTTCTCGACGGAGTACACGGTGAGCTGCTTGTTGGTGGCGTCACCGAATTCGTCGAAGGAGACCTTGCCGGTCACACCGTCGAACGAGACGTTCTGCATCGCGGCGGTGACCTGCGCGCGGGCGTCGCCCGGAAGCTCGCCGTCGTTGTCCTCGACGACCGCCTTCACGGCCTCGATGATCGCCCACGCCGAGTCGTAGGAGTAGCCGCCGTAGGCCTCGTAGGCCTCCTTGTAGCCCTCGGCCTTGTAGTTCGCGACGAACTCCTTGGCGGACGCGAGCTCCTCGACGGGCGCGCCGACCGAGGTGGCGAGGTCGCCGCCGGCACTGGCGCCGGCCAGCTTGATGAAGTCGGTGCTGTAGATGCCGTCACCGCCGACCAGCGGGATCTTGGCGCCGGCGGCCTTGATCTGCTTGCTGAGCGGGCCGGCCTGCGGGTACTCGCCGCCGTAGTAGACGACGTCCGCGCCCGAGTTCTTCACCTTGGTCGCGACCGAGGAGAAGTCCTTGGTGTCGGGGTTGATGTGCTCGGTGCCGACGATCTTGCCGCCGAGCTTCTTGAACTCGTCGGTGAAGGTGGCGGCGAGGCCCGCGCCGTAGGTCTTCTTGTCGTCGATGACGAAGACCTTGCGCTTCTTGGAGTCGTTGTAGAGGTACTGCGCGGCGAACGGGCCCTGGATGGCGTCCGTGGTCGCGGTGCGGAAGTACGACTTGTACTGGCGGACCTTCTTGGTCTGCCAGTCCTGTCCCTGGGTCAGGGACGGGCCGGTGTTGGCCGGCGAGACCTGGGTGAGCTTGGCGTCGTCGAAGACCTTCTGCATCGACTCGGCGACGGAGGAGTTCAGCGGGCCGACGACGCCGAGGACGTCCTCGTCGGCCTGGAGCTTGGAGGCGTTCTGCTGGCCCGAGGAGGGCTGTGCCTGGTCGTCGAGCGCCTGCACCTTGAAGGTGACGCCGTCGACGACCTTCTCCTTGTTGGCGATCTTCGTCGCGAGGTCCACCGAGTTCTTGATACCGAGGCCCAGCGCGGACAGGTCGCCGGTCAGCGGCGCGTCGACGCCGATGACGACAGTGGTGCCGCTACCGGAGTCCGAGCCGCCGTCGTCGTCGCGCGAGCCGCAGGCGGTGAGTGTGAGTGCTCCCGCCGCCAGCGCGGCGGTGATGGCGATGAGCGAACGTTGGCGCACGATCAGTCCTTTCCCCTGGCAGCCGTCTCCCGGTGGAAACGGCCGAGTCGAGCGCTGGGCTGAAGTGACAATCCCACGGCGCGGTGACTGGGCGTGACTCTAGGCGTGTGAGGGGAACGTGGAGGAGTGTCTGCGCCATGCTGTGACGCTCTTGTTATGACACGAGGTAATGCAGAGCGGTACCGAGCGGGTGGAACGGATGAATACAGGCCGATTCGTACCGTCCACATGCTGAGAACACGCAGCACCCGACAGGCGGGTTCAGGCGTGTTCAAGGCTTTGATGATTACACGGAACTGTTGCTGCAGGCTACTTGGAGAGCCGTCGAGAGATGCCGCGCGTAACGCGGACCGAGGATGAAACTGTGGACTTGCTTTACGCGTGCATTACGTAGAGTTACGTCCAGGAAAGGGAGCCCGGAGTTCATCGGAACATTTCCGCATTCCGTGACCCTCATGGTGATGACGATCTTGCGGGAGTATCCCGACTTTGTCCGGAAAGGCGTCCGCGGGACCGATGTCAGGGAAAGGCCCGCATAGGGCTGCGCGATCCGGGTCACGGTGACGGGCGGGCCGGACGTCACCGTGAGCAGGAGGCCGAAGGCGAAGGGGGCGCGGGGGTCGCCGGCGGGGCCGCTGTCCGGCCCCCCACCGCCGGGTCCGCCGCCGTCCGGCCCGTCCGTGCCGGGCCCGGCGCCGCCCGCCGCCCGGCCCAGATAGTCGAGGCCCACGACCTGTGAGGGGTAGGGCGGCGGCGGTGGCGCCGGTGGCCGGGGCCGGGTGGCGTAGAGGTATCCGCCGCCCGCCAGCAGAACGAGAGCCGTGGCTCCGGCGAGGGCGGCGTGACGATGCAGGCCGAGGCGGGCGGTGAGCCGTTCGTGGAGGGCGGCGAGCCGGCCGTCGGGCTCACGGGGCGCGGATGCTGACGCTGCGTGGGTGCCCTCACCGGGCTCGACCGGGCCGACGACACTCACTGCCAAGGCCCCTCGGCCGGTGTGCGGGTGCGGTACAACTCGGCGCACCCCGCCCGCACTCGGCGGTCGATCAGGGCGTCGTCGGCCCGGGTCCCGCCGCTCCGCCGCTCGGCCCGCGCGGCGTCCACCACCTCACGCAGGATCTCGTACTGCCCGTTGGACAGGCCCATCGACTGGTAGTCCCCGTAGGTGTCGCCGCCCAGCACCGCCCGGGACCAGTGGCCGACGATCCGGGCACACAGGTCCTGCGGGGGCGTGGCCCGCGGAACCGGGGCGGAACCGGTCCGCGCGGCACCGCCCTCCCCGCCCCGCTCCGCCCCGGCCCCGCATCCGCCGACCGGCCCGGCGAGCAGCACGACGAGTGCCAGCGCCGCGCCCGCACGGCGAACTCCCGTTGCCATGCACCGACGTTAGGGGTCGCGCGGGCAGCAGGGCCAGAAGCGGGATGCGGGATGTGAGATGCGGGATGCGGAGGTGATGGAGGGCCGGAGTGCCGGTTGTGCCGGGGTGTGTCCAGGGAGGCGGGCGTGTGGGACTCCTCAGCCGGTCGCGCCCACCGGCTCGCCGTCGCCCGGACGGACGTCCCGCAGCAGGCAGGTGAGGCGGGCGGTGCACACCCGCCGCTCCTCCTCGTCGCTGATGACGACCTCGTACGTCGCGGTGCTGCGCCCCCGGTGGACCGGTGTGGCCACACCGGTCACCAGGCCGGACCGCACACCGCGGTGGTGCGTGCAGTTCAGGTCGACGCCCACGGCGACCTTGGTGCTGCCGCCGTGCAGCATCGCGCCCACCGAGCCGAGCGTCTCGGCCAGCACCGCCGAGGCGCCGCCGTGGAGCAGCCCGTACGGCTGGGTGTTGCCCTCCACCGGCATCGTCCCGACGACGCGCTCGGCGGACGCCTCCACTATCTGCACGCCCATCCGCGTCCCGAGGTGCCCGGCGGAGAACAGCGCCCGGAGGTCCACGCCCAGCGCGGCGTACTCGTCGAGGACCTCCTGCGGGAACTTCACGTTCTGCTGCTCGCCCATGGGCCAGGCTCCATTCGTCGTGATCGCGACAACTCTTTCCATTGTCACTGAGCGAACGCTCAGTCGGTCGCCGATTGTTCCAGACGGACCACGACGGACTTGCTGGCCGGGGTGTTGCTGGTGTCCGCGGTCGCGTCGAGCGGGACCAGGACGTTGGTCTCCGGGTAGTAGGCCGCCGCGCAGCCTCGCGCCGTCGGATAGTGCACGACCCGGAAACCCGGCGCCCGCCGCTCCACGCCGTCCCGCCACTCGCTGACGAGATCCACGTACGAGCCGTCCGCCACCTTCAGCTCGCGCGCGTCCTGCGGATTCACCAGTACCACCCGGCGGCCGTTCCGGATGCCGCGGTAGCGGTCGTCGAGGCCGTAGATCGTGGTGTTGTACTGGTCGTGCGAACGCAGCGTCTGCAGCAGCAGGCGGCCCTCCGGCAACTCGGGGAACTCCACGGGCGCGGCCGTGAAGTTGGCCTTGCCGGTCGCGGTCGGGAAACGGCGCTCGTCGCGCGGGGCGTGCGGCAGCACGAAGCCGCCGGGACGGGCCACCCGCGCGTTGAAGTCCTCGAAGCCGGGGATCACGCGCGCGATGCGGTCCCGGATCGTCCCGTAGTCCTTCTCGAACGCCTCCCACGGAGTACGGCTGCCCTCGCCGAGCACCCGCCGGGCCAGCCGGCACACGATCGCCGGCTCCGACAGCAGGCGTGGTCCCGCGGGCTCCAGACGCCCGCGCGAGGCGTGCACCATGCCCATCGAGTCCTCCACGGTCACGAACTGCTCGCTGCCGCCCTGCACGTCACGCTCCGTGCGGCCGAGGGTCGGCAGGATCAGCGCACGCGCGCCCGTGACCACGTGCGAGCGGTTCAGCTTCGTCGACACGTGCACCGTGAGCCGGGCCCGGCGCATCGCCGCCTCGGTGACCTCCGTGTCCGGGGACGCCGACACGAAGTTGCCGCCCATCGCGAAGAACACCTTCGCCGCACCGTCGCGCAGCGCGCGGATGGCCCGTACGACGTCGTAGCCGTGCTCGCGCGGCGGAGCGAAACCGAACTCCTTCTCCAAGGCGTCCAGGAAGGCCGGGGCCGGGCGCTCGAAGATGCCCATCGTGCGGTCGCCCTGCACGTTCGAATGGCCGCGCACCGGGCACACGCCCGCACCCGGGCGGCCGATGTTGCCGCGCAGCAGCAGGAAGTTGACCACCTCGCGGATGGTCGGCACCGAGTGCTTGTGCTGGGTCAGGCCCATCGCCCAGCACACCACCGTCCGCTCGGAGTCGAGGACCATCCGCAGCGCCCGCTCGACCTCCGTGCGCGTGAGGCCCGTCGCCCGCAGCATCTCGTCCCAGTCGGTCGTGCGGGCCGCCGCGGCGAATTCCTCGAAGCCGTGCGTGTGCTCGCCGACGAAGGCCTCGTCGACCGCGCCCTCCGTCTCGAGGATCAGTCTGTTGAGGAGCCGGAACAGGGCCTGGTCGCCGCCGATGCGGATCTGCAGGAACAGGTCCGTGAGCGTGGCGCCCACCGTGAGGCCCCTGGCGGTCTGCGGGTTCTTGAAGCGCTCCAGCCCCGCCTCGGGCAGCGGGTTGACACTGATGATCCGCGCGCCGTTCGCCTTGGCCTTTTCCAGGGCGGTCAGCATCCGCGGGTGGTTCGTGCCCGGATTCTGCCCCGCGACGATGATCAGGTCGGCCTGGTGCAGGTCCTCCAGCAGGACGCTGCCCTTGCCGACACCGATCGTCTCCGACAGGGCCGAGCCGGAGGACTCGTGGCACATGTTCGAGCAGTCCGGGAGGTTGTTCGTGCCCAGCTCTCTCGCGAACAGCTGGTACAGGAACGCGGCCTCGTTACTGGTCCGGCCCGAGGTGTAGAAGACCGCCTCGTCGGGGGAGCCGAGGGCCGTGATCTCCTCGGCGACGATGTCGAACGCCCGCTCCCAGGTGACCGGCTCGTAGTGCTCGGCTCCCTCCGGCAGGTACATCGGGTGCGTCAGCCGGCCCTGCTGGCCGAGCCAGTAGCCGCTGCGCCCGGCGAGGTCGGCGACCGGGTGCGCCGCGAAGAACTCGGGCGTGACCCGGCGCAGCGTGGCCTCCTCGGCCACCGCCTTCGCGCCGTTCTCGCAGAACTCCGCGGGGGACCGGTGGTCCGGCTCCGGCCAGGCACAGCCGGGGCAGTCGAAGCCGTCCTTCTGGTTGACGCGCAGCAGCGTCAGCGTCGCGCGCCTGGTGCCCATCTGCTGCTGGGCCATGCGCAGGCCGTGCCCGATCGCGGGAAGGCCGACCGCCACGTGCTTCGGCTCGGCGACCTGCGGTGCGTCCTGGACCGGATCGCTCTTGGGCGGCTTCCTCGCCATCGCACACTCCTCTTCGACTGCGTGTGTGAGGTACGTCTCCGATCCTCGCACGCAGGACCGACATTGATCAGGGGCCGGGCGTGCCCGCGATACGCGGGGAGGCGACGGGCGGGGCGCACGGGGAGCGTGGGGAGCACGCACACGGTCGTGGCGCGGCCCGGCACGCGATGCCGGACAGGCCCTTCCGGCAGGACCCAGCCCTTGACGGGCCGGGCGCGGCCCCGCGCGCGATGCCGGACATGCCGCCCGTGCCGAGCGGCGCGAGCGCGGGGGAGGCGTGGCCGAACCCCGGTGACCGTGGCCGGCCGAGACTCGGTGGCGTGCCGGCCGAGACCCGGCGACCGTGCCCGGCCGGGCCCCGGTGGCGCGTCGGCGGGACCTGGTGGCGTGTCGGCCGGGACCCGGTGGCGTGCGGTGGAGCCCGGCCGAGCCTCGGCTGTCAGTGGCACGTGGCAGGATCGGGGGCGTGGCAGAAACAGCATCGAAGAAGACCGAGACCACCCCCGGCGGCACCCGTCCCCGCCTGATGCTCATGGACGGACACTCGCTGGCGTATCGCGCGTTCTTCGCGCTCCCCGCGGAGAACTTCACGACCGCGACGGGCCAGCCGACGAACGCGATCTACGGCTTCGCGTCGATGCTGGCCAACACGCTGCGCGACGAGGCGCCCACGCACTTCGCGGTCGCCTTCGACGTCTCCCGCAAGACCTGGCGCTCCGCGGAGTTCACGGAGTACAAGGCGAACCGCTCCAAGACCCCCGACGAGTTCAAGGGCCAGGTCGAGCTGATCGGCGAGCTGCTGGACGCGATGCACGCGCCGCGGTTCGCCGTCGAGGGCTTCGAGGCCGACGACGTCATCGCCACGCTCGCCACCCAGGCCGAGGCCGAGGGCTTCGAGGTGCTGATCGTCACCGGCGACCGCGACTCCTTCCAGCTGGTCAGCGAGCACACCACGGTGCTGTACCCCACCAAGGGCGTCTCCGAGCTGACCCGGTTCACCCCGGAGAAGGTCTTCGAGAAGTACGGGCTGACGCCGGCGCAGTACCCCGACTTCGCCGCGCTGCGCGGCGACCCGTCCGACAACCTGCCGGGCATCCCCGGCGTCGGCGAGAAGACCGCCGCGAAGTGGATCAACCAGTTCGGTTCGTTCGCGGACCTCGTCGAGCGCGTCGACGAGGTCAAGGGCAAGGCCGGGCAGAACCTCCGCGACCACCTGGAGGCCGTCAAGCTGAACCGCCGGCTCACCGAGCTGGAACGGCGGGTTGAGCTGCCGAAGACGGTCGCGGAGCTGGAGCGCGCTCCGTACGACCGCAAGACGGTCGCGGTGGTCCTGGACACCCTGGAGATCCGCAACCCGTCCCTGCGCGAGCGACTCTTCGCCGTCGACCCCGGGGCCGAGGAGGCCGAGACCACGCCGGTGATCACGGACGGCGTGGAGCTGGACGGCGCGGTGCTCGGCACCGGCGAGCTGGCTCCGTGGCTGGCCGAGCACGGCACGGGCACACTCGGCGTCGCCACCGTCGACAGCTGGGCGCTCGGCGCAGGCTCGGTCGCCGAGGTCGCGCTCGCCGCGCCCGGCGGGGCCGCGGCCTGGTTCGACCCGGCGCAGCTGGACGAGGCCGACGAGCGGGCGTTCGCGTCCTGGCTGACCGACGCGGACCGGCCCAAGATCTTCCACAATGCCAAGGGCGCCATGCGGGTCTTCGCCGAGCACGGCTGGAGCGTCTGCGGCGTCACCATGGACACCGCGCTCGCCGCCTACCTGGTCAAGCCGGGCCGCCGCTCCTTCGACCTGGACGCGCTGTCCCTGGAGTACCTGCACCGCGAGCTGGCCCCCGCCGCCGCGGCCGACGGGCAGCTCGCCTTCGGCGCCGACGAGGACGCCGAGCGCGAAACCCTGATGGTGCAGGCCCGCGCGGTCCTCGACCTCGGCGAGGCGTTCGAGGGCCTGCTCCAGGACGTCGGTGCCGCCGACCTGCTGCGCGACATGGAGCTGCCCACCTCCGCCCTGCTGGCCCGCATGGAGCGGCACGGCATCGCGGCCGACCGGGCCCACCTGGAGGCCATGGAGCAGATGTTCGCCGGCGCGGTGCAGCAGGCAGTGAAGGAGGCGCACGCGGCGGCCGGGCGCGAGTTCAACCTGGGCTCGCCCAAGCAGCTCCAGGAAGTCCTCTTCGGTGAGCTGGGCCTGCCCAGGACCAAGAAGACGAAGACCGGCTACACGACCGACGCGGACGCCCTCGCCTGGCTCGCCACCCAGACGGACAACGAACTGCCGGTGATCATGCTCCGCCACCGTGAGCAGGCGAAACTCCGCGTCACCGTCGAGGGCCTGATCAAGACGATCGCCGCGGACGGCCGCATCCACACGACCTTCAACCAGACGGTCGCCGCGACGGGCCGCCTCTCCTCGACCGACCCGAACCTGCAGAACATCCCGGTCCGCACGGACGAGGGCAGGGCCATCCGCAGGGGCTTCGTGGTGGGCGAGGGCTTCGAGTCCCTCATGACGGCGGACTACAGCCAGATCGAGCTCCGCGTCATGGCCCACCTGTCGGAGGACGCGGGCCTGACCGAGGCGTTCACCTCGGGCGAGGACCTGCACACCACGGCCGCCGCGCAGGTCTTCTCGGTCGAGCAGAGCGCGGTCGACGCCGAGATGCGCCGCAAGATCAAGGCCATGTCGTACGGCCTGGCCTACGGCCTGTCGGCGTTCGGCCTCTCCCAGCAGCTCAACATCGAGGCGGCCGAGGCCCGCGCCCTGATGGACGCGTACTTCGAGCGCTTCGGCGGTGTACGGGACTATCTGCGGCGGGTCGTGGACGAGGCGCGGGCGACGGGGTACACGGCGACACTCTTCGGCCGCCGTCGCTATCTGCCCGACCTCAACAGCGACAACCGCCAGCGCCGCGAGGCCGCCGAACGCATGGCCCTCAACGCCCCCATCCAGGGCACCGCCGCGGACATCGTCAAGTTCGCCATGCTGAAGGTGGGCACCGCGCTGCAGGAGGCGGGCCTGAAGTCCCGCATGCTCCTCCAGGTCCACGACGAAATCGTCCTGGAAATCGCCCCGGGCGAGCGCGCGGCGGCGGAGGAACTCATCCGCCGCGAAATGTCGGCCGCGGTCACCCTCCGGGTGCCCCTGGGAGTCTCGGTGGGCGCGGGCCCGGACTGGGAGTCGGCCGCGCATTAGCCTCGGGCGGGGGACGGGTCGTCCTCCGGCGGGGAACGGGTCTGTCGAGGCGGGGGCTGCTTGCCGCCCGGCGGCGGGAGGCTCCCGTGCGGGGGTCTGCCTCTCGGGCCGCTTGCCGCCCCGGCGGGGGGAGTTGCCCGTGCCGGGGTCTGGCTTCGGTGGGGAACGGGTCTGTCGAGGCGGGGGCTGCCTGCCGCCCGGCGGCCGGGAGGCTCCCGTCCCAGGGGTCTGCCTTTCGGGCCGCTTGCCGCCCCGGCGGGGGGAGTTGCCCGTGCCGGGGTCTGGCTTCGGCGGGGAACGGGTCTGTCGAGGCGGGGGCTGCTTGCCGCCTGGCCCCCGGGAGGCCCCCCGTCCCAGGGGTCTGCCTTTCGGGCTGCTTGCCGCCCCGGCGCGGGGGCAGTCCGTGCCGGGGTCTGGCTTCGGCGGGGAACGGGTCTGTCGAGGCTGGAGGCCGCTTGCCGCCCGGCGGGGAGTTGCCCGTGCCGGGGTCTGGCTTTCGGTGAGGGCCGGGGGAGCCATCCACGCTGGGATGCCGGGGCCATTGGCGGAGGCGGGGAGCGGCGGGCATGCGCGGCGGCGGGGCGGGTGTGGTCAGCGGCGCCGCCCGTACGTGAGGGGCGGCAACCCGCCCACGCAGGCAGTGCCACCCGCTCCGTGCTCACGGCGACGCCGGTGCGGTCGCGTCGCCCGTACGTGAGGGGTGGCACCCGGTCAACGCCGGGCAGCGCCACCCGCTCCGCGCGCACGGTAACGCTCGGTGCACGTCTGCGACCGCTTGGACAACGGCCCACCCGCCCCGGGCCTGTCCGCACCGGCCCACCCCGCCCCGGGCACACTCGCCCCGGCCTGCCCGGCCCCACGCATATTCACCTTGGCCTACCCGGCTCGGGCGACACCCGGCTCGGGCGACACCCGGCTCGGGCGACACCCGGCTCGGGCGACACCCGGCTCGGGCGACACCCGGCTCGGGCGACACCAGCCCCCGGGCGACACCCGCACCCCCTCCCACACGGCACCTTCCGCGTTCCCGGCGACCTTGACGACTTCGGCAGTCTCGGGAATCCCGGCGGCTCTGACGACTTCGGCAGTCTCGGCGAAATCGGCGGCCTCGGGCCACCGGACGCCCCGCCCCACCCCGGTGGGACCGTCACTCGCGTGGCCCCCGCGAGAACGCCCTGCCCCACCCCGCAGGAGCACGATGCGGGCATGGGTATACGGATGCTCCACCACCGGACAGCACCCACACCGGGACACGCCGACGCGCTCGGCCGCGTGTCACCCCCGCCGGTCCCGGCTCACGCGGCCACCGCAAGCACCGTCCGTGCCCCCGCCACCTTCGCCTCCGCCCTCCGGCGCACGGCGGAAGACCTCCGACGCCTGGGGACGCCCCGCGACCCCGTCCTGCGGGCCCTGGCCCTCGGCGACGCGTCCCGCACCTCGGACCCCCCGCTCTGGCGGCAGTGGACGAACGTGGCCCTCGGCCACATCGACCGAGCGCTCCGCGGCCCGGAATCCCGCCCCGGTGAGCCACTGCCATGGCGCCAGTGGGCCGCCGTCGCACGTGCCCGTCTCGGCTCGGCCGCTCACCCTGGCGTCCCATTCCTGTGGCGCCAGTGGGCCGAGCTCGCCCGCGGCTACCTCGCGCTCGCCCTGGCAGCGCTGCCAGGGCCACGCCCCGTACAGACGGTCACCGTCTTCGTCGCGGCGCCGCAGCCCGTCACCGGACACCCGTACGGCCGGGCTCCGCGCCGACGCCGCCGGGACGGCCGAGGGCCGGGACCGGACGCCACAGCCTGACCCCGGCCGCGTACAGCAGCACACCGGCCCGCCACCACCCCGCCCAGCCGCCAAACACCCGCGTCCCCCCGGGTCGAGAGGCGTGAACGCGTCCCACCCGACACGCGTCAGCGATCCCAGCGCCGCCGCCGGCACGTACCACCACGCCACCAGACCGGCCTGACACGCGCGCAGTGACGCCCCGCTCGCGTGAGCGCGGCCGCCTGCCTTTGCCGCGTCCGCGTGAGCGTGGCCGCCTGCCCTGGTCATGCCCGCACCGGCGCGGCCGCCTGCCCCTGCCCTTGCCCTTGCCCCGTCCGCGTCAACGCGGCCGCTCACCCGGGCGGCGCCCGCGGCGGCAGGACCGCTCACCCCGGCGGCGCCCGCTGCGGCAGGACCACTCGCCCCAGCGGGCATCTGCCGCGGCGAGACCACTCGCCCCATCGCCGCCCGCGGCGTGGGCCCCGGCCCTACCACACCCGCCGCGGTGGCAGGACCACCTGCCGCTGCCCCTTCCCCTGCCCCGCCCCCGGCGTGGGCCGCCGCCCCACCGCGCCCGCGGCAGGGCCACCGCCTTCGCGCCCGCCGCGGCGCCTGGGCAAACCAGGCGCTCCCGCACCGGCTGCCAAAGCCCCCCGGCGCCCACGCGACGCGACGGCCACGTCGACCGTGGGCACGTCCCGCTCGGAATGCGTCAGGTCCCCGAACTCCGCCACTCCGGACAGCACACTCGCCGCGTAGTGGGTCATGCCGGGCGCGAGCCAACCCGCCACGAGGGCAGCCGGTGCCCACGGTCCGCGGCCCGTCCCGTCGGTGCGCAGGGCAGGCGGCGCGGTCGGCGCATGGCCGGGGGCGGAAAGCGTGAGGGAGTAACCGGGCCACTCGGGAGAGCCGTTGACGAAGCCCCCAGGGGCCTGAAGATCGCCCACGTCCCCCTGCGCGCCCCGAGTTCCGGACACCTGGCTGTCCAAGTCGGTCAACCGGCGGAAACCGGGCACGAACGACTGTCCGAGCCCGGCAAGTTGTCGTAGGGTCACCTGGGTCGATGTGCCGGGAGTGCGGGGAGCGCGGCGCAAACCGCCCGAACCGCAGCACAACTGCACACCGGTGTCACACGGTCCACGCGAGCCGGCGAGCAACTGGCTTGACGAGGGCAACCGTCGCGGCGGGCCGATCGTCACAAGCAGGGCGGGCACACCACGCAGAGACGGGCGCTCCGGCGTCCATGGGAGGGGTTCACTCCATGACGGCGCATTTCGGCACGAGGCTGCGCAAGGGAGCGGCGACCACCGCTGTGGCCGCGGCCGCGGTCGCGGCTCTGGCGGCGTCCCAGGCTCCCGGTACGGGACCGGGGGACCAGGGCAGACAGCCCACCGCCGACAGTACGTCGTCGCCCGACGCGAACGCCGACAGCGCGACCGGCAACTCGCCCTACTACACGGATCTTCCGCCGCTGCACAGCCCGAAGCCGTCGCCGACGGACGGCACGGCCGTCACGCCCGGCTCGGCCGAGTCCGGCATCCCCGCGACCGTCCTCGACGCGTACAAGAAGGCAGCCGCCGCCCTCGGCGCGTCCAAGCCCGGCTGCAACCTGCCGTGGCAGATCCTCGCCGCCATCGGCAAGGTGGAGTCCGGTCAGGCGCGCGGCGGCCGCGTCCGCGCCGACGGCACCACGATCACCCCGATCATCGGCCCCCAGCTCGACGGCAACGGCTTCGCCCTCATCCAGGACACCGACGACGGCGTCTACGACGGCAACAGCCGCTACGACAACGCCGTCGGCCCCATGCAGTTCATCCCGTCCACCTGGGCCTGGGCGGGCCGCGACGGCAACGGCGACGGCAAGAAGGACCCCAACAACGTCTACGACGCGGCCCTCGCCGCCGGTCACTACCTGTGCCGCTTCGGCTGGGACCTGTCCGTGCAGGCCGACATGAACCGCGCGATCCTCAGCTACAACAACTCGCAGGACTACCTCCACACGGTCCTGTCGTGGCTGGAGTACTACCGCAAGGGCTCGCACGAGATCCCGGACGGCACCGGAGCCCTTCCCGGGGGCCGCAGCGACAGCCGGCAGGACCCGGGTTCGCACACCCGGCCGTCGGCCCCGTCCACCCCGAAGCCCGGCGAGTCGGGCAAGCCGGGCGGCGGAAGCCAGAGCCCCAAGCCGCCCACGACCGAGCCCCCGACCACGCCTCCCCCGACGACGCCGCCCCCCACCACGCCCCCGCCCACGCCCACGCCCACCGACACGGTGCACCACCTGGAGGACGCGGGGACCGGGACGCTCACCGCGATGGCCGGCGACGCGTTCACCGGGCGGGTCAGCGCCCGCGCGGAGACCGAGGACGGCAAGCCGGTCGCCACCGTGCGCGTTCGCTTCACCATCACCGGCTCCACCGACGCCACCTTCTCCAACGGCGAGACCGTCGCCACGGCCCCCACCACCAGCTCCGGCGTCGCGGTCGCGCCCAGCCTCCTCGCGGGCGAGAAGACGGGCGACTTCACGATTCGCGCCACCGTCGTCGGCCGCCTCGTCCCGGGCCTGGACTATGCGGCGTCCGTCACCGAACGCGCGGCCGACGCCCTCACCCGCACCGACCAGGCCGCCCTGACCTGCCCCGCCGGCGGCGAGTTCGCGAGCCAGGTCGAGGTCAGGGCCACCTACAAGGACGCGGTCGCGGACGGCGTCGCCGCCACCGCCACCCTGATCAAGTCGGCGGACGACCCCACCGTCAACGACAAGGGCCCGTACTTCAGGGACGCCGACGGCAGGGCCGTCCGTACCCTCACCGGCCTGAAGACGGACGCGGACGGCCTGCTGAAGCTGCCGAAGCTCTACGCGGACGAGACGAGCGGCACGTACCTGCTCCGCGTCACCACCGCGGGCGGCGCGACCCTCACGGTCGAACTGACCGTGACCGCCGCCGAGTCGACGGAGCCGGCCCCGACCACCCCGTCGCCGACCCCGACCGCATAGCCCGTACCCCGCCAGGGCGTCCTTCCGTTCCAGGAGGGGCGCCCTGCGCGCGTGTACGTACGCGGATGAGTGCGCGACATGCGTGGCCGTCACCGTCGCAGCCGGGCGTTGGTGTACCGCGTCGGCTCGGCGGTCGCCGGATCCTCGGGCCACGGATGCTTCGGGTACCGCCCGCGCAACTCGGCCCGTACGCCCCTGTAGCCGTCCCGCCAGAAAGAGGCGAGGTCGGCGGTGACGGCGGCGGGCCGCCCGGCGGGCGAGAGCAGGTGCACCACGACCGGCACTCCGGCGACCCGGGGCGACTCCTGCAGCCCGAACATCTCCTGGAGTTTCACGGCCAGCACCGGCTGCTCCGGACGGGAGTAGTCGATCCGGATCCCGGACCCACTCGGCACGGTGAACCGCTCGGGAGCGAGCTTGTCCAGCCGCCCGGCCTCCCCCGACGCCCAGGGCAGCAGCCGGGCCAGCGCCCGCCCCGCATCGATGCGCGCCAGATCCGCCCGCCGCCGAGCCCGGCCGAGCTCCGGCTCCAGCCACTCGTCCACGCGCGCGTGCAGCGCGTCGTCGCCGACGTCGGGCCAGGGGTCGCCCAGGTGCAGCCGCACAAACGCGAGCCGCTGCCGCAGCACCTCGGCATCCGCGGACCACCGCAGCAGCCCCAGGCCCTCGCGCCGCAGCCCGTCCAGCAGTGCCTCGCGCACGAGACCGGCGGCAGCGTCCCGCATCGGACGCACGGCGAGCTCGACCGCTCCCAGCCGCTCCACCCGCCGCGCGACGACATCCCCGTCGTTCCAGCGCACCTCGTCGTCCGCCCGCAGCAGCGCACCGGCCGCGAGCCGGGCCGTGCCCTCGTCGATCGCCGCCGCGAGCTGCACCCGCGCGTGCCCCCTGCCCACGGGCCGGTCGGCCACAGCCACAGCGATCCACGGCGCGCCCCGCAGCGCGGACCCCTCGGAGAGCTCGGCCCTGGTCCCGGAAGCCATGAGATACGAGCCGCCGTCCGCCCCGGCGACCCGCTCGGGAAAGGCGAGAGCGGCCACCAGCCCGACGGCACGGTCCTCCGGTACGGAGCCTGAAGCGCCCGACCCGGCCACCTCGCCCACCACGGCCCGCAGCCGCCGCACCTCGGCACGCCACCGCGCCGCATAGGCGTCACCGCCACGCCGCGCGGCCCGCAACGCGCCGGCGAGGTCGTCCCCGTAGTCCCGCGGTGCCTCCTCGCTGAGCAGTGCCACCACCTCGGCGGCCCGCTCCGCGCCGACCGTCGCCGCGGCGTCCACCAGCGCCCGCCCCAGCCGCGGATGCAGGCCCAGCCGCGCCAGCCGCGCACCCCGCTCGGTGGCCCGCCCCGCGGAGTCCACCGCCCCCACCGCCGACAGCACCCGCCGCGCCGCCGCCATCGCCCCGCCCGGCGGGGGATCCAGCAGCGCGAGCCCGGACGCGTCCGGATCCCCCCAGCACGCCACCTGCAGCGCGAACGCCGTCAGATCGGCCACCTTGATCTCCGGCGCCGGGAAACGCGGCAGCCGCACGTCCTCCGCCTCCGCCCAGCACCGGTACACCGTGCCCGGCGCCTCACGCCCGGCCCGCCCCGCCCGCTGCCGCGCCGACGCCTGCGAGGCCCGTACCGTGGTCAGCGCGCTCAGCCCGCGCGCGTGGTCGACCCGGGGCTCCCGCGCCAGCCCCGAGTCCACGACCACCCGCACCCCCGGCACCGTCAACGACGACTCCGCCACCGACGTCGCCAGCACCACCCGGCGCCGCTCCCCGGGCGCCAGCACCGCGTCCTGCACGGCCGCCGGCGCCCGCCCGTGCACCTGCAGCACGTCCACACGGCCGAGGTCCGTCAGCTGACCGGCGACCCTGGCGATCTCGCCCACGCCCGGCAGGAAACACAGCACGTCCCCGTCCCGTTCGGCCAGCGCCCGCCGCACCACCGACGCCACATGCGCGAGCAGCGCCGGGTCGACCCGCATCCCGTGCGGCGGCCGCACCGGGCGAACCGGCGGCGACCACACCACTTCCACGTCGTACGAGGCACCCGAAGCCTCGACCACCGGCGCCCCGCCCAGCAGCCGCGCCCAGCCCTCGGCGTCGGTCGTCGCCGACGCGGCCACCAGCCGCAGCTCCGGACGCAGTGTTTCCCGTACGTCCCACAGGAACGCCGCCGCCGTGTCGGCGTCCAGATGCCGCTCGTGGCACTCGTCGAGCACCACCACGTCCACGCCGGACAGTTCCTGGTCCCGCTGCAGCCGTTGCAGCAGCACGCCGGTCGTCACGACCTCCACGCGCGTGTGCCGCCCCACGACCCGCTCCCCGCGCACCGTGTAGCCGACGCTCTGTCCGGGATTCTCGCCCAGCAGCCACGCCATGCGCCGGGCCGCGGCCCGTGCCGCGATCCGCCGCGGCTCGGCGACGACCACCCGCCGCGCCGGCCCCTCGCCGAGCAGCCCTGCGAGCGTCGGCGGCACCAGCGTCGTCTTGCCGGTCCCGGGAGGGGCGACCAGCACGGCGGTGCCGTGCCCGGCCAGGGCGTCGTCGAGCGCGGGCAGAGCGGTACGGACGGGCAGCCCGTCCAGTGCGTCGTAACGGATCACGCCCCCAGTGTCGTACGACGGCGCGACTCGTCCCCCGAGCCTGTGGAAAACTCCGGCCTCAGTCCCGCTCGCACACGAAGATCGCCGTGCCGGGGATCAGGCCGCCACGCAGCGGGGACCAGCCGCCCCACTCCGCGGTGTTCCACGCCGGCCACTCCGGCTCCACCAGGTCCACGAGCCGGAGGCCCGCCCCGACGACGTCCCGGACACGGTCGCCGAGCGTCCTGTGGTGCTCGACGTACACCGCCCGGCCCCGCTCGTCCTGCTCGACGTACGGCGTGCGGTCGAAGTAGGAGCCCGAGACGCCGAGCCCTTCCGGGCCCGGCTCGTCCGGGAACGCCCAGCGGATCGGATGCGTCACCGAGAACACGAACCGGCCCCCAGGCCGCAGCACCCGGCGCACCTCCTCCAGCACCAGCACCGGCTCCGCGACGAAGGGCAGCGCCCCGTACGCCGAACACGCCAGGTCGAAGGAGCCGTCCGCGAAGGGCAGCGTGCCCGCGTCGGCGCACACCAGCGGGAACGCCCCGCCGATCCGCAGCGCGTGCTGGAGCTGCCGGTGCGAGATGTCCAGCGCGACCGGGCGGGCGCCCTGCGCGGCCAGCCAGCGCGCGCACTGTGCGGCCCCGGCTCCGATCTCCAGGACGTCCTTCCCCTTCAGGTCCTCGGCCGGGCCCAGCAGCTCGGCCTCCACCTCGTCCAGGCCCTCGGGGCCCCAGACGAACCGGTCGTCGCCGAGGAACGTGCCGTGCTCGGTCTGGTATTCGTCCGCGTTGCGGTCCCACCAGCCACGGTTCGCCCGGACGCTTTCCGCGACTCCGGCGTTCCGACGGGTGGCCTCGGGCTCGGACGCCACGGGCTCTTGGATGATCGGCTCCCTCGTCGTACTCTTCCGTCCGGCCCGTCCCGGTGGCTCTCGTGCCTCGCGCGAGAGGGGCGGCCCGGGGCCTTCATGGCCTCGACAGACAGGTTCTGCGCCGGATATACGGCGATCCGCCCCGGGTGCGCGATTCGCGCATTGACCCTGTCCGGCTGCCCCCGTATGCTACAAGTTGCGCTGCGGGCCTGCGCACCTCAGACGTAGCAGGTCGCGCTCGCATCTGTTGTAGTCCCCTCGGTTTTCGAGGCGCCACTAAGGATTTTGTGTGGCGCTTCCTTGGCTGTCCGGCTTCTTCAGAGCGAAACGGGCTCCCGGCGTAAGCAGTACCTACGACTTCAATGTCCGTACCGGAGCCCTTTCCCACATGACGAGCAGCACCGAGACCACCGCAACCACCCCGCAGGTAGCGGTCAACGACATCGGTAACGAGGAAGCTTTCCTCGCCGCGATCGACGAGACGATCAAGTACTTCAACGACGGCGACATCGTCGACGGCGTCATCGTGAAGGTCGACCGGGACGAGGTCCTGCTCGACATCGGTTACAAGACCGAAGGTGTCATCCCGAGCCGAGAGCTCTCGATCAAGCACGACGTCGACCCGAACGAGGTCGTCGCCGTCGGTGACGAGATCGAGGCCCTTGTCCTTCAGAAGGAGGACAAGGAAGGCCGCCTGATCCTCTCGAAGAAGCGCGCCCAGTACGAGCGTGCCTGGGGCACCATCGAGAAGATCAAGGAAGAGGACGGCATCGTCACCGGTACCGTCATCGAGGTCGTCAAGGGTGGTCTCATCCTCGACATCGGCCTCCGCGGCTTCCTCCCGGCCTCCCTGGTCGAGATGCGCCGTGTCCGCGACCTCCAGCCCTACGTGGGTAAGGAGCTCGAGGCCAAGATCATCGAGCTGGACAAGAACCGCAACAACGTGGTCCTGTCCCGCCGTGCCTGGCTGGAGCAGACCCAGTCCGAGGTCCGCCAGACCTTCCTCACGACCCTGCAGAAGGGTCAGGTCCGCTCCGGCGTGGTCTCCTCGATCGTCAACTTCGGTGCCTTCGTGGACCTGGGTGGCGTCGACGGTCTGGTCCACGTCTCCGAGCTCTCCTGGAAGCACATCGACCACCCCTCCGAGGTCGTCGAGGTCGGCCAGGAGGTCACGGTCGAGGTCCTGGACGTCGACATGGACCGCGAGCGCGTCTCCCTGTCGCTGAAGGCGACCCAGGAAGACCCGTGGCAGCAGTTCGCCCGCACCCACCAGATCGGCCAGGTCGTGCCCGGCAAGGTCACGAAGCTGGTTCCGTTCGGTGCGTTCGTCCGCGTGGACGAGGGCATCGAGGGTCTGGTCCACATCTCCGAGCTGGCCGAGCGCCACGTGGAGATCCCGGAGCAGGTCGTCCAGGTCAACGACGAGATCTTCGTCAAGGTCATCGACATCGACCTCGAGCGCCGCCGCATCAGCCTCTCGCTGAAGCAGGCCAACGAGGCCTTCGGTTCGGACCCGTCGGTGGTCGAGTTCGACCCCACCCTGTACGGCATGGCCGCGTCGTACGACGACCAGGGCAACTACATCTACCCCGAGGGCTTCGACCCCGAGACCAACGACTGGCTCGAGGGCTACGAGACCCAGCGCGAGGTGTGGGAGACCCAGTACGCCGAGGCGCAGCAGCGCTTCGAGCAGCACCAGGCGCAGGTCATCAAGTCCCGCGAGGCGGACGCCGCTGCTGCCGCCGAGGGCGGCGAGGCTGCCGCTCCGGCCGCATCCGGTGGTGGCGGCGGCGGTTCGTACTCCTCCGAGGGCCCGGACAACTCCGGCGCGCTTGCCTCGGACGAGGCGCTGGCCGCGCTCCGCGAGAAGCTCGCCGGTGGCCAGAGCTGACCACTGAGCAGGAGCTGATCACTGCGCAGTAGCTCGTGAACTGAGGGCCCGCATCCTTCGTGGATGCGGGCCCTCAGCCGTGCCCGCGCTGACCGCTGACCGCGGGGGTCCCTCGTCCAGGAACGCCTGCTCGCGCGCGAGCGGCCGCCGCGCCGTGATCACATCCACGCGTGCGTGCGGGTGTGTGCCGGGTGCGTGACAAGGTGGTGCGCGCCCGGCGATGCGCGGTCTCCAAGGGAAAGGAGCGGTAAAGACGGCCTGATCAGGTGCACGGGGGGAATGCGCTGGTCCCGCACCACGTTGTGCAGTGGGAACACGAGGAGGAGCGGTCACTGTGCCTGATCCGCAGGGTTTGTACGCATGGGAGCCGAAGGGCCTGGCCGTGGTCGACATGGCACTCGCCCAGCAATCGGCCGGCCTTGTCATGCTCTACCACTTCGACGGCTACATCGACGCGGGGGAGACCGGCGACCAGATCGTCGACCGGCTGCTCGACTCGCAGCCCCACCAACTCGTCGCCCGTTTCGACCACGACCGGCTCGTCGACTACCGGGCCCGGCGCCCGCTGCTGACGTTCCAGCGCGACCGCTGGACCGACTACGAGGAACCCGCCATCGAGGTGCGGCTCCTCCAGGACACCACCGGGGCACCCTTCCTGCTGCTGTCCGGCCCGGAGCCCGACATCGAGTGGGAGAGCTTCGCCGCCGCCGTCGGCGAGGTCGTGGAGCGTCTCGGCGTGCGCCTGTCCGTCAACTTCCACGGCATCCCGATGGGCGTCCCGCACACCCGGCCCGTCGGCCTCACCCCGCACGGCAACCGCGTCGACCTCGTCCCTGGCCACCGCAGCCCCTTCGAGGAGGCCCAGGTGCCCGGCAGCGCGGAGGCCCTCGTCGAATACCGCCTGACGCAGGCCGGGCACGACGTCCTGGGCGTCGCCGCGCACGTGCCGCACTACATCGCCCGCTCCACGTACCCGGACGCGGCGCTGAGCGTCCTGGAGGCCATCACGGCGGCGACCGGTCTGGTCCTGCCCGGCATCGCCCACGGGCTGCGTACGGCCGCGCACCGGACGCAGACGGAGATCGACCGTCAGATCCAGGAGGGCGACGAGGAACTCACCGCGCTCGTCCAGGGCCTTGAGCACCAGTACGACGCCGCCGCGGGCGGCGAGACCCGCGGCAACATGCTCGCCGAACCCGTCGAGATCCCGTCGGCGGACGAGATCGGGCGCGAGTTCGAACGGTTCCTGGCGGAGCGGGAAGGGGAGGGCTAACCGCCGACGGGCGCCTCCCTGTGGCCGGGCATCAGGCTCGCTGACACTGGTTGACGCCGCGTGGGGTCTCCACCGGCGGTCGGACACCGCAGGCTCGGCGCCGGTCGGCCGTCCCGGCGCGGGCTGGTCGGGTGGCAGGGCCTAAGCTGCCGTTCATGCTGAAGGTGGGTCTGACCGGCGGGATCGGCGCCGGCAAGAGCGAGGTGTCACGGCTGCTCGTCGAGTACGGGGCGGTCCTGATCGACGCGGACCGCATCGCGCGCGAGGTCGTCGCGCCGGGGACGCCCGGCCTCGCTGCTGTGGTTGCGGCCTTCGGCGCGGAGGTACTCGCCCCGGACGGCAGCCTGGACCGGCCCAAACTCGGCTCCGTGGTCTTCTCCGACCCGGAGAAGCTGGCCGTCCTGAACGAGATCGTGCACCCCTTGGTCCGTGCTCGCTCCAGCGAACTGGAGGACGCCGCCGCAGACGACTCCGTCGTCGTCCACGACGTCCCGCTGCTCACGGAGAACGGCCTCGCACCGCTGTACGACCTCGTGATCGTCGTGGACGCGAGCTCCGGGACCCAGCTCGACCGGCTGGTCCGGCAGCGGGGCATGACCGAGCAGGACGCGCGGGCACGCATGGCGGCCCAGGCCACCCGTGAGCAGCGGCGGGAGATCGCGGACATCGTCATCGACAACGACGTACCGCTGGAGGAACTGCGCCGACGCGTGCGGGACGTGTGGGCGGAGCTCTCCCGCCGCACCCACGGGACGCCGCAGCAGCCCGGGCAGCCGGAGGAATAGCGGCCCGCCGGTCGCGCGTTGAACCCGTTCAGCGTGGGAAGGACTCTGCCGTGCCCGAGAACAGCGGATCGACCGGACGTACTCCGGAGACCCATGTCATCGACTTCCGTGCCGCCGAGCAACTGCTCGCCGCACGTGATCCGCGGGGCGCGGTGAAACTGCTCGACGAGGTGGTCGCCGCCCACCCGGAGAACACCGCGGCGCGACTGCTGCGCGCACGCGCCTTCTTCGCCGCCGCGCAACTGCGCCCCGCCGAACTGGAATTCAGCGTCGTCCTGGAACGCGAGCCCGACAACGCCTTCGCCCACTTCGCGCTAGCCCGCACCTACGAGCGTCTCAGCCGCCTCGACCAGGCGCAACGACACTTCCGGCTGGCGGCAGCCCTGGACCCGAAACCGGAGTACCTGAAGGCCGCGCGCTTCGAATCCTGAGCGCCGCGGGGGCGATGTGGTCCGTTCTTTCCCCGGCTGCCACGCCGCGTGGCCCGCGGCCGGACGCGTTGCCGTACCGTCCGGCACGCTCCTACGACTGCTCCCGCGCCGCTGTCACTCGGTCGGTGGCGTCTCCGTAGCGGGCCGGGGAGCGTTTCGGTGCGAACAGGCTCTCGGGGAGCGATGAGTTGCCGGGGTCCTGGAGGTCTTCTTCTGTGACAGCACACGACCGGTTCACACAGGAGACACCATGTCCGGAAACACCGCTTCAGCCGTCGCCGAGCCCACGCGCGGCCGTGGCCGGTTCGCCCGCGTCGCCCTGCGCGCTCTGCAGGTCTTTCTCGCGCTCTTCTTCGGCATCGCGAGTGCCGTCCCCAAGCTGATCGCGCATTCCTCCGCCGTCGAGTCGTTCGACGAACTGGGCTGGGGCAGCGCGGGCATGTACGCCATCGGCGCACTCGAACTCGCCGGCGCTGTCGCGTTGTTGGTACCTCTGCTGCAATCGGTCGCGGCCACGGCGCTGAGCGCGCTGATGGTGGGCGCGTTCGTCGTCCAGGTCACCGTGTTCGACGGCGAGTACGCCGCCACGCCGCTCCTTCTCATTCTGCCGCTCGCCCTCATCGCATGGGCCCGGCGCGGACACAACGCGGATCTGATCCGCATACTGAGCCTGTCGCGACGGTGACGTCGTCGGGGAGGAAGAGGGAGCCGTGCCCGGGTACGCAGCTCGCCCCTCGTCGTCCGCGGACGGTTCCGTCCCTTGAGCCGTGTCCGCTGCCTACCGTCCGCCGCTCGGCCGGCCGCCCGGCTTGCTCAGACCTTTCAGGGCACGCAGGCGCTCCAGCTCACGGCGGTCCCGCTTGGTCGGGCGACCGGCACCGGGGTCCCGGATCCCGGCCGGTGCAACGGCCTCGCGGGGCGGGGGCGGCGGGGAGTTGTCGACGTAGCACTGAACGGCGACGGGGGCGCCGACCCGCTTGCGGATCAGACGCCTGACGACGACGATCCGCTCCCGTCCCTCGTGCCGCAGCCGCACCTCGTCGCCGACGCGGACGGAGTGGGCGGGCTTGACGCGCTCGCCGTTCACACGGACGTGGCCGCCCCGGCAGGCGGTGGCTCCGGCGGAGCGGGTCTTGACCAGGCGGACGGCCCAGATCCAGCTGTCGACGCGGACGGTGTCACCGCTCTTCGGACCGGCGGCCTCGGCAGCGGCCAGGGCGGCAACGACCTTCGGGTCGAGAGTGGCTGCGGACGCGCCGTACTCGGGACCGCGGGTGCTTCCGGCGCCGGAGTCGGCACCGGCCGCGGCGTCAGCACCGGCATCGGCGTCGGGGCCCGTGGTGGCCGCGGTACCGGCGTGGGCTCCGGTTTCCGTGCCGGCTGGGGTTTCTCCCGTGCGTGTCCGGCCGGCGCGGCGAGGGCCGCCATGCCGAGCAGCCCCGGCTGTTCCGTCCGCCCTGTCGTGGTCCACGTCCTTGGCAACCATGCACCCGACCTTAATACCGGGACCGGGGCAGGGCGTGGGAAATTCCGGCGGCCTACCGTGGGGGCATGGACATCAGCGGCCTCGACGCGCTCGACCGGCGGATTTCGGACTGCCGGGCCTGTCCGAGGCTGGTCGCCTGGCGGGAGGAGGTGGCCGCCGTCAAACGTGCCGCCTTCGCCGACGAGACCTACTGGGGCCGGCCCGTACCCGGCTTCGGGCCGCCCGACGCGCGACTGCTGATCGTCGGCCTCGCCCCGGCGGCGCACGGCGGCAACCGGACAGGGCGCATGTTCACGGGGGACCGTTCCGGGGACGTGCTGTACCGGGCGCTGTACGACCTGGGCCTCGCGTCGCAGCCCACGGCCGTCGGGGTCGGGGACGGGCTGGAGCTGCACGGGGTGCGGGTGACGTCGCCCGTGCACTGCGTGCCTCCCGCGAACCGGCCCACGCCGGGCGAGCGCGACACCTGCAGGCCCTGGCTGGTGCGAGAGCTGCGGCTGCTGCGGCCGACGCTGCGGTCCGTCGTCGTACTCGGCGCCTTCGGCTGGCAGGCCGCTCTGCCGGCGTTCGCGGAGGCGGGCTGGACGGTGCCGAGACCGCGGCCGGTGTTCGCCCACGGTGCCCGGCTGCCCCTCAGCGCCTCCGGCACGACCGGCGAGACCGGGGCCCCCGGCACGTCCGGCGCGCCTGGCGCGTCCGGCGCGTCCGGCGCGCATGGCGCGGATGAGGGCATCGGCGTGTCCGGTGACCGGGGCGAGCCCGACGTCCGGGAGCAACCTGACGGCGGTGTCGCCCGGCCGCTGGAACTGTTCGGCTGCTTTCACGTCAGCCAGCGCAACACCTTCACCGGGCGGCTCACCCCCGAGATGCTGCGGGAGGTGCTGCGTACGGCGGCGCGGGTGGCGGGCCTCACGGTGGCCCCGGAAAAGTGAGATGACCGGCCCGGTCCGTGGACGTTACGGTGCGCTGATGGGCCTGTATCCGGAGATCGAACCGTACGACGGCGGGATGCTCGACGTCGGTGACGGCAACCGCATCTACTGGGAGACCTGCGGGAACCCGCGGGGCAAACCGGCACTGGTGCTGCACGGCGGGCCGGGTTCCGGCAGCAGCCCCTACTTCCGTCGCTTGTTCGACCCCGCCGTCTACCGGATCGTGCTGCTGGACCAGCGGGGGTGCGGGCGTTCCACGCCGCACGCGAGCGCGTACGACACCGACATGCGTGTCAACACGACCGAGCATGTGATGGCCGACCTGGAGGTGTTGCGCCGGCACCTGGCGATCGAGCGCTGGCTCGTGTGGGGCGTCTCGTGGGGATCGGTGCTCGGACTGCGGTACGCGCAGACACATCCGGAGATGGTGTCCGAACTGGTGCTGGCCGGGGTGGCGACCGGCTCCAACCGTGAGGTGACGCTGCTGACGCGAGGCTTGGGCACGCTCTTCCCGGAAGCCTTCGAGCGGTTCCTCGGCCTGCTTCCCGAGGACGAGCGGGACGGGAACCTGGCCGCCGCGTACAACCGGCTCATCGAGTCGCCCGATCCCGCGGTGCGTGAGCGGGCGGCGCGTGGCTGGACCGACTGGGAGACAGCGATCATTCCGGCACCGCCCCGCTCGGTGGCACGCTTCGAGGACGCGGCGTTCCGGATGGGCTTCGCCCGCACGGTGACGCACTACTTCGGCAACGACCATTTCCTCGGCGCGGGCAACGACGACGGAGTCGTGCTGCGCGACGCGTCCCTCATCAAGAACGTCCCCGGCACGATGGTCCAGGGCAGCCTCGACCTGGGCAATCTGCTCGGCATCGTATGGCGGCTGCACCATGCCTGGCCCGGCAGCGAGCTGATCGTCGTGGACGAGGCGGGACACGGCGCTGGAGCCCCGGGAATGACGGACGCGCTGGTGGCGGCGACGGACAAGTACGGCCGCGGGTGAGGGCTGGGGCGTGTGCGGGGGTGTGCGCGGGCGTGTGCAGGTAGGTGTGCGGTCGTTGCGTGTCTGCGGTCTGCGGTCTGCGGTCTGCGGTCTTGCGGTGTGCGGTGTGCGGTGTGATGCGGTGGGCGGTCTGCGGTGTGTCGGCCGCCGTGACGCCGGCTTCGATGCCTGTCACCTGGATGTCCGCTCCGGCGCCACACGTGGCGCACATCCGGCTCGAGCCCCGCTTGTTGTCGTGCGTGCGCCGGGAGGCGAGGCTTACGCTTCCGGCGATCTCTGACCACCACGCCCCCGACCGGCCGGAGCCGTCGCCGTGTCCTCACCCGCCGACGGAGCCTTCCTCGACGCCGTTGCCTACCGGCTCGCCGCGCTGCCCGGCGTACGGGCCGTGGCCCTCGGTGGCTCCCGCGCACAGGGCTCCGCACGCCCGGACAGTGACTGGGACCTGGCGATCTACTACCGCGGCGCCTTCGACCCCGCCGACCTGCGGGCCGTCGGCTGGCTGGGTGACGCGTAAGACAGCCCGACGGCTGTCCGAGCGCGCTGCGGGAGAACGCCGCCGGCCGGCCCTGGGACCTGGTCCTGGCCCTGGCCCGGACGGCACCGGACGGTGGCGAGTTCCGCATCGTCCGGGAGGTCGTCCGACCGGCCTCCGCGTCGTACCGTGGCGGCATGAGGCCTGCCACCGCGGAGGTCACCGTCGACCTCCTCATCACCGGCTGCACCGTCCTCGTGCACGACGACGAGGAACGGATCGGATTCGCGCGGGACGCCGCCGTCGTCGTACGCGACGGTGTCATCGAGGCTGTGACGAGCGCCGCCGCCACCGGTGGACTGTCCGCCGTCGAGCACATCGACGCACGCGGCCAGGTCGCGATGCCGGGACTTGTCAACTGCCACACCCACGCGCCGATGGTCGCGCTGCGCGGCCTCGCCGAGGACCTGCCCACCGAGGAGTGGTTCAACGACGTCGTCTGGCCCGTCGAGTCCAACCTCACCGCCGAACACGTCGACCTGGGCGCGCGGCTGGCATGCGCCGAGATGATCCGCGGTGGCGTCACGTGTTTCGCCGACCACTACTTCGCGATGGAGGCCGTCGCGTCCGTCGTCGCCGAGTGCGGGATGCGGGCCCTGCTCGGAGAGACCTACTTCTCCTCGCAGGGGCCGGAGGGCCGGGAGAAGTCCCTCGACTTCGCGCTGCGGCGGCGCGGCACGGCCGGCGGCCGCATCACCACGGCCCTCGCCCCGCACGCCCCCTACACCGTCACGGACGACGACCTCGCCGTCACCGCCGAACTCGCCCGCGCCCACGGCCTGCCCGTCCACCTGCACGCCGCCGAGAACCGCGACCAGACCGACGCCAGCCTCACCCGGCACGGCCGGACCCCCATCGAGGTCCTCGCCCACACCGGGATCCTCGACACCGACGTCCTCATCGCGCACGGCACCGGCATCCTCGAACACGACCTGCCGCTGCTGGCCGCGGCCGAGGGCCGGACCGCCGTCGCCAGCGCGCCCCGCGGGTACCTCAAGTTCGCCTGGCCCACCACCACGCCGATACGGGGCCTGCGCGACATCGGCATCCCCGTCGGACTGGCCACGGACGGCGCCGCCTCCAACAACAACCTCGACGTGTGGGAGTCGATGGCGCTCACCTCCCTCATCCAGAAGTCCACCGCGGGTGACCCGCGCTGGCTGACCTCCCGTCAGGCTCTGCACCACGCAACGCTGCAGAGCGCCCGCGCCGTGGGCCTCGGCGACACTGTCGGCAGCATCGCGCCGGGACGCCGGGCCGACATCGTCCTCGTGGACCTCACCGGACCGCACACCCGGCCCGTGCACGACCTCGCCGCCACATTGGTGCACAGTGCCCGCTCCGCAGACGTCCGTACGACGATCGTCGACGGACGCGTCCTGATGCGCGACCGCGAGCTGCTGACGATCGACGTGGCCGCGGTCGCCGAGGAGTTGGAGGAGCGGCTGCCCGCGCTCGTGGACCGCGGCCACGGCCGGCGCATCCAGGAGTACGACACCTGAGCGGGCGGCATCACCGTCGCGCGTCCCCCACACCCCTTCGCCGGAGTGCCAGAGTGCCGGAGTGCCGGGACCGTCGAAAAGGAATACCGCGGCGAGCGATGAGTTCCGTACGGCGCGGCGGTCACCACAAAGATCGGACCGCTGTACAGGAGGGCTCATGTCGCTTCCCGACATCGTCTCGCGCGACCAGTGGCGCGTCGCACGCCAGGACCTGCTCGCCAGGGAGAAGGAGGCCACGCGTGCCCGGGACGCGCTCAACGCCGAGCGGCGCAGAATGCCCATGGTCGAGGTGGAGAAGGAGTACGTCTTCGAAGGCGGCGACGGCAGGGCCTCGCTCCTCGACTTGTTCGACGGCCGGGACCAACTGGTCGTCTACCACTTCATGTTCGCCCCCGAGTGGGAGTCGGGCTGCCGCAGCTGCTCCGCCTTCCTCGACCAGATCGGGCACCTCGCCCACATGAAGGCGCGGGGTACGACGTTCGCGACCGTGTCCCGGGCGCCGTACACCCGGATTCTGCCGTTCAAGGCACGGATGGGCTGGACGGTGCCGTGGTACTCCTCGTACCTGTGCGACTTCAACCGCGACTTCGAGGTGACCCTGGAGCACGACGGGGAGCTTCTCGAGCGGCCCGGCCTCAGCTGTTTCCTGCGCGACCGCGACCGGGTCTTCCACACCTACTCGACGTACGAGCGGGGCCTCGACGGGCTCGGCTCGACCACGAGCCTGCTCGACCTGACGGCCCTGGGGCGGCAGGAGGAATGGGAGGAACCCAAGGGGCGTGCGTCGACGCTGGGGGCGCCCGCGGGTAGCGCCCGCATTCGCTACCACGACGAGTACGAGGACTGAGGGGTGCGAGGATCGCAGGCACGAGGTCCGAAGAGTGCCAGGTCCGAGGGGTGCCGGGTCCGAAGGACGCCACATCCGCAGGGTGCGAGGACTGACGGTGCGACGCCGTGAACGGCGCTCGTGTGCGGACCGAAATGCGATCCGCCTTCGGAGGGGGCATGCCCTCATCGCCCGCGCGAGCGTATACGACACCGTACGCGAACCGCGACGGAGCGTAATCAACCACCCGAAATGCCGAGTTTGTGCCCGCTTTCGGCAGTGAACGCGTGTCAACTATGTCTCATTGCCGTCGCTCCACGAGGCATCACGGGTCTCCATGGCGTTTAACTACACCAGTACAGCGCTACATGGAGGTGCAGGGTGAGCGGGCGAACGGTGCTCGAGCGCTTTCCCGCCGGCGGGCCGCGCGGCTCGTGGCCGGCGGAGGAGTTCGCGCAGGCGCGGCGTCTGGAGGGCCTGTCGGCCGAGGTGGTCATGGACCTCGCGACGGACATGTTCCTGGTCGTCGTGCGCGGCGACGCGGCGATCGACGCGGCCGCCTGAAGCCCGCGGTGGCACTGCGTACGGTCTTCGCGCACGCGATGTCGCACACCGACGTGCGGTGCACGCCGCCGGGCTCTGCAAGCGGTTGAGTCTGCTGATCACCGGCGCTCGAGCCCGTGTGGCGTCTGGGTGGATTCACATCCCGGATGCTCATCGAACGGCCTGCCGGACAGGGCTTGCGAGACCTTGCGCGACCTTGTCGAAAGCCTCAGGCGTTGACCGGCCGTGACCAGTTCGGGGTTGTGTTCGTCAGTCGGCACAGGGCCAGGTAGAGCGGAATGGGCGGCGTGTAGGGGACGGTTCCGTCCGGCCGGTGGATCAGGCCCGGCGCCCTCGGCGCGTCGGGGACGACCGCACCGGCGGCGTAGCGCGCGGGTGCGGGCCACTCCAGGGCGTAGTCGGAGTCCGACGGAACAATCCACCACCAGTGCGTCTCATCGCTGTAGACGCACCCCACTCGGGGCAACCGGGGCATCATCAGGGGACCGAAGCGGGCGGGTACCGCCACTGCGTCGCAGCCCAGCGGAGCGGTCATGCCGTCGGGCACGGCCAGTCGCCGGGGTGTACCGGACGGCCGCAGTCCGCGCTGCAGGCCGATCAGCGTGTCCAGGCACATGGCCCGGCCGGCGGACGCGGTGCTCACGCCCATTCGGCCCCCGATCCCGTGTGTGCTTCCGCCTCGTCGTCCGTGTCCGAGCCGCCGGACGCGCCAGGCTTCGGGCGGGCACCCCAGCCCAGGTCGTTGCGCGGTCCGGACGGGACGCGCGATGTATCCGCCCCGCGCGGCAGGTCGGCCCAGACCAGCAGTCCCGCGCCCTGCTCGCGGGTGCCCCAGGCGTGGCACAGGGTGTCGACGAGCAGCAGCCCGCGCCCGTGCTCGTCCTCGGGGCGCTGCCCGGCCGGCGCGTGGGGCTGCCCCGGTGCGCACCCCTCGTCACGCACGGCTATACGGAGCAGGTCGTCGCCGTCGTGCAGTTCGCACACTATGTGCGTGCTGGCGGTGTGCACGATCGCGTTGGTGACCAGCTCGGACACTACGAGGGCCGCGGTGTCGCAGGTGTCCTCGCAGACCGACCAGCCGTTCAGCCGTGCGCGTGTCAGGCGTCTCGCCTGCGCGGGGGAGCCCGGATGTGCGGCCAGCTCGAAGCGGAACCGGCGCTGCTCGGCCGCCCCGTGAGGGGTGACTGCCGTAATGGCGTCGAGGCCGAGCGGGACTGCGGCGGCGTCTGTTCCTAAGGGCGCGGACGGAATCACGCTTGCCACTATCGCCCCGCCGCGGACACTTGGCAAGCATCACTCTGGAAAATGCAGAGTGCTGTATGACGCGGTGGGGTGGCGTGGCACACTGCTGGCAACAGCACGTCGAGCGGCGCCAATTGAGATCAAGAAGATCGCCCCGGTCTTCGAACAGGTCTTCGAGCGGCGCCGCCCGGCTGTCGGGATCTTTCAGCAACCCGTCGTGGATTCCGAGTCAGTGCATTCTTCTGTGGAGGTGGAGCGTGAGCGAACCGCGGTCCGCGCCGACGGTCGGACAGGTCGTCCTCGGCCGGCGCCTGCTGGACCTGCGGGAACGCGCCGGGATGAAGCGCGAGGAGGCCGCCGCCATTCTCCGCGTCGCACCCGCCACGGTCCGCCGTATGGAGATGGCCGAGGTGGCCCTCAAGATCCCGTACCTCCAACTGCTGCTGAAGGCCTACGGAGTCCCGGAGGCCGAGGCCGACGGATTTGTCCAGCTCGCCGAGGACGCCAACAAACCCGGCTGGTGGCAGCGCTTCCACGACATCCTGCCCGGCTGGTTCTCGATGTACGTCAGCCTGGAGGGCGCCGCCGCCCTGATCCGCGGCTATGAGCCCCACTTCGTCCCCGGCCTGCTGCAGACCGAGGACTACGCGCGCGGGGTGCTGCGGTGCGGCGCCATTGGCCAGACCCGGCCCGAGGACATCGAGCGGCACGTCGCCCTGCGCATGCAACGGCAGGATCTGCTCACCCGGGAGAACGCACCCCGGATCTGGGTCGTGATGGAGGAAACCGCGCTGCAGCGCCAGGTCGGTGGTCCGGAGGTGATGCGCGCCCAGATCGACAGACTTCTCGAGGCCGCGGATCTGCCCAACGTGACGCTGCAGATCGCGCTGTTCGACGAAGGGCCGCATCCCGGCACCTACGGGCCGTTCGTGCTGTTCCGATTCGCCATGCCCGAGCTTCCGGACATGGTCTACAGCGAGTACCTGACCGGCGCCGTCTACCTCGACGCCCGTACCGAGGTGGCGACCCACCTCGAGGTCATGGACCGCATGGCGGCACTGGCCGCCACGGCACACCGCACGAAGGAGATCCTTCGGGATTTCCGCAAGGAGCTGTGAATGAAACGCATCACGTCCGAGCCCCAGCGGCGGGTCCGCACCGAGGGGATCTACAACGGCATGCCGGCGCGTGAGCTGGGGAGCGAAGGCTGGCACAAGCCGTGGAGCGGTGGCAACGGAGGCAACTGCCTGGAGGCGATGAAACTCGCCGACGGCCGGATCGCGGTTCGGCAGTCCACCGACCCCGACGGGCCGGCGCTGATCTACACCTCCGACGAGATGACCGCCTTCATCGAGGGCGCCAAGGCGGGAAAGGCGGACTTCCTCCTGTCCTGACCGCCGTTTTCCTCCTGAGCACGTCCTGAGTTGATCATTAACAGTTGATTGCCTCCTTCACCAGTCACCCTTTCAGCCACTGATAGCCGGGCTGGCCGCTCGTCGGCGGTCCTCCCACCGGTCCTTCGCCAGCCGTCCGCCACCCGCCGTCCGTCGCCTCGGTCGGCGGGTGGCGGCGTGTGCGGAACCCGCGGCCAGGGCCGGCGGTCTTCCTCCGGGAGCGGGAGCACAAACCCGTCGCCCACCGGCAGACCGTCGGAGGGAACGGGGTGGGGTGCACAAACCCGTCGTCCCACCGGCAGACCATCGGCACCCGCGCCGCAAAGCCCTGCCCCCGCACGGCGAGCGCGTGTCCCCCTCCGGGCGTCCCCTTCCGGGGGCCGGGCATGCCCGGCGCCGCGAAGCCCGCTCTCGCACGGCGAGTCCCCTTCGGAGGGCCGGGCGGCCCGTCGAGTCCGCCGACGGACGGCGCATCATGGGCCTGTGCGACTCGAAGCGATCACCTGGGAACGGCTCGGCGACCTGCTCGCCGAGCGCCTGCTCGACCTGGCGCCGGCCGACGGCAGTCCCTGGCCACGCGCTGCCTTCGACGGTGCTCCGGCCGCACGCACCGGTGACCTCGCCGAACGCGTCAGCGAAGCGCTGCGCGCCGGCGGCCGACCCTCGCTCGTCGTCGGCACGGAGGGCTTCTTGCGCCCGGCCTCGCTGCGCCTGGAGCACGGACGCCGGGACCCGGAGTCCTATGAGAACGGCTGGTACGACACCGGCGCCCTGTGGCGCGAGGTGTTCGGCCCTCTCGAGCCCGGCGGCGACGGACGCGTCCTGCCCGACCTGTGGGACCCCGTCACCGATCGAGCCACCCGCAGCCCCTACGTCCGCCTCCCGCCCGGTGGCGTCCTCCTGATGCACGGCCCCCTCCTCCTGCGTCACTGGTTCCCCTTCGACCTGACCGTCCACGTCCTCCTCTCCCCGGGCGCGCTGCGCCGCCGCACCGCCGAGGCCGACCACTGGACCCTGCCCGTCTTCGAGCGCTACGCGGACGTGACCGACCCCGCGGCCACCGCCGACGTCCTGGTGCGCGCCGACGACCCGCATCACCCGGCGTGGACCGGCTGGACCTGACCCTCGCCGCCGCCGGGCGGAACGGGTCCGCGTCATCCGGCGTGAGCCGGCCTAACCGGTCGCTCCCCCCGACAACGGCGGCCGTCCCCGACGCCCGCCCCGGGAGGGACCTGCCTCCGGGCCACCCCTGGAGAGATCGCCCCCGACCACCCCGGGAGAAACCCGCACCCGGCCACCCCGGGAGGGACATGGCGGAGGACCGGCCCAGCCCTCCTGCGGCAGCTCCGCCCCCGCCCCGCTCCGCGTGCGAGTGCCAGGCACCGCGGCGAGAATGTGGACGCCGGGACCAGCGGTGCGCCCCCGCACCGCGCCGGCCGTTCGGCACCAGGAGGCAGCGCATGACCACCGCCAAAGACATCATGCACCGCGGCGCCCAGTGGATCCCCGCCCACGAAACCCTCGACCGCGCCGCCCAGCTGATGCGCGAGCTGGGCGTCGGTGCCCTGCCCATCAGCGACGAGAACGAACGGCTCTGCGGCATCCTGACCGACCGCGACATCGTCGTCGGCTGTGTCGCCGAGGGCCGCGACCCGGCTCGGGTCACCGCGGGCGACATGGCCCGGGGCACTCCGCGCTGGATCGACGCGAACGCCGACATCGGCGACGTCCTGCGGGAGATGCAGGAGTACCAGATCCGCCGACTGCCCGTCATCGACGACAAGCGGCTCGTCGGCATGATCAGCGAGTCCGATCTCGTCCGGCACCTGGCCGACGACCAGATCGCGAGCTGGGCGGAGAGCGTCTACGCCAAGAGCTCCGCGCGCCGAGCCTGAGCCGCCCGGCACGCCTCCTTGGCGCCCGTCACAGCCAGCCGTTGCGCCGGAAGCCCCGGTACAGCACCAGACAGGCGACGGATATGACACCGACGACCAGGGGATAGCCGAACCGCCAGTGCAGCTCCGGCATGTGGTCGAAGTTCATGCCGTACACCCCGCACACCATCGTCGGCACGGCGACCACCGCGGCCCAGGCCGTGATCTTGCGCATGTCCTCGTTCTGCGCGACCGTGACCTGCGCGAGGTGTGCCTGGAGGATGGAGTTGAGCAGTTCGTCGAAGGCGGCGATCTGCTCGACGGCTCGCTGCAGATGGTCCGAGACGTCCCGGAAGTACGCCTGTATCTCCGGGTCGACCACGCGTATGGGCCGCGCGGCGAGGTCCTCCAGGGGGCGATTCAACGGCACCACCGCCCGTTTCAACTCGAGCAGTTCGCGCTTGAGCTGGTAGATCCTGCCCGGGTCGACATGGACGCCCTGCTCGGCGAACACGGCCGTCTCCACCTCGTCGACGTCGTCGTGCACGGAGTCGATGACGGACAGGTAGTCGTCGACCACATGGTCCGCGATCGCGTGCAGTACCGCCGAGGGGCCTTTCGCGAGCTGCTGCGGCGCGGACTCCAGCTCCTCGCGCAGCGGTCCCAGCGAGCCGTGCCGCCCGTGCCGCACCGTGATCACGAAGTCCTCGCCGGTGAACACCATGATCTCGCCCGTGTTCACCACCTCGCTGGTGGCGGTCAGCTGGTCGTGCTCGACATAGCACACTGTCTTGAACACCGCGAAGAGCGTCTCGCCGTACCGCTCCAGCTTGGGCCGCTGATGGGCCTCGACGGCATCCTCGACCGCCAGGGGGTGCAGATCGAACAGGTCGGCGATGCCGGCGAACTCCTGGTTCGTCGGCTCGTGCAGCCCCATCCAGACGAAACCCTCGCCGCTCTTGCGCACCTGCCGCACGGCCTCGACCAGATCGCCGCCCATGGAGACCCGGCAACCGTCCTGATACGTCACGCAGTTGACCACCGAGGAGCCCAGTGGGGAACGGGCCGGGTGGCTCAGGTCCACGCGCGGGCGCCGACGGGCCAGCCGTGCCACTCTGCGCAGGCCACCCACGCCACCGATGCTCGTGACCTTCCGCAGATTCCCTGCCATGGACATCTGGATCTCCTTGCGTGGATCTCCTCGCGCCGCGTCTCCGCGCCCTGGTCGGGCCAGTTTGCCAGGTGACGCCGAGCGGCGAACGAACCTGTGGAAACGCCGTATTCCGCTTGGTTCCCGGCTGTGGACAACCGGCCGGCCCCGCTGGACAGGGTCCTTGACCGTCGCGTCCGGTACCCGTCTGCTGTCCGGCCGGACGTGGGCGGTCTCGCCGGCGGCGCCGCGCCGCCCGCACCGGACAAGTGGGACACCTGGGATGATCGCGGTATGACGCGACCCGACGGTTATCTCCTGGCCAACCAGCAGACGGAGGCGGGGGAGCGTTTCGACGCCTTCGCCGACCTCTTCGACCCCACGACCTTCCGCCATATCGAGGGACTCGGCATCGGACCGGGCTGGCGCTGCTGGGAGGTTGGCGCCGGCGGTACGTCCGTGGTGTCGTGGCTGGCCAAGAGAGTGGGCCCGACCGGGAAGGTCGTGGCGACCGACATCGACACCTCGCTGCTGACCCCCGCGGCACACCCGCCGGTGGACGTCCGCGTCCACGACGTGAGCGCCGAGGCACCGCCGGAGGAGGGGTTCGACCTGGTGCACGCCCGGCTCGTCCTGGTTCATGTACCCAACCGGGAGCGGGCGTTGGCCTCGATGATCAAGGCGCTGCGGCCCGGCGGACGGCTCCTCGTCGAAGACGCCGATCCCGCACTGCAGCCCCTGATCTGCCCCGACGAGCACGGCCCCGAACAGCGGCTGGCGAACCGGCTTCGGCACGGTTTCCGCAAGCTGCTCGCCGACCGCGGCGCCGACCTCTCCTACGGCCGCAGGCTTCCGCGGCTCCTCCGCGAGGCGGGACTGCACCAGGTGGCAGCCGACGCCTACTTCCCCCTCACCTCGCCCGCCTGCGCCGCGCTGGAGTCCGCGACGGTTCGGCAGATCCGCGATCAGCTGGTCTCCGCGGGTCTCGCCACCGACGAGGACATCGACCGCCACCTCGCGAACGTGGCCACCGGAGCCATGGACCTCACGACGGCCCCGATGATCTCGGCGTGGGGACGCAAGGGGTAGGGGCCACGCATACGGCCAGGCACCAGACCGCCGGTCCCCTGACGCGTCGGCGGACCCGCCCGTGGGCTCGGGGCGGCCCGGTGGCCGCCGGTCTGCCGGTCCCTCTCCCTCTCCAAACGGTCAGCCCCGGACTGACGCTCCCCGCAGCGTCAGCCCCGTACGGGCGGTCTGCCGCCCACCCGCTCGACCGCCCGCGCGCCGGCCCGGCAGCCCTCCAGCGCGGCCCCCTCCGGGTCCGCGCCGACGAGCAGAGCCGCCAGGAACGCGCCAGTGAAGGCATCGCCGGCGCCCGTGGTGTCCCGGGGCTGCGCGGGGACGGCGGTGACGTGGGCCCGTACCGCGCCCGAGTGGGCCACCAGCGCACCGGCCGCGCCCTGTTTGAGGATCACCAGCGGCACGCGTCGGCTCAGTTCGGCCGCAGCGTCCGCCGCCCCGGAGCGCCCCGTCAGCAGACATGCCTCGTCGCGGCTCGGCAGCAGCACGTCCACGTCCGCGACCAGCGTCAGGAAGCGGTCCACGCCCAACTCCTCGAGAAACCCCACGGACGCCGGGTCCAGGCTCACCGGCACACCGCGCGCACGTGCCGATGCCACGGCCACCGACACCAGCGCCCGGGTCGTTTCGGAGAACAGCAGATAACCCGACAGGTGCAGACGCGCGACACCGTCGAGGAACTCGTCCGACCAGTCGCCCGGCCCGAGCCGCAGGGAGGCGCCACTGTCGGTGAGGAACGTCCGCTCGGCCGCCGCGCCCGTGTCCACCAGGCAGAGCACCGTCCCCGTCGGCGCCTCCGGATCGACGACCAGCGCGGGCGTCACCCCGTGCGCGACCAGTTCCCGCTCGTGCCATGCCGCTGCCTCCGCACCCACCCGGCCGACCATCCGCACCTCCGGGCATCCCCAGTGCGCCGCCCAGCAGGCCACGTTCGCCCCCGCACCGCCAGGCACCCGTCGGATCACCGCCGCCGTGTCCGTGCCCGCGACGAGTGGTCCCCGGTGCCGGGCGACGACGTCCGTGATCACGTCCCCGACGACCAGCAGCGCACCGCCCGCCCCCGATCCGGTCACGCCGAGGCCCAGGCCGCCGCGATCCGTCCCGCGAGCCGTACGTTGCCGCGGACCGCCGCCAGATTGGCGCTCAGGGAGGCCCCGTCGGTGTGCCGCACCAGGTAGTCCAGCAGGAACGGTGTGACTCCCTGCCCGGTCACCCCCTGCTCCTCGCACGCGTGCAGCGCCTCGTCGAGCACGCGAGCGTGCAGCTCCGGATCGAGCTGCTCCCCCCGGGGCACCGGGTTGGCGACGATCAGCGCCGACTGCGGCACCCCGAGCGCGTCCTGCGCCCGCATGACGTCCGCCACCTGGTCAGGCGAGTCGAGGGTCCAGTCCACCGGGTGGCCGGAGTCGGACAGGTAGAAGCCGGGGAATCGGCGCGTGCCGTACCCGGCGACCGTCACGCCCAGCGTCTCCAGGCGCTGCAGCGTCGCCGGCACGTCCAGGATCGACTTCACGCCCGCGCACACCACCGTGATCCTTGTCCGGGCGAGCAGACCCAGGTCGGCCGACTCGTCCTGCGTGACCGTCCACTGCCGGTGCACGCCGCCCAGCCCGCCCGTGGCGAAGATCCGTACCCCCGCCCTGGCCGCAAGCAGGGCCGTCGCCGACACCGTGGTCGCGCCGCTCGCTCTCGACGCCACCGCGAGAGGCAGGTCGCGGTGCCCCAGTTTGCGGATCCCGTCCTCGTTCGCGACCCGCTCCAGCTGCTGCTCGTCCAGGCCGACGCGGGGCCGTCCGTCCAGCACGGCGACGGTCGCGGGAACAGCGCCCTCCTGCCGTACGGCCGCCTCCAGCTCCAGGGCCACCCGCAGGTTGCGGGGTCGCGGCAGACCGTGCGCGATGATCGTGGACTCCAGCGCCACCACCGGCCGACCTGCGCCGATCGCCTCGCGTACCTCTTCGGACACCGTCAGCGCCACGAGCGTGCCTCCCGTCTGTCGGTCTTCCCTCGTCTCTGGCATCTCTGGCGAACGGCGTGCGAGGCCAAACCCTTGCCGACATGGTCGACGGGCGTGAGCCTTGAGGCATGACGGACAACACGCCACGTATCGACCACGTCGTCCTGTGGGTGCGTGACCCGGTCGGGGCGGCCGGGTTCTACGAGAGGGCGCTCGGCATGGAGCCGCTGCGCGTCACCGAGTACGCCGCGGGAACCGTGTCCTTCCCCTCCGTACGGCTGAACGAGGAGACGATCTTCGATCTGGCGCCCCTCACCCTGGCGGAGCGCATGACCATGGTCCCGGGCGCCGCCGACAGCGCCGGTCACCCCGTCAACCACGTCTGCGTGGCGCTGGGGCAGGACGACTTCGACGCGCTGCGCGACCGGCTGCAACGCCAGGCCGTCCCCGTGTCGGCGATCACTCACGACGCCTACGGCGCCCGCGGCATGGCCAGGCGCAGCTTCTACTTCCGCGACCCCGACGGCAACGTCGTCGAAGCGCGGCACTACGACTGACCAGGGCGGCGACCGTCAGAACAGCGGCTGGGGCAGCACGCCCTCCAGGGCGAGCAGCCTCCGCTTGGCCTCCAGGCCTCCGCCGAAACCCCCGATGCCGCCGTCACTCTCCACGACCCGGTGGCAGGGCACGACCACCGGCAGCGGATTGGCTCCCATCGCCAGGCCCACGGCCTGGGCGGCGCCCGGCCGGCCGACCCGCGCGGCCAGGTCGCCGTAGCCCACGACCGCGCCGTACGGCACCCCGGAGGCGAGCTCGCGCAGCACCTGCCGGTTGAAGCCGGAGATCAGCGACCAGTCCAGCGGCAGGTCGAAGTCCCGCCGGACCCCCGCGAAGTACGCCTCCACCTGGCGTATCGGCTCGGCCAGCAGGGGTGAGCGCGGCGCTTCGACGGGATCGCCGCCCAGCCGGGAAGCCAGCCGGCCGAGCGCCCGGTCACGCACCGCGTCGGTGGCGTGGAACACCACGTTGACCAGGCCGTCAGGTGTGGCGGCGAGCAGCAGCGGTCCGACGTCCGTACCGACGACCGTCCACACGACCTGCCGCTCTGCCTGCCCATGGCTGTCCATGCGCCCACCGTACGGCCCGCCACTGACAACGCCCCGCCTGCCGGCACGTCCCGGGGCGGGGCGGCGGGTGGTCAGCCGCCGCCCACCGCGGCCCGCACCACGTCCGGTTTGTTGCTGATGATGCCGTCGACCCCGTACCCGGCGACCTGCCGGGCGGTGTCCGCGTCGTCGACGGTCCAGGCGAAGACCTCGAGTGACCTGCCGTGCGGCCCCCTGAAGGCCTGGACCGCGGACACGTATCCCAGGGACACCGTGCGGTACGACGGATTGATCTGGTCGGTGAATTCCGCGTACGCGGGCAGCTCCATCACGGACGGCGTACCGAGGAACCCGGTCTTGACGGCGGGCTTCAGCTCGTGAACGGTCCGCACGCTGTCCGCGCTGAAGCTCTGCACGATCAGCCGCCCCGCCACGTGCGACCGCTCCAGCCAGCCCTCGTTGCCGAGCACCTTGAGCGTCTGCTTCTCGATGTCCGGATACAGCTCAGGGCTCTTGATCTCCAGCAGCAGCTTCTGGTGGTGGCGCTCGACGCGGTGCACGTACTGCTCCAGCGTCGGCACGCGCGCGCCCGCGTACGCGGGGCCGAACCAGCTTCCCGCGTCGAGCCGCGCGATCTCGGCGGCGGTGAAGTCCTTCACCTTCCACGGGGCCCGGTCGGGGAAGAGCTCCTCGACGTTCGTGGTACGCGCCAGGCTGTCGTCGTGGACGACGACGAGTTCACCGTCCCTGGTCCGCTGCACGTCGTTCTCGACCCAGCGGAAGCCGAGTTCGGCCGCCTTGTCGACGGCGGCCAGGGTGTTCTCCGGCGCGTATCCGGAGGCGCCCCGGTGGGCGACCACCAGCGGTGGCCCGGCGTCGGCGGCACCCGCGGCGGGGGCCGGGAACAGGGTGGCGGCGGTTCCCAGGAGCGCGATGGTCGTGGCGGTAAGTGCGCGTGCGTGCATGCGTACTCCTCGCGTCGAGCGGTCACGGACAGTTCAACTGTGACAGCAGATGGTCAACGGCGGAGGGGTGCGGAATGGACACAGGATGAATGGAGGGGCCACAACTCCACACACGGGGGCCGCACAAGTGGGTCAAGGCCGTGTTTCTTTGCCGGATAGTCGTTCGACCATTCCGGTGGACGTCATACTCTCTGCCTCAACCTCAACCGCAATCGCGGTTCTCGGAGGGGGTACATAACGGGGAAATCCGGGATGTAAAAGGCGGAAGGGCAGCCGCGCATGCAAGGCACCGTCGACGGATTCAGTTACGGACTCGTCACACCGCTGGTGGCCTACCTCATGGCCTGCCTGGGCGGTGCCCTGGGCCTGCGCTGCACCACCAGGTCCCTGATCGTGACCCGCTCGTGGCGCCCCGTCTGGATCGCCCTCGGGGCGGGGGCGATCGGCTCCGGCATCTGGACCATGCACTTCGTCGCCATGATGGGGTTCACGGTCGAAGAGGCGCCGATCCACTACGACACGGCGATGACGTACGCCGGCCTGGGCGTCGCGATCCTCATGGTGGGCGTCGGGATCTTCATCGTCGGCTACCGCGGCGCGAAGGGCACGGCGCTGTTCACCGGGGGCACGGTCACCGGCCTCGGGATCGCCTCGATGCACTACCTGGGTATGGCCGGGATGCAGCTCGACGGCGAATTCCGGTACAGCATCCCTACCGTCGCGGCGTCCGTCGTGATAGCGATGGCCGCCGCCACCGCCGCGCTCTGGGCGGCCTGCCAGGTCAAGGGCTTCCTGTGGAGCGTGGGCGCCAGCCTCCTGATGGGGCTCGCGGTCAGCGGCATGCACTACACCGGCATGGCCGCCCTCAGTGTCCACCTGCACGGCACGGCCGTCCCCGCGACGGGAGAGTCGCCCGCCACCCTGCTCGTGCCGATGCTGATCGGCCCGCTCGCCTTCCTCGCCCTCGCCGGCGTTGTCGTGGTCTTCGACCCGCTCATGGTCAGGGGACGCGTCGCCGCCGCGCCCGTGGAGGAGAAGCCGGGCATCCCCGCCGGCGAAGTGGTCCACCAGCCGGGCCACCGTCCGCTGCGGGCCCGCAGCGGTGTCCGCACCCCGCAGAACCGCTGATCACGCCGCATTGTCAGTGACGAGTCGTACGGTGGATCCATGCGGCCCGTTTCCCAGATCGAACGCACGGTGGCGCCCTTCGAGGTCGTCAGTCCCTACCAGCCCAGCGGCGACCAGCCGACGGCCATCGCCGACCTCGCCCGGCGCATCGAAGCCGGCGAGAAGGACGTCGTCCTGCTCGGCGCGACCGGCACCGGCAAGTCCGCCACCACCGCGTGGATGATCGAGAAGCTCCAGCGTCCCACCCTCGTCATGGCGCCGAACAAGACCCTGGCCGCCCAGCTGGCGAACGAGTTCCGCGAGCTCCTGCCGAACAACGCCGTCGAGTACTTCGTCTCGTACTACGACTACTACCAGCCCGAGGCCTACGTCCCGCAGTCGGACACCTACATCGAGAAGGACTCCTCGATCAACGAGGAGGTCGAGCGGCTGCGCCACTCCGCGACCAACTCGCTGCTCACCCGCCGCGACGTCGTCGTGGTCGCCTCGGTCTCCTGCATCTACGGCCTGGGCACCCCCCAGGAGTACGTGGACCGGATGGTGCCCCTCCGGGTGGGCGACGAGATCGACCGGGACCAGCTGCTGCGACGCTTCGTCGACATCCAGTACACGCGCAACGACCTGGCGTTCACCCGCGGCACCTTCCGCGTCCGCGGCGACACCGTCGAGATCTTCCCGGTCTACGAGGAGCTCGCCGTCCGCATCGAGATGTTCGGCGACGAGATCGAGGCCCTGTCCACGCTGCACCCGCTCACCGGCGAAATCATCAGCGACGACCGGCAGCTGTACGTCTTCCCCGCCTCCCACTACGTCGCCGGACCCGAGCGCCTGGAGCGGGCCGCCAACGACATCGAGAAGGAGCTCGGGGAGCGCCTGGCCGAGCTGGAGACCCAGGGCAAACTCCTGGAGGCGCAGCGCCTGCGCATGCGCACCACGTACGACCTGGAGATGCTCCGCCAGATCGGCTCCTGCTCCGGCGTGGAGAACTACTCGATGCACTTCGACGGCCGTCTGCCCGGCTCTCCGCCCAACACCCTGCTGGACTACTTCCCGGACGACTTCCTCCTCGTCATCGACGAGTCGCACGTCACCGTCCCGCAGATCGGCGCGATGTACGAGGGCGACGCCTCCCGCAAGCGCACCCTGGTCGACCACGGCTTCCGGCTGCCCTCCGCCCTCGACAACCGCCCCCTGAAGTGGGAGGAGTTCCAGGAGCGCATCGGGCAGGCGGTCTACCTGTCGGCCACGCCGGGCCAGTACGAGCTGTCCCGCTCGGACGGGGCCGTGGAGCAGATCATCCGCCCCACCGGCCTGGTCGACCCGGAGGTCGTCGTCAAGCCCACCGAGGGCCAGATCGACGACCTGGTGCACGAGATCCGCAAGCGGGTCGACAAGGACGAGCGCGTCCTGGTCACCACCCTCACCAAGAAGATGGCCGAGGACCTCACGGACTACTTCGTGGAGCTCGGCATCCAGGTCCGCTACCTGCACAGCGACGTCGACACGCTCCGCCGCGTCGAACTGCTGCGGGAGCTGCGCAGCGGCGAGTACGACGTCCTGGTCGGCATCAACCTCCTGAGGGAGGGCCTCGACCTGCCCGAGGTGTCGCTGGTGGCGATCCTGGACGCGGACAAGGAAGGCTTCCTGCGCTCGGGCACCTCGCTCATCCAGACCATCGGCCGCGCCGCGCGCAACGTCTCCGGCCAGGTCCACATGTACGCCGACAAGATCACCCCGGCGATGGAGAAGGCCATCGACGAGACCAACCGCCGCCGGGCGAAGCAAGTCGCGTACAACAAGGCGAAGGGCATCGACCCCCAGCCGCTCCGCAAGAAGATCAACGACATCGTCGCGCAGATCGCCCGCGAGGACATCGACACGGAGCAGCTGCTCGGCTCGGGCTACCGCAAGTCCAAGGACGGCAAGACCGTCAAGGCGCCGGTGCCGTCGCTGAGCACCACGCAGGCCGACGGCAAGGCGGCCAAGGGCAGGGGGAAGACCAAGGCGGCCGAGGCCGTGCCCACGGACCGTCCCGCCGCCGAGCTCGCCGGGCAGATCGAGGAACTCACCGCACGCATGCGTGCCGCCGCGGCGGATCTCCAGTTCGAGATCGCGGCCAGGCTGCGCGACGAGGTCTCCGAGATGAAGAAGGAATTGCGCCAGATGCGGGAGGCCGGGCTGTCCTGACGGAGGGCCGGTCGGCGGGCGGTGCCGGTCGCGGGCGGACCCCGGTCCCGCCAAAGGTCCCGCTGGTCCCACCTGGCACACGCTGTGTTGCAAGACCGACACAAAGTGCGGACCTGGGTACGGCGCTGTCAGTGGTCGTGCGTAGGGTTCTGGTCAACCGCGGCTCCGCGGCAACAGGGGAAGTTCGAGAGGGGAATCAGCGCGTGACCGTCAACATGACCAAGGGTCAGTCCGTCAGTCTGCAGAAGAGCGACGGCGGCAGTCTGACCGCGGTGCGCATGGGTCTCGGCTGGCAGGCGGCTCCCCGTCGCGGCCTGTTCGGTTCGCGTACGCGGGAAATCGACCTGGATGCCTCCGCCGTCCTGTTCGCGGACAAGCAGCCGGTCGACGTGGTGTTCTTCCGCCACCTGGTGAGCGACGACGGCTCGGTGCGCCACACCGGCGACAACCTCGTCGGCGGCGTCGGCCAGGGCGGCGACGACGAGGCGATCCTCGTCGACCTGCAGCGTGTACCGGTCCACATCGACCAGATCGTGTTCACCGTGAACTCGTTCACGGGCCAGACCTTCCAGGAAGTGCAGAACGCGTTCTGCCGCCTGGTCGACGAGACCAACGGCCAGGAGCTCGCCCGCTACACGCTCGCCGGCGGCGGCGCCTACACGGCCCAGGTCATGGCGAAGGTGCACCGCTCGGGCCCGGGCTGGACGATGACGGCCCTCGGCACCCCGGCCAACGGCCGCACCTTCCAGGACCTCATGCCGTCCATCCTGCCGCTGCTCTGACGGCGGCCCGGCCGACACGGGCCGGCGAGCAGCGCACGACACGACACGAATGACACAGGGGGACAGGCGATGACGGCCGAGCTGGTGCGGGGGCAGAACCACCCGCTCTCCCAGACCCGTCTCGAGATACGAGTCTCGGCCGGCACGCCGATCGTGGCAGCGGCCACGCTCAGCGACGAAAACGGCCGGGTCGGCGGAGTGGAGTGGGTGGCCCACCCGGGCACACCCACCCTGCCGGGACTGGAAGTGTCCCGCCAGGCGGCCGCCGACCACCGCCTCGCCGTCGACCTGGACGCCATACCGGACGCCGTGCACCGGGTCAACGTGCTGCTCGCCCTGCCCTCCGCCGACGGGGGAGGGCCGGTCCGCTTCGGCGCGGTGGCCGCCCCCTTCGTGGCCGTCACCGGTCTCGACGGCACGGAGGTCGCCAGCTACACCATCACCGGCCTCGACGCCGAGACCGCCGTCGTCGCCCTGGAGCTGTACCGGCGGCTGGACAGCTGGAAGGTGCGCGCCGTGGGCCAGGGCTACGCGGGCGGCCTCGGCGAGCTCCTCACCGACCAGCGCCTGACCGAGGCCCACGAGCTCTCGGCCGCCATCAACGAGGCGGTGGCCGGCGGCCTGGCCCGTTCGGTCTCGGCGGCCCCGCCGCGCACGGCGGACACCGACCGGTCCCGGCAGACCGCGGGGCAGGCCACCGGCCCGGAGCAGGGCGGACCGGCCCCGCAGGCCGCCCCCGGCACCGTCCCGCCGTCGTCGCCGTACGGCCACCCCGGCGGCGCGCCCGTTCCGCAGCCGCCGTTCCCGGGTGGCGCGGACCAGCCCTGCGACACCGAGCCGTCGGTGCCCGCTGCGGGCCATCCGGTCAACTACAGCCACCCGGGCCGGCAGACCTCCGCCCCCCCGCCGCCCCCGCCGACCGCGCCTCCCGCCGAGCCCGGTCAGCCCGCGCGTCCCGTAGCGGGCGACGCCACCGGCTGGTCCATGGACGAGCGGCTCTACAACCAGGTGTGGGGCATGTTCGAGGACCTGGCCCGCACGACCGCCGCGTACCGCAGTGCCGTCGACTTCGCCGACTCCCGCATGGAGAAGGAACTCGACCAGGTGCTGTCCGATCCGCGCAGCCGGATCGGCGGGCAGGCCGAGGCGGCGCGCGAGAGCGCCCACGCCCGGCACACGCAGCTCGTCACGCGGGCCCGCGAGGCCCTCGACCGGGACATCGCCCAGCTCACCGCCGAGGCCGAGGTCGTCGAGCCCGCGCTGCCGTTGGCGTTCGCCCGCTGGGACAGTCCCGTCTGGCACGGCTACCGCGTGCCGATGGAAATGCCCGTGGCGCTGCGACTGGGCGACCTGCACGTGCCCGAGGCCGTCCAGGTGCGCATCCCGATGCTGGTCAGGCTGCCGCTGGAGCGGGGCCTGTGGGTGGACAGCGGCCGGGTCGGTTCGCCGGACGGCAGCTTCACCGACTCCTACGAACTGCGCCGGGCGGCACTCGAGTCGGCGGTGGCGCACGCCGCGCGGCTGCTCGCGGTCCACACCCCCGGCGAGTTCTCCGTGCACGTCATCGACCCGGCGGGTGCGGGTGCGCAGCAGCTGGCGCCGCTGGTGCAGAGCGGGGTGCTGGCCGGCCCGCCCGCAGCGGGTGCCGCGGGTGTCGCGGACGTCCTGGGACGGCTCACGCAGCGCGTCGACCTCGTGCAGATGGCGGTGCGGGCCGGTGCGGCGGACTCGCTCCCGCCCGACCTGGACCTGGCCCAGCAGCTCCTCGTCGTCAACGACTTCCCGCACGGTTTCGACGACCGGGCCGTGAACCAGCTGCGGTACCTCTCCGACGAGGGACCGGCCGTCGGCGTCCATCTGATGATGGTCGCCGACCGGGAGGAGTCCGCGGGGTACGGTCCTTTGCTCGACCCGCTGTGGCGTTCGCTGCTGCGACTGACGCCGGTGCCCGACGATCATCTGGCCGACCCGTGGGTCGGTCACGCCTGGACGTTCGAGCCCGCTGTGGTGCCGCCCGGCAGTCAGGTGCTCCACCACGTGCTGCACCAGGTCGCGGCGGCTCGCCGCGAGTGGCAGCGATGACCGCCGTCACCTCTGTCAAGCAGAAGTAAAGCCTGCCTGATCAGGCAACTTGGCTTTTCCTTTACTCCGTTCTTTACCTTTCCTTGGGTATCGGAGTACCCTTTCCGTACGGAGGGGAGTACTCCCTGTCTGCTGCGGCGTACCCGTCAATACGGATCCGGTCGGATCCCGGGGCGTCGGCCCGTGGGATCCGGGCGTGTCAAGCGCTCCGGCCCACCCGGGTGGAAGAGACCTCCGGCAGCTATGACGCTGACATTTGCCGTGACGACTGCCGGAGGCGCAGTGCATGTTTCCCCGACCCTGTGGGTCCTGACCGTCCTGGGCCTCGCCGCCCTCATCGCGGCCGACTTCTTCGTCGGCCGCAAACCGCACGACGTATCGATCAAGGAAGCCGGCATCTGGACGGTCGTCTGGGTCGTCCTGGCCGGCCTCTTCGGGCTCGGACTGCTCGTCCTCGGCGGCGGGCAGCCCGCCGGTGAGTTCTCCGCCGGCTACATCACCGAGAAGTCGCTGAGCGTCGACAACCTCTTCGTGTTCGTCCTGATCATGGCGAAGTTCGCGGTGCCGACGCAGTACCAGCAGCGGGTACTCCTCATCGGGGTACTCATAGCCCTGGTCCTGCGGGCCGTCTTCATCGCCGCGGGCGCCGCGATCCTCGGCAGCTTCTCCTGGGTCTTCTACCTGTTCGGCGCCTTCCTGATCTGGACCGCCTGGAAGCTCGTCCAGGAGGCCCGGGCCGACGGGGACGACGAAGAGTTCGAGGAGAACAAGCTGCTCAAGGCCGCCGAGCGCCGCTTCGGCGTGGCCGACCGGTACCACGGCACCAAGCTGTGGATCCGGGAGAACGGCAAGCGGATCATGACGCCGATGCTGGTCGTCATGCTCGCCATCGGCACGACGGACGTACTGTTCGCGCTCGACTCGATACCCGCGATCTTCGGCCTGACGCAGGACCCGTACATCGTGTTCACCGCCAACGCGTTCGCGCTGATGGGTCTGCGGCAGCTGTACTTCCTCATCGGCGGCCTGCTGAAGAAACTGGTCCACCTCAGCTACGGCCTGTCGATCATCCTCGGCTTCATCGGCGTCAAGCTCGTGCTGCACGCGCTGCACGAGTCCGGCGTCCATGCCCCGGAGATCAGCATTCCGGTCTCCCTCGGCGTGATCTGTTCGGTGCTGGTCGTCACCACGATCACCAGCCTTCGGGCCTCCAGGCGGCAAGCGGCCGCAGAGGCCGCGCAGGGCGAGGGCGGGGACGGGAGCGAAGGCGAGGGCAAGGTCCTGGCGAAGGACAGAGCCGACACCTGACAACGCCGACACACCTCCCGTCCCGGTGATGCACGGCCGGTGAGGTCATGCACGGCCCCTCCCGGCCGGCGACCGCCCGCCGGGGTGCGGGGCCCGTGCCCCTCTGCAACCATCGCCGCATGGTCACTCGGCTCCGGGCGCTCGCGACTCGGTGGACGACAGCCGTGCCCGTGCTCGCCGTCGCCCTGCTGGCCCTCACCTGGGGACGAGACCTGCCCGGCGTCGTCGTCGCACTGGCCACCGTGATCCTCGCGGGGGCCGTGCTGGCGGCCGTGCACCACGCCGAGGTGGTCGCCCACCGGGTGGGTGAACCCTTCGGCTCACTCGTGCTCGCCATAGCGGTGACGATCATCGAGGTCGCCCTGATCGTCACCCTCATGGCCGACGGCGGCGACAAGTCCGCGACCCTGGCCAGGGACACGGTCTTCGCGGCCGTGATGATCACGTGCAACGGCGTCGTCGGCGTGTCCCTGCTGTCCGCCTCCCTGCGGCACGGCACCGCCGTGTTCAACCCGGAAGGAACGGGGGCGGCGCTCGCGACCGTGGCCACGCTGGCCACGCTCAGCCTGGTGCTGCCGACGTTCACCACGAGCAGGCCGGGGCCGCAGTTCTCCGGCCCCCAGCTGGCCTTCGCCGCGGTGTCCTCACTGATCCTGTACGGCCTGTTCGTCGCGACCCAGACCGTGCGGCACCGCGACTACTTCCTCCCCGTGGCCCGGCAGGGCGTCGTCCTCGACGGCGACGCCGGCCACGAGGAGGAGCCCGGCGGCAGCACCGCACGGATCAGCCTCGGGCTGCTCGGTCTCGCCCTGATCGGTGTCGTGGGCCTGGCCAAGGGGGTGTCGCCCACCATCGAGTCCACCGTCGCCGCGGCCGGACTCCGGCACGCCGTCGTCGGTGTCGTCATCGCCCTGCTCGTCCTGCTCCCCGAAACCATCGCCGCACTGCGCTCCGCCCGCCGCGACCAGGTGCAGACCAGCCTCAACCTGGCGCTCGGCTCCGCCATGGCCAGCATCGGCCTGACCATCCCCACCGTCGCCCTGGCGTCCGTCTGGCTGTCCGGACCACTCGTCCTCGGACTCGGAGCCACCCACATGGTGCTGCTCGCCCTCACCGTGGTGGTGGGTTCCCTGACGGTCGTACCGGGCCGGGCCACGCCGCTCCAGGGCGGGGTGCACCTCGTGCTGTTCGCGGCGTATCTGGAGCTCGCGATCAACCCGTGAGCCCCGTGGGCGGCGGGACGTTCGGCGTCCGCCGCCCGCACCCTCGTCCCCCTCACCGGCCGCGACGGCGAGAGCGGCGTGAAGCGGCCGCTGTCACCGCCGCGCACCGTGATAGACCGGTGCCGAGCAGGCCGCCGCCGGGCGGCCCGTCCCCGACGGACCGGAGGAACCGTGCCCCGTACCCTGGCCAGCGCCCCGATCATGATCCTCAACGGCCCCAACCTGAACCTGCTCGGACAGCGCCAGCCGGAGATCTACGGTTCCGACACCCTCGCCGACGTCGAGGCGATGTGCGCCAAGGCCGCGGCCGCGCACGGCGGCACGGTGGACCTGCGCCAGTCCAACCACGAGGGCGAACTGGTCGACTGGATCCACGACGCACGTCTGAACCACTGCGGCATCGTGATCAACCCCGGCGCCTACTCGCACACCTCCGTCGCGATCCTGGACGCGCTGAACGCCTGCGACGGGCTGCCGGTGCTGGAGGTGCACATCTCCAACATCCACCAGCGGGAGTCGTTCCGGCACCACTCCTACGTCTCGCTGCGCGCCGACGGCGTCATCGCCGGGTGCGGCGTGCAGGGGTACGTGTTCGCCGTGGAGCGGGTCGCGGCGCTGGCCGGGACCGGACGGGCCGACACGTGAGAGCCGTCGGCCCGGACGCCCGTCAGACGTCCGGGCCGACGGCTCTCGCCGACGGGGCACCCGGTGCGGCGGCCGTCACCAGCCGCGTGCGCGCCACTCCGGCAGGTGCGGACGCTCCACGCCGAGCGAGGTGTCCCTGCCGTGCCCCGGGTAGACCCAGGTCTCGTCCGGGAGCACGTCGAAGATCTTGGTCTCCACGTCGTGGATCAGACTGGCGAACGCCTTCGGGTCCTCGGACGTGTTGCCCACGCCGCCCGGGAAGAGGCAGTCGCCGGTGAACACGTGCGGGTGACCGTGCGGGTCGTCGTAGACGAGGGCGATCGAGCCCGGCGTGTGCCCGGTCAGATGGCGCGCCGTGAGCTCCACCTGCCCGACCCGCAGGACGTCGCCGTCCTCGACGAGGACGTCGGTCGCTACGGGGATGCCCTCCGCGTCGTGGCGGCCCGCGTAGGTGCGGGCGCCGGTGGCGGCCACGACCTCGGCGAGCGCCTGCCAGTGGTCGCCGTGCCGGTGCGTGGTGACGACGGAGGCGATGCCGTCGTCCCCGATCGTGCCCAGCAGTGTGGCCGCGTCGTTGGCCGCGTCGATCAGCAGTTGCTCGTCGGTGGCCCGGCAGCGCAGCAGATAGGCGTTGTTGTCCATCGGGCCGACCGCGACCTTGGTGATCATCAGGTCCTTGAGCTCGTGCACGTCGGCGGGTCCGCCGACCGTCACCTCTCCGCTGTACGTCATGGCGGCCAGCCTAGTCCCCGGGGGTCGGCCCGGAGAGCCACCGTGCGCGCGGCAACGGAGCGGTCTACAAGGGCGGGAGCGCCGGCAGCGGGCCGCCCACCGCCGTGAGCGCGGACCCGTCGCGGCGGCCGGCGAGCCAGCCCAGCAGATCGGCGGGCGACCCCGTGACGGTGGTCTGGGCCCCGCCTGCCTCCCGGCCCGTGCGCCACGCGCGCGTGCCGTCCGACAGGCGGGTCGGTGGCACGTCGGGGTGCCCGGCGAAGCGGTCGGCGAGGAACCCCGTCTCCCGCTGCGTGAACTCCTCCGGAAGATCGTCCAGTTCGTAGCCGATCCCGAGGTCCACGTGGTGCAGTTCCACCTCGACCCAGCGCCGGAACGGCACCCGGGCCGCCGTGTCCGTCACGCCGTTGCGCAACTCCACCGTGCGCGACCAGTCGGCGGGCGCGGCCCCCGTGTCCTGGAAACGGGCGGCGCTGTCGCGTACGTCGGTGAGGTGGGCGTCCAGCGCGCGTGGGGCGTCCCGCTCGATGTCGGCGTCCCGGGCCTCGGCCGAGACGTACATGGGACGGCCCCGCAACACGTTCACCAGGGCGTCCGCGTTGCGGGCGAGGTGGGCCAGCACGTGGCCGCGGGTCCAGCCCGGCAGCCGTGACGACTCCGTCACAGACGCGTTGTCCAGCTTGCCGACCGCGTCGAGCAGCCGCTCCGTCGCGTCCCGTACACACACCAGGTCATGAGCGTGATCAATCATGGTCCTGACCCTAGTCCCGTCACACCTTCGGGTGAAGGCGGCGGAGCCGGCCCGCTAATCGAATGCGTGTGCTATATGGTCGAGTGCGGCGTCGGGCATGCTGGGTGGTCGGGGATTGTTGAAGCGACCGGGATCCGACCGGCGTTGTCAGTGGCTCCCCCTAGGCTGAGGAAGCACGGGGGCCTCGCCCCTGTCACTTCTCTAGAAAGGTGCGGACCGGCGTGGCCGACCGTCTCATCGTCCGTGGCGCGCGCGAGCACAACCTGAAGAACGTCTCGCTCGACCTGCCTCGTGACTCGCTCATCGTCTTCACGGGCCTGTCCGGGTCTGGCAAGTCCTCCCTGGCCTTCGACACGATCTTCGCCGAGGGCCAGCGGCGCTACGTGGAGTCGCTCTCCTCCTACGCCCGGCAGTTCCTCGGTCAGATGGACAAGCCGGACGTGGACTTCATCGAGGGCCTCTCCCCGGCGGTCTCCATCGATCAGAAGTCGACGTCGCGCAACCCGCGCTCGACGGTCGGCACCATCACCGAGGTCTACGACTACCTGCGTCTGCTCTTCGCCCGCATCGGCAAGCCGCACTGTCCGGAGTGCGCCCGTCCGATCGCGCGCCAGTCGCCGCAGGCCATCGTGGACAAAGTGCTGGAGCTGCCGGAGGGCAGCCGCTTCCAGGTGCTGTCGCCGCTTGTCCGCGGGCGCAAGGGGGAGTTCGTCGACCTCTTCGCCGACCTCCAGGCCAAGGGCTACTCCCGGGCGCGCGTGGACGGCGAGACCGTCCAGCTCTCCGAGCCGCCCACGCTGAAGAAGCAGGAGAAGCACACGATCGAGGTGGTCGTCGACCGCCTCACGGTGAAGGAGTCCGCCAAGCGCCGCCTCACCGACTCCGTGGAGACCGCCCTCGGCCTGTCCGGCGGCATGGTCGTGCTCGACTTCGTGGATCTCCCCGCGGAGGACCCCGAGCGCGAGCGCATGTACTCGGAGCACCTGTACTGCGCGTACGACGACCTGTCCTTCGAGGAGCTCGAGCCCCGCTCCTTCTCCTTCAACTCTCCCTTCGGCGCCTGCCCCGAGTGCAGCGGCATCGGCACGCGCATGGAAGTCGATGCCGAGCTGATCGTCCCCGACCCGGACAAGTCCCTCGACGAGGGCGCCATCCACCCCTGGTCGCACGGTCACACGAAGGACTACTTCGACCGCCAGGTCCATGCCCTGGCGGCCGCGCTCGGCTTCCGCACCGACATCCCCTTCGGCGGCCTGCCGCAGCGCGCCAGAAAGGCCCTGCTGTACGGCCACAAGACCCAGATCGAAATCCGCTACCGCAACCGGTACGGCCGCGAGCGCGTGTACATGGCGGCCTTCGAGGGCGCCGTCAACTTCGTCAAGCGGCGGCACAGCGAGGCCGAGAGCGACGCCAGCCGCGAGCGCTTCGAGGGCTACATGCGCGAGGTGCACTGCCCGTCCTGTGAGGGCACACGTCTGAAGCCGATCGTCCTCGCGGTCACGATCATGGAGAAGTCGATCGCCGAGGTCGCCGCGATGTCCATCAGCGACTGCGCGGACTTCCTGGGCCGGCTGACGCTCAGCGCCCGCGACAAGAAGATCGCCGAGCGCGTGCTGAAGGAGGTCAACGAGCGGCTGCGGTTCCTGGTCGACGTCGGCCTGGACTACCTCTCGCTGAACCGCGCGGCCGGCACGCTGTCCGGCGGCGAGGCCCAGCGCATCCGCCTCGCCACGCAGATCGGCTCCGGCCTCGTCGGCGTGCTGTACGTGCTGGACGAGCCGTCCATCGGCCTGCACCAGCGCGACAACCACCGGCTGATCGAGACCCTGGTCAGGCTGCGCGACATGGGCAACACGCTCATCGTCGTGGAGCACGACGAGGACACCATCAAGACCGCCGACTGGATCGTCGACATCGGTCCCGGCGCGGGCGAGCACGGCGGCAAGGTCGTGCACAGCGGCTCCCTGAAGGAACTGCTCGCCAACACCGAGTCGCAGACCGGGCTGTACCTGTCCGGCCGTAAGGCCATCCCGCTGCCCGAGGTGCGCCGCCCGCGCGACCCGTCCCGGCAGCTGACCGTGCACGGCGCCCGCGAGAACAACCTGAGGGACATCGACGTGTCCTTCCCGCTGGGCGTGTTCACCGCGGTCACGGGCGTGTCCGGATCCGGCAAGTCCACCCTGGTCAACGACATCCTCTACACGCACCTGGCCCGGGAGCTGAACGGCGCGCGGACCGTCCCCGGCCGGCACACCCGCGTGGAGGGCGACGACCTCGTCGACAAGGTCGTGCACGTCGACCAGTCGCCCATCGGCCGCACCCCGCGGTCCAACCCGGCGACGTACACCGGAGTCTTCGACCACGTCCGCAAGCTGTTCGCCGAGACCACCGAGGCCAAGGTCCGCGGCTACATGCCCGGCCGGTTCTCCTTCAACGTCAAGGGCGGCCGCTGCGAGAACTGCTCCGGCGACGGCACCATCAAGATCGAGATGAACTTCCTCCCGGACGTGTACGTCCCGTGCGAGGTCTGCCACGGGGCCCGGTACAACCGGGAGACCCTGGAGGTCCACTACAAGGGCAAGTCCATCTCCGAGGTCCTGAACATGCCGATCGAAGAGGCGATGCACTTCTTCGAGGCGGTCCCGGCGATCTCCCGCCACCTCAGGACACTCAACGACGTCGGCCTCGGCTACGTCCGGCTCGGCCAGTCCGCCACCACCCTGTCCGGCGGTGAGGCACAGCGCGTGAAGCTCGCCAGCGAACTGCAGAAGCGCTCCACCGGCCGCACGGTCTACGTCCTGGACGAGCCGACCACCGGTCTGCACTTCGAGGACATCAGCAAGCTGCTCACGGTGCTCGACGGCCTGGTGGAGAAGGGCAACACGGTCATCGTCATCGAGCACAACCTCGACGTGATCAAGACCGCCGACTGGCTGATCGACATGGGCCCCGAGGGTGGCGCGGGAGGCGGCCTCGTCGTCGCCGAGGGCACGCCCGAGCAGGTCGCCGGCGTCCCCACCAGCCACACCGGCAAGTTCCTGCGGGACATCCTGGACGCCGACCGGATCAGCGACGCGCCCGTCGCGGCGACCCGTAAACGGGCGGCGGCGAAGACGACGGCCGGGACGGCGGCGGCCACGTCCACCGCCAGGAAGACGGCCACCGGTGCCGCTTCCTCCACCGGCGCCGTCAAGAAGGCGGCCTCCGCGAAGAAGGTGCCCCGGGCCCGCCAGGCCTGAGGCCTGTGCCCGCCCACCCGCATACGACGGCGCGCCCCACGGGACCCCCTCCCTGTGGGGCGCGCCGCGTCGCGCATGCCGCCCGCCCACGCCGGTCCGTCGGCCCGTCCCGGCCGTCGCGCCGGTCCGCCCGCCCGCGCCGGTCCCGAGCCGGCCGTCGCCCCCGCGGTCACCCCTTCCGGGGTCGTGCCGGCTCCAGCTCCGCGGCGTACGGCGGTTCGGCGCCGGCCCGTGAGCAGGTGACCGCTGCCGCACGAGCCGCGAAACGCAGCAGCTCCGCCCAGCCGGCCGCGCCGAGACCGGCCAGTGCGGCCTCGCTCAGCCCGTCGCGCGCGGCGAGCCCGTGCAGCAGCGCCGCGTTCACCGTGTCGCCCGCCCCGATGGTGTCCACGACGTCGACCCGCTCGCCCGGCACGGAGTGCTCGCCGCCGTCCCGGGTGAACACCGTCAGCCCGTCGCCGCCCCGGGTCACCACGACCGCCGCCGGACCGGCCGCGAGCCATTCGCGCGGGGTGCCGCCGAGCCAGTCGGCGTCCTCCGCGGACAGCTTCAGCAGGGACACGGACGGCAGCCAGCTCGTGAAGCGGGCCCGATAGGCGTCCGGGTCCGACATCAGTCCGGGCCGGATGTTCGGGTCCAGGGCGGTGAACACGCCCTGCCCGGCGGCCCGTCGCATGAGGGCCTCGTAGGCGGTCGCCCCCGGTTCCAGCACCAGCGAGCACGTGCCGAACGAGACGGCGCGCGTCCCCGGCGGCAGCGCGTCCGGCGCCGTGAACAGCCGGTCCGCGGTGCCCTCCACGTAGAAGGAGTACGCCGCCGAGCCGTCGGCGCCGACCGTCGCGACGGCGAGCGTCGTCGGCTCCGGCCCGCGCCGCACCCACGACACGTCCACGCCGCTCTCGCGCAGCCGGTCCAGCAGCGCACCGCCGAAGGCGTCGTCCGACACGCGGGAGCAGAACGCGGTGGGGGAGCCGAGCCGGCCGAGCGCGACAGCCGTGTTGTACGGGCCGCCGCCGAGCGCCGGCTTCAGGGCCGCGAGGGCACCCGTGCCCTGCGGTACGAGATCTATCAGGGCCTCACCGGCGACGACGATCACGAGCGGGTTCCTCTCTTCAGCCGACTTCGGGCGTTTCGGGGCAGCCGCACGAGGTGCGGTGGACGAACGTGCAGGGCAGCCGGATCCTTCGGGCGGGCCGGCCCGGCTCGGCGAGGCGGTCGAGCAGCAGCCGCACCGCGTGGGCACCGATCTCCCTGCTGGGCTGGGCGACGGCGGTGAGCCGGGGCTGGAACAGGTCGGCCCAGGCGAAGTCGTCGAAGCAGCACAGCGCGATGTCGTGCGGCACGGACAGCCCGGCCCCGCGCAGGGCTCGCAGCGCTCCGAAGGTCATGGCGTTGTTGGCGGTGACCAGTGCGGTCGGCCGGGTGCGGAGGGACAGCAGGGCGGCGGTGGCGCGTTCGGCACCGGCGGACTCGGAGTCGCCGTCCGTCAGGAGCCGTTCGTCGTACGGCAGGCCGGCGGTGGCCAGCCCACGACGGTACCCGGCGATGCGCTCACGCGTCGTACTGAGCCCCGGCCGGCCGGCGACCAGACCGATCCGACGGTGGCCGAGCCCCGCGAGGTGGGTGACGAGCCGGGCCGTGGGCTCCGCGCTCTCGGCGCTCACCTGGTCGAAGTCCGGGCCGCCGTCGGCGGGGGAGTCGAGCACGCGGTCCAGGAAGACGGTCGGTACGGCGTGGCGCCGCAGGTGGTCGACGAGTGCGCCGGGCGCCGCCGAGGGCGCGACGATCATGCCGTCCACCCGGCGCTCGTGCAGGAGTCGCACCGCCTTGCGCTCGTGCTCGGGGTCGTCGTGCGGGTCGGCGACGAGCAGGCCGTAGCCGTGCTCCAGGGCGCCGGCCTCGACGCCCTGGAGGATCTCCGTGAAGTACGGGTTGCTGATCGCGGACACCGCGAGCCCGATGGACCGGGTGCGGGAGGTCACCAGCGAGCGGGCCGGGCCGTTGGGGGTGTAGCCGAGTTCCTCCACGGCGTCCAGGACCGCCTGGCGGGTGTGGGGCAGCACGGGCCGGGTGCCGTTCAGTACGTGGGAGACGGTCGCCACGGAGACACCGGCGCTCCGTGCGACGTCGGTCATGGTCGCCATGCGCTCTCTCCTGCGTGTCCCTGTGGGCCCCTCGGCCGTTCCTCCGGCCGACAGCGGGGACACCCACCGGGCCGGGGCCTCGCGCCGCCTCGTCTCCCGCGCCGTACCCCGGCCGCCCGTCGTGCGTCCCGGGACGGGAACGTATCCCATCGCGCGGACGCGCGTAAGCGCTTGCGCAAGCGTTTACGCGCTCCTCCACCGAGCGGCCCGGCCTGCCCCGTCGGCGGTACGGAAGCGACGGGTATCGTCGCTGTGCCCATCCCCGTGACCTGTGGAGACCTCATGCCCGGCCGTCCCTCACCGAGCCGCCGTACCGTCCTGCGGGGCGCGGCCCTCACGCCCGTCGCCGGAACGGCCCTCGCGGCCTGCGGGCCGGGCGACGACGAGGGGGCGCTGCCGACGACGCCGACCGCGCCCGTCGAACTCGGCGCGCCGGAGGAGATCGCCGAGGGGAGCCCGGTGCTGTACCGCGAGCAGCACGTCGTCGTCAGCCGGGCCGGGGACGGCTCGCTGAAGGCGTACAGCGCGGTCTGCACGCACGGGGGGTGCGCCATCGGCACGCTGGAGGGGAAGAAGCTCGTGTGCGTGTGTCACGGCAGCGAGTTCGACGCCACGACGGGAGAGGTGCTGCACTCGCCCGCGCGGCGGCCGCTGGTCGCGCTCGACGTGCGGGAGGAGAACGGCCGGGTCGTCGCAGGCCCGAAACACTGACCAGGGTCGGCACCCGCCGGAAAGACGCCCCGAGGGCCCGGTCCGCCTCAGTCCGGGCTCGCTCCCGCACCCCCACCCCCGGCCCTCGCGGTCCGGCCCCGCGGGATGGGCGGGTGGGACCGCCGGGGACCGGGGCGCCGCTCGGTCGGTCACGCCTCGGCCGGGGCCTCCGCGCCCCTTACTCCCAGTCCCAGCCGATCCCGACGATGCCCGACCGCATCCGTGGCTCGACGAGGTGCACCGAGTGGTGCGGGCCGGTCGGGGTCAGGTCCTGGTGGCCGCTGCGCGGTGCCGCCGCCGTGTGCTGGGTGAAGCGGTGGCAGCGCACCGGCAGGGCCCGCTCGTCGAACCGGACCTGGAGCGCGTACTGACCTCCGGCGGAATCGAAGCCGCGCACGTACTCGCGCGACTCGCCGGCCGTGCCGTCCTGGACGCCGTAGCGGAACAGGAAGGTGTCACCGGCCCGCAGCCGGGTGCCGAACAGCAGCTCCACGACGAGCAGCCCGGTCTCCTCGTGGCGGCGGACCCGCCCGGCGCTGCAGTTCTCCAGCGCGTGCACCGCCATGCCGTCCGGCACGCACCCCGGGTCGCCGTGGTGCACGGCCACGAAGCGGTCGACGCCGTCCCGGTGGGCCCGCACGATGTGGTGCGACTCGCGCCCGGCCAGCTCCCGGCGCGCCCCGATCCGCACCAGCTCGTGATGGCCGAGGGTCTGCAGCCCGCCGTCCACGGGCGAGTCGAGCTCGGCGAGCAGCCGCTCGAGGACGCCCGCGGCCTCGACGAAGACACGGTAGGAGCGTGCGGAGGTGTCCCGGCCGGCGCGTTCGCCGGTCTCGGCGAGCAGCCGGATCAGTGACTCGTCGGGCAACTGAAGGATCTCCTCCAGCGCCCGCACGGCACGGAGCGACTCCGGGCGCTGCGGACGCCGGGCACCCTGCTGCCAGTAGCTCAGGCTCGTCACACCCACCTTGACGCCGTGGCGCGACAGGTGGTGCTGCACCCGCTGCAGGGGCAGGCCGCGTGCGGCGATCGCGGCGCGCAGGGCGACGTGGAAGGGGCCCCCTCGCAGGGCCGAGTCCAGTTCCGCGGTGGCGTCGTCCGCGTGCTGTGTGGCGTGCGGCATGCACAGAGGCCTTTCTGTGAATGATGGAACGGCTGGTCAGGCCGTTCGCAGGGGTCCCCGGGGCCGCCCCCGTCGGCGCAGGAGGCGTTCTCGTGAACGCAGGCCGCAGCTCCGGGGCCCGAGGTCCTCCGCATTGAAGCGTGTTGACCAAGTCCCGACAACACTTCGGGCGCAACCGCGACGGACGGCTGGCCGAGTCCGTACGGTGCGTCGCGAGCCGTGCGGCCGGCGCCGCATCACGCTCCGCGGGCCGTGCGGCAGTGCCCGGTTCACGCGTCGCCGGCCGCGTGGCGACGCCGTACCCCGCGCCACCGGCCGTACGGTCCCGTCGGCGTGCGGGAACCGGCGGCGGCCCCGGCTCCGGATCACATCGGAGTGTCGGTGCCCGCCAGTAGGGTGTGAGACATGGCCGACCCCTCCAGCTACCGCCCCAGGCCGGGAGACATCCCCGACACCCCCGGGGTGTACAGGTTCCGTGACGAGCACCGCCGGGTGATCTACGTCGGAAAGGCGAAAAGCCTGCGTCAGCGCCTGGCCAGCTACTTCCAGGACCTGGCGAACCTGCACCCGCGGACCCGCTCCATGGTGACCACGGCCGCGTCCGTGGAGTGGACGGTGGTGTCCACGGAGGTCGAGGCCCTCCAGCTGGAGTACTCCTGGATCAAGGAGTACGACCCCCGTTTCAACGTCAAGTACCGCGACGACAAGAGTTACCCCTACCTCGCGGTGACGATCGGCGAGGAGTTCCCGCGCGTGCAGGTCATGCGCGGCCACAAGAAGAAGGGCGTGCGCTACTTCGGGCCGTACGCGCACGCGTGGGCGATCCGCGACACCGTGGACCTGCTGCTGAGGGTGTTCCCGGTGCGCACCTGCTCGGCCGGGGTGTTCAAGAACGCCGCCCGCACCGGCCGCCCCTGCCTGCTCGGCTACATCGGCAAGTGCTCCGCGCCCTGCGTGGACCGTGTCTCTCCCGAGGAGCACCGCGAACTAGCCGACGAGTTCTGCGACTTCATGGCCGGCCGCACGGGCACGTACCTGCGCCGCCTGGAGAAGCGGATGACGCTGGCGGCCGAGGACATGGAGTACGAGCGGGCCGCCCGCCTCCGCGACGACATCGAGGCCCTGAAGAAGGCCATGGAGAAGAACGCGGTCGTGCTCGCCGACGCGACCGACGCCGACCTGATCGCCGTCGCCGAGGACGAGCTCGAAGCCGCCCTCCAGATCTTCCACGTGCGGGGCGGGCGCGTGCGCGGCCAGCGCGGCTGGGTCACCGACAAGGTCGAGGAGATCACCACCGCCGCCCTCGTCGAGCACGCCCTCCAGCAGTTGTACGGCGAGGAGACCGGGGACGCCGTACCGAAGGAGGTGCTGGTCCCGGCCCTGCCGGACCCCGTGGGGCCGGTCCAGCAGTGGCTGACCGTCCGCCGCGGGGCGAACGTGTCGCTGCGCATCCCGCAGCGCGGCGACAAGAAGGCCCTCATGGAGACCGTGCAGCGCAACGCGCAACAGGCGCTCGTCCTGCACAAGACCAAGCGCGCCTCCGACCTCACCACGCGCTCGCGCGCACTGGAGGAGATCGCCGAGGCACTCGGCCTGGACAGTGCGCCGCTGCGCGTCGAGTGCTACGACATCTCCCACCTCCAGGGCGACGACGTGGTCGCCTCCATGGTCGTCTTCGAGGACGGCCTGGCCCGCAAGAGCGAGTACCGGCGCTTCCAGATCAAGGGCTTCGACGGCCAGGACGACGTGCGGTCCATGCACGAGGTGCTCAGCCGCCGCTTCCGGCGCTACCTCGCAGACAAGGAGCGCACCGGGGAGTGGACGGAGGAGGAGCTCAAGGAGGACGACGGCCGCCCCAAGCGGTTCGCCTATCCGCCGCAGCTCGTCGTCGTCGACGGCGGTCAGCCGCAGGTCCGCGCCGCCCAGCGGGCCCTGGACGAGCTGGGCATCGACGACATCGCGGTGTGCGGCCTCGCCAAGCGGCTGGAGGAGGTCTGGCTCCCGCGCGAGGACGACCCGGTGATCCTGCCCCGCACCAGCGAGGGCCTCTACCTGCTGCAGCGCGTGCGCGACGAGGCGCACCGCTTCGCCCTCTCCTACCAGCGCAGCAAGCGAGCCAAGCGGATCCGGGCCACGCCGCTGGACGACGTACCGGGTCTCGGTGAGACCCGCAAGAAGGCGCTGATCAAGCACTTCGGTTCGGTGAAGAAGCTCCGGTCGGCGACAATCGACCAGATCTGCGAGGTCCCCGGCATAGGCCGCAAAACCGCGGAGACGGTCGCCGCGGCGCTGGTACGGGCCGCACCGGCCGCGCCCGCCGTGAACACGGCGACCGGAGAGATCATGGAAGACGAGGAAGACGGGGAACCCGGGACGACGGCGGGTTTCCCCGGGGAACCCGTGACAGCGGGAGTCCCGGACGATCGACGGGGGCAGGAGACATGACCGAGCACGACACACAGCAGGACACGCTCCATGAAGAAGCAGGTCAGGACGACGGGTCCCAGACGGGCAAGGACACGGCGGGCGGCGCCCCCGAGGTGGCCATCCCCGAGCTGGTGATCATCTCCGGCATGTCCGGAGCCGGCCGGTCGACGGCCGCGAAGTGCCTGGAGGACCTCGGCTGGTTCGTCGTCGACAACCTGCCGCCCGCGCTGATCCCCACCATGGTGGAGCTCGGTGCCCGCTCGCAGGGCAACGTCGCCCGGATCGCGGTCGTCGTCGACGTCCGGGGCCGGCGCTTCTTCGACAACCTCCGCCAGTCCCTCGCCGACCTCGACACCAAGGGCGTCACCCGGCGCATCGTCTTCCTGGAGTCCTCCGACGACGCCCTCGTGCGCCGCTTCGAGTCGGTGCGCCGCCCGCATCCGCTCCAGGGCGACGGCCGCATCGTGGACGGCATCGCCGCCGAGCGCGAGCTGCTGCGCGAGCTGCGCGGCGACGCCGACCTGGTCATCGACACCTCCAGCCTCAACGTCCACGAGCTGCGCGCGAAGATGGACGCCCAGTTCGCCGGCGAGGAGGAGCCCGAGCTGCGGGCCACCGTCATGTCCTTCGGCTTCAAGTACGGCCTCCCGGTCGACGCCGACCTCGTCGTGGACATGCGGTTCCTGCCGAACCCGCACTGGGTCCCGGAGCTGCGGCCCTACACCGGCGTGCACGAGGAGGTCGCGGCGTACGTCTTCAACCAGCCCGGCGCCAAGGAGTTCCTCGACCGGTACGCCGAACTGCTGCAGCTGATCGCCGCGGGCTACCGTCGGGAGGGCAAGCGCTACGTGACCATCGCCGTCGGCTGTACGGGCGGCAAGCACCGCTCGGTCGCGATGTCGGAGAAGCTCGCCGCCCGGCTGGCGGCCGAGGGCGTGGAGACGGTGGTCGTGCACCGGGACATGGGACGCGAATGACGGGACGTACACCGCGGCTGAGCCGGCTGCGCCAGGCGCTGCCCGAGGGACGCGGCGGCCGGTTCGCCGACCCGCGGGGCGCCGGATCCGCCGCGACCCGTGCCTCCCGGCCCGCCGAGGCCCGGGGTGCCCGGCCGCGACGCCGGGGAGCGCAGCCCAAGGTCGTCGCCCTCGGCGGCGGCCTGGGCCTGTCCGCCTCGCTCGCCGCGCTCCGCCGCATCACCGGCGACCTCACCGCCGTCGTCACCGTCGCCGACGACGGGGGCTCCAGCGGACGGTTGCGCGACGAACTGGGCGTGCTGCCGCCCGGCGACCTGCGCAAGGCGCTGGCCGCGCTGTGCGGCGACGACGACTGGGGCCAGACCTGGTCCCGCGTCATCCAGCACCGCTTCCAGTCCCGCGGCGACCTGCACGACCACGCGGTCGGCAACCTCCTGATCGTCGCCCTGTGGGAACAGCTCGGCGACCACGTCCAGGCGCTCGACCTGGTCGGCAGGCTGCTCGGCGCGCACGGGCGGGTGCTGCCCATGTCCGCCGTGCCGCTGGAGCTGCAGGCCTTGGTCAGGGGGCACGACCCGGCCCGCCCGGAGGACATCGACACCGTCCTCGGCCAGGCCACCGTCGCTCTCACCCCGGGCGAGGTGCAGTCGGTGCACCTGGTGCCGCACGACCCGCCGGCCGTGCCCGAGGCCGTCCAGGCGGTCCTGGACGCCGACTGGGTGGTGCTCGGCCCCGGCTCCTGGTTCTCCTCCGTCATCCCGCACCTGCTGGTCCCGGACCTCCTGGACGCGCTCACGCAGACCAAGGCCCGCCGGGTGCTCTCCTTGAACCTCGCGCCGCAACCCGGGGAAACCGAGGGCTTCTCCCCGCAGCGTCATTTGGAGGTTTTGGGACGACACGCCCCTAAACTCGCCCTGGACGTGGTGCTGGCCGACGAGGCCGCCGTGCCCGACCGCGATGCGATGACCGATGCCGCCAAACGGCTCGGTGCCGCGGTCGAGCTGGCGCCGGTGGCCCGGACCGACGGGACTCCGCGGCACGACCCGGAGCTGTTGGCAGCCGCGTACGACCGTATTTTTCGGATGCATGGAAGGATCGGCCCATGGCGATGACGGCAGCGGTGAAGGATGAGATTTCCCGGCTCCCCGTCACCCGGACCTGCTGCAGAAAGGCGGAGGTCTCCGCCCTCCTGCGGTTCGCCGGCGGCCTCCACCTGGTGAGCGGGCGCATCGTGATCGAGGCGGAGCTGGACACCGCGATGGCGGCCCGCCGTCTCAAGCGGGACATCCTGGAGATCTTCGGTCACAGCTCCGAGCTGATCGTGATGGCACCGGGCGGGCTGCGCCGCGGCTCGCGCTACGTCGTACGGGTCGTCGCGGGCGGCGACCAGCTGGCCCGGCAGACCGGTCTGGTCGACGGCCGCGGCCGGCCGATCCGCGGGCTGCCCCCGCAGGTGGTCTCGGGGGCCACCTGCGACGCCGAGGCGGCCTGGCGCGGGGCGTTCCTGGCGCACGGCTCGCTCACCGAGCCCGGCCGCTCCTCCTCCCTGGAGGTGACCTGCCCGGGCCCCGAAGCCGCGCTCGCTCTCGTCGGCGCCGCCCGCAGGCTGTCGATCGCCGCCAAGGCCCGCGAGGTCCGCGGCGTGGACCGCGTGGTGGTCCGCGACGGCGACGCGATCGGCGCCCTGCTCACCCGGCTGGGCGCCCACGAGTCGGTGCTGGCCTGGGAGGAGCGCCGGATGCGCCGCGAGGTCCGGGCCACCGCCAACCGCCTCGCCAACTTCGACGACGCCAACCTGCGCCGTTCCGCCCGCGCGGCCGTCGCCGCCGGCGCCCGCGTGCAGCGCGCGCTGGAGATCCTCGGCGACGACGTGCCCGAGCACCTCGCCGCGGCCGGGCGGCTGCGCATGGATCACAAGCAGGCCTCCCTGGAGGAGCTGGGCGCGCTCGCCGACCCGCCGCTCACCAAGGACGCGGTCGCCGGCCGTATCCGCCGCCTGCTGGCCATGGCCGACAAGCGGGCCTCAGACCTCGGCATCCCGGGCACGGACGCCAACCTCAGCGACGAACTCGCCGACAACCTGGTGGGCTGACGCCCCGGCAGCGCTGCCGGCCGGTCGGCCGACGCCCCGTCAGCGCCGTCTTGCGATGGCCTGACGCGCCGGCACTTCGCCGGTACCGACCACCCACTCGGGTGGTCGGTACCGGCTTTTTCGTGTCATTGCCGCTCTATTGACTGGATCATGGAGTGTCATGAGCCTGACTTCAGTTCGCCGCTGCGGCGGACAGCCCTAGGGGGGTTCATGAGACACAGAGCGAGATCGATCCTCGCTGTCGGCGCGCTCCTGCTCGGCGGAGCGGGCATCGCACCCGTCGCCCAGGCACAACCACAGCGACAGCCCGCGAGTCCGTCCACCGGTGACGCGGACGAGGTCAAGGTCTTCCGCGCCGACGTCACCCAACGCCAGGTGCCCCTGCTGCTGGCCGCCGGGCAGGACGGCCACGAACTCGGCGAACGGATCCCCGGCCGGGGCACCGGAACCGTCGAGGTCTACCTCACCGGCCGGCAGGCGGAGAAGCTCAGGAAGCAGGGCGTCGAACTCACCGAGCACACCCTGTCCGGCCGGGCGGAGTCCCGCCTCCAGGCCGCGGCCGAGGGGGGGTTCCGCCCGTACAGCGGCAGCGGTGGCCTGAAGGAGGAGATCGTCAGGACGGCCCGGCAGAACCCGGGCCTCACGAAGGTCGTCTCCCTGGGCAAGACCCTCAGGGGCCAGGACATCCTGGCGCTGAAGCTCACCAAGGGCGCCAGGAAATCCGCGGACGGCTCGAAGCCCGCCGTGCTGTACATGTCCAACCAGCACGCGCGCGAGTGGATCACGCCGGAGATGACCCGGCGCCTGATGCACCACTACCTGGACACCTACAAGAAGGACAGGCGGATCCGGCGGATCGTCGACACGACGGAGCTGTGGTTCGTGCTGTCGGCCAACCCCGACGGCTACGACTACACCTTCGACAGCGACGACAACCGCCTGTGGCGCAAGAACCTGCGCGACGTCGACGGCGACGGCACCATCACGACCGGCGACGGCGTCGACCTCAACCGCAACTTCCCCTACAAGTGGGGCTACGACGACGAGGGCTCGTCCCCGCTCCCCACCAGCCAGACCTACCGCGGCGCCGGCCCCGGCTCCGAGCCCGAGACCAAGGCCCTGGACGCCTTCGAGAAACGGATCGGCTTCACGTACGGCATCAACTACCACTCCGCCGCCGAACTCCTCCTCTACGGTGTCGGCTGGCAGGTCGCCACGCCCACCCCGGACGACGTCCTCTACAAGGCACTGGCGGGCTCACCCGGCAACTCCGCGATCCCCGGCTACCTCCCGCAGCTGTCCTCGGAGCTCTACACCACCAACGGCGAGGCCGACGGGCACGCGGCCAACGTCAACGGCATGGGGATGTTCACGCCCGAGATGTCGACCTGCCAGACGGCGTCGGAGGCCGATCCCGACGACGACTGGAACGCAGCCGACTGCCGCTCGGTCTTCACGTTCCCCGACGACGAGAAGCTGATCCAGCAGGAGTTCGCGAAGAACGTCCCGTTCGCGCTGTCGGTCGCCGAGACCGCCGCCCACCCCGACCGCCCGGCGTCCTCACTGGGCCTGACCGCCGCCGACTTCACCCCGGAGTCCTTCACCACCTCGTACGCGCGCGGCGCCGACCAGGAGGTCTCCGTCGTCGTACGCAAGGCGGTGCGCGACAAGGAACTCAAGTACCGCGTCGACAACGGCCGTGTCCAGCACATGGCGCTGAGGCCCTGGAAGGGCGGCGAGCGGTTCGGCGGCGAGGACAACCTGCACTTCGACGCGTACCGCGCCACGGTGCGGGGCGGGAACCCGGGCGACAAGGTCGAGGTCTGGTTCACCGGCGGGACGCGCGGCGGCAAGGACGTCTCCAGTGAGCACTTCACGTACACCGTCGCCGAACGCCCGCGCGCGGACGTCCTCGTCGTCGCCGAGGAGGGTGCGCCCGCCGCGCAGGCGCAGACGTACGTCGACGCCCTGAAGGCCAACGGCCGTGACGCGGTCGTGTGGGACGTCGCCACGCGGGGCTCGCCCGACGCGCTCGGCGTGCTGAGCCACTTCGACACGGTCGTCCACCACACCGGCGCGGCCGTCCCCGGCGTCGCCACCCAGCTCGAACTGCGCGCCTTCCTCAACGAGGGCGGCAAGCTGATCGAGGCCGGTGAGCAGGCCGGCGGCAACGTCGACCTCGGTGCCGGAGCCCTGTCGGACGACTTCGCCCAGTACTACCTGGGCGCCTATACCCGCACCTCCACGCCGGGCGCCGACGGCTTCACCGGCACCGGGAAGCTCGACGGTTTCACCGCGGCCCTCGGCGACGCCCCCGGCAACCCGCTCGACCGGGCCGGCACCTACAGCGTCACCTCCGACGAACTGCCCGCGGCCGACTACCCGCAGTTCGCGAGCGCGGGCGCGGGACAGTTCGCCGGCACCGTCAACCCGTACGGGCCGTACGCCGGGTCCTGGATGGCCGCCGCCGTCCACACCGACGACGCCTACAAGCGCCTCACCCGCACCATCGACCTCACCGGCACCGCCGCGGCCGACCGGCCCACACTCCGCACCCGTCTGCTGTGGGACACCGAGCCCGGCTACGACAACGCCATCGTCGAGGCGCACACCGCGGGCGCCGACGACTGGACGACCCTGCCCGAGGCGGGCGGAGCCACCGGCACCACCGTGCCCGCCGAGTGCGAGGGCGGCTTCTACCTCGGCGAACACCCCTGGCTGGAGCACTACCTCACCCTGAACGACGGCAGCTGCGCCGCCACCGGCACCTCCGGCGCGTGGCACAGCCTCACCGGCGCCTCCGACGGCTGGCAGCAGGTGAACTTCGACCTCAGCGCGTACGCCGGCACAACGGTCGAGGTCTCCCTCGCCTACGTCACCGACCCCGGCACCGGCGGCCACGGCGTCCTGGCCGACGAGGTCTCGCTCGTCCTGGGCGGCACGGCCACCGGCACCGAGGGCTTCGAGGCGTCGCTGGGGGACTGGCGGGTCCCCGGACCACCTCCGGGCAGCCCCGCCGTCCTGAAGGACTGGACCCGCACCGGAGAACTGTTCCGCACCCACGCGGCCGTCACCACGCGGGACACCGTGCTCCTCGGTTTCGGCCTGGAACACGTCACCTCCGCGACCGGACGGAGGAACCTCGTGGGCAAGGCGCTCACTGCCCTGAAAGGGTGACCTTCCGGTCAAGATGAATTGACCCCGTGCAGCGAAAACGAGTGACACGACCCCGTGGTCGCCGCGGTCCGTACCTCTACTGGTGGGTACGGACCGCGGCGCGGTGTATGGACCGGCTCAATGTCACCCCCCGGGCCCCGGAGAGGTAGGGTCGTAGGCGGTCGGGGACATCCCATACAGCTCGCCGGTCTCGAAACCGGCGTACCAACGAGGAGATCGGTTCGTGACGATCCGCGTAGGCATCAACGGCTTTGGCCGCATCGGTCGTAACTACTTCCGCGCGCTGCTGGAGCAGGGTGCAGACATCGAGATCGTGGCTGTCAACGACCTGGGTGACACCGCGACCACCGCTCACCTGCTGAAGTACGACACGATCCTCGGACGGCTCAAGGCCGAAGTGACCCACACCGAGGACACCATCACCGTCGACGGCCACACCATCAAGGTGCTGTCCGAGCGCAACCCCGCCGACATCCCGTGGGGCCGGCTGGGCGTCGACATCGTGATCGAGTCGACCGGCATCTTCACCAAGAAGGCCGACGCCGAGAAGCACATCGCGGGCGGCGCCAAGAAGGTCCTCATCTCGGCTCCGGCCAAGGACGAGGACATCACCATCGTGATGGGCGTCAACCACGACCAGTACGACGCGGCGAACCACCACGTCATCTCCAACGCCTCCTGCACCACCAACTGTGTGGCGCCGATGGCGAAGGTCCTGGACGAGAACTTCGGCATCGTCCGGGGTCTGATGACCACGGTGCACGCGTACACGAACGACCAGCGCATCCTGGACTTCCCGCACAAGGACCTGCGCCGCGCGCGTGCCGCCGCCGAGAACATCATCCCGACCACCACCGGCGCCGCCAAGGCCACCGCCCTGGTCCTGCCGCAGCTCAAGGGCAAGCTGGACGGCATCGCGATGCGCGTCCCGGTCCCCACCGGCTCCGCCACCGACCTGGTCGTCCAGCTGCAGCGCGAGGTCACCAAGGACGAGGTCAACGCCGCGTTCAAGAAGGCCGCGGACGGCGAACTCAAGGGCATCCTGTACTACACCGAGGACCCGATCGTCTCCTCCGACATCGTCAGCGACCCGGCGTCCTGCACCTTCGACTCCTCCCTGACCATGGTCCAGGAGGGCAACTCGGTGAAGATCCTCGGCTGGTACGACAACGAGTGGGGCTACTCCAACCGCCTCGTCGACCTGACGCTCTTCGTCGGCGGTCAGCTCTGATCGTCTGACCGGCACCTCGATGCGTGAGCAGGGCTCGGACAGTGCACCATGCATTGTCCGAGCCCTGATTCACGTGCAGATCAGAGCCACACCTCGATCACGAGCCCTTCTCAGGAGACAACCCTCATGAAGACGATCGACGAACTTCTCGCGGAAGGCGTCGCGGGCAGGCGCGTATTCGTCCGCGCCGACCTGAACGTGCCACTGGACGGCACCACCATCACCGACGACGGCCGTATCCGCGCCGTGCTGCCCACCGTCAGGGCACTGGCCGAGGCGGGCGCCCGCGTGGTCGTCGCCTCCCACCTGGGCCGCCCCAAGGGAACCCCGGACGCGGCGTTCTCCCTCGCCCCGGCCGCCGCCCGGCTCGGGGAGCTCCTCGCGGCGGACGTCGCGTTCGCCACCGACACGGTCGGCGAGTCCGCCGGATCCACCGTCGCCGGCCTCGCCGACGGCCGCGTCGCGGTGCTCGAGAACCTGCGTTTCAACGCCGGTGAGACCAGCAAGGACGACGCGGAGCGCGGCGCCTTCGCCGACCGCCTCGCCGCCCTCGCCGACGTGTACGTGGGCGACGGCTTCGGCGCGGTCCACCGCAAGCACGCCTCGGTCTTCGACCTGCCGGCCCGCCTGCCGCACTACGCCGGACACCTCATCGCCACCGAGGTCGGCGTCCTGAAGAAGCTCACCGAGGACGTCAGGCGTCCCTACGTCGTCGCGCTCGGCGGCTCCAAGGTGTCCGACAAGCTCGCCGTCATCGACCAGCTGCTCGGCAAGGCCGACCGGCTGCTCATCGGCGGCGGCATGGTCTACACCTTCCTCAAGGCCAAGGGCTACGAGGTCGGCGCCTCCCTCCTTCAGGAGGACCAGCTCCCGGCCGTCACCGAGTACATCGAGCGCGCCGGGAAGAACGGCGTCGAGCTGGTCCTGCCGGTCGACGTCGTGGTCGGCACCGAGTTCCCGGACCTGAAGACCAAGGCTCCCACGAAGGCCACCACGGTCGCCGCGGACGCCATGCCCGCCGACCAGCTGGGCCTGGACATCGGCCCGGAGACCCGCACGCTGTACGCCTCGAAGCTCGCCGACGCCGCGACCGTCTTCTGGAACGGCCCCATGGGCGTCTTCGAGCACCCCGACTACGCCGAGGGCACCAAGGCGGTCGCCCAGGCCCTCCTCGACTCCCCGGGCTTCACCGTGGTCGGCGGCGGCGACTCCGCCGCGGCCGTGCGCACCCTGGGCTTCGACGAGAACGCATTCGGCCACATCTCGACCGGCGGCGGCGCCTCCCTCGAATACCTCGAGGGCAAGACGCTCCCCGGCCTCGCCGCACTGGAGGACTGACTCACATGAGCACGCGCACGCCGCTGATGGCGGGCAACTGGAAGATGAACCTCAACCACCTCGAGGCCATCGCCCACGTCCAGAAACTCGCCTTCGCCCTGGCCGACAAGGACTACGAGGCCGTCGAGGTCGCCGTCCTGGCCCCCTTCACCGACCTGCGCTCCGTGCAGACCCTGGTCGACGGCGACAAGCTGAGGATCAAGTACGGAGCCCAGGACATCTCCGCGTACGACGGCGGTGCCTACACCGGCGAGATCTCCGGCCCGATGCTGGCCAAGCTGAAGTGCTCGTTCGTGGCGATCGGCCACTCCGAGCGCCGCCAGTACCACAACGAGACCGACGACGTCGTGAACGCCAAGGTCAAGGCCGCCTACAAGCACGGTCTGACCCCGATCCTGTGCGTCGGCGAGGAGCTGCAGGTCCGCGAGGCGGGCAACCACGTCGCCCACACCCTCGCCCAGGTCGAGGGCGGTCTGAAGGACCTGCCGGCCGAGCAGGCCGAGTCCGTCGTGATCGCCTACGAGCCCGTGTGGGCCATCGGCACCGGCAAGGTCTGCGGCGCCGGGGACGCCCAGGAGGTCTGCGCCGCGATCCGCGGCAAGCTCGCCGAGCTGTACTCCCGGGAGCTGGCCGACCAGGTCCGCATCCAGTACGGCGGCTCCGTGAAGTCGGGCAACGTCGCGGAGATCATGGCGCAGGCCGACATCGACGGCGCCCTGGTCGGCGGCGCGTCGCTGGACGCGGACGAGTTCGTCAAGATCGTGCGCTTCCGCGACCAGTAGCTCGACCAGTGAGTATGCGCTAGCGACGATCCGTCGTACTCTTGCGGGGGCATGGCCGCCGTGCCGTGCCCCCGTCGTCCGTCCGATTCCGAGGAAGTTGGTCCAGCCGTGGTTATGGGGTTCTCGATCGCCCTGATCGTCTTCAGCCTGCTGCTGATGCTGCTCGTGCTGATGCACAAGGGCAAGGGCGGCGGCCTCTCCGACATGTTCGGTGGCGGCATGCAGTCCTCCGTCGGCGGCTCCTCAGTCGCCGAGCGCAACCTCGACCGGATTACCGTCGTGATCGGTCTGCTGTGGACGGCGTGCATCTTCGTCCTCGGCCTGCTCATGAAGGCGAACAACTGAGCGGTACACGCATTGTGTACGTATGGCCCCATGTTGGGTACGCGCGACTGAGCGCGGCCTATCATGGGGCTTGCGTCTGGATGCGGGGGCTGTAACTCCCACCACTGGACGCGCGTTGGGCCTTACGTAGACTGAGGCGCTCGCAGTGAAGCGAAACGCCGACTCGCTTTGCGGCACCATCACGCAGGGAGTTACGACCGTGGCAAGTGGCAACGCGATCCGAGGAAGCCGGGTCGGGGCGGGGCCGATGGGCGAGGCCGAGCGCGGCGAGTCCGCGCCGCGTCTGCGCATCTCCTTCTGGTGCTCCAACGGGCACGAGACGCAGCCGAGCTTCGCCAGCGACGCGCAGGTGCCCGAGACCTGGGACTGCCCACGCTGCGGCTTCCCAGCCGGACAGGACCGGGACAACCCGCCGGACCCGCCGCGCACCGAGCCCTACAAGACGCACCTGGCGTATGTGAGGGAGCGGCGCAGCGATGCGGACGGCGAGGCCATCCTCGCCGAGGCGCTCGCCAAACTGCGGGGCGAAATCTAGACGTGGGGATCCGGCCGGGCACCGTGTGGTGCCCGGCCGGAGCTGCATCGGGCCCCTGGCCCGGGCCGTCGGTCCGCCGCGCTCCGGGACCCGTTGTCAGTGCCGCCCTCTAGGTTTGCGCATCGGCGAATCGTGAGGGGGAGCGATGGCGACGGTCGAGGCGGGGAGTGATGCGGCGGACGCGCGCACACCGGCGTGGCGGGGCGGGTTCGGCCGGCTGTGGACCGCCGCCGTGCTGTCCCGTTTTGGTGACGCGCTGCGTACGGCCGCGCTGCCCCTGATCGCCGTGCGGCTCACGGACGACCCGCTCGCCATCTCCTCCGTCACCGCCTGCGGATATCTGCCCTGGCTGCTGTTCGGGCTGCTCGGTGGCGCCGTCGCGGACCGGGTGGACCAGCGGCGCGCGATGTGGGCCGTGGACCTGACACGCGGACTGCTCGTGGCGGGCTTCGCGCTCGCCGTCGCCCTCGGACACGCCTCGATCCCGCTGCTCCTCGCCCTGGCCTTCTCGCTGACGGCGCTCCAGACCCTCTTCGACAACGCCGCCACGGCCCTGCTGCCCTCCCTCGTCGACCCCGCCGCCCTGGGCAGCGCCAACGCCCGGCTGATGACCGGGCAGCAGTTCGCGGGCGGCCTGCTCGCCGGGCCCGTCCTGCCGCTGCTGCTCGCCCTCGGCCTCGCCGTGCCGTTCGCGGCCGACGCCGCCACCTATCTGCTGGCCGCCGTCCTCGTGGCCTCCCTGCGCATCGTGCCGCCCGAGCGGGGGCCGAGGCCGGCGGGCAGCACCCTGCGTGCGGACATAGGCGACGGCCTGCGCACCCTGTGGGACGACCGCCCGCTGCGGGCGGTGTGCGCGGCCACCCTCCTGTGCAACATCGGCATGGGCGCGCTGATCGCCACCCTCGTGCTGCATGTGACGCGCTGGCTGGACGCCGGGAACACCGGGTTCGTGGCCGCGACGACGGCGTACGCGGCCGGCGGCATCGCGGGCGGCCTCCTCGCCCGGCGTGCCGCCGACCGTGTCGGGCGGATCCGCGCGCTGCTGCTCGCCGGAAGCGTCCAGACGGGGGCGCTGCTGCTCATGGGGACCGTGCGGTACCTCGGGGCGCTCCTCGTGGCGATGTCGCTGCTCGGCGTGATGGGCATGGTGTGGAACGTCAACCAGGCCACCCTCGTGCAGCAGCGCAGCCCCCGGGCCGTGCTGGGCCGCGTCGCCGCCGCCTTCCGTACCGCCTCCACGTCCGGAGCGCCGCTGGGAGCGCTGCTCGGCGGGGCCGTCGCCGGGCAGGCCGGTCCGAACGGGCCCGCGCTGCTCGCCGCCGCCCTGTTCGTGCTCGCCGTCGGCTGCCTGATACCGGCGCGCGAGCGGGACGCACCTGTCGTCGGACCGGACGACACCCCGACGACGGGCCGCGTCGCCCACTGATCAATTAGGTTGGACCGGCAGCGGGGCAAGGTACGCAGCAGGGACAGGTAGAAAAGAGGCTTGAGGTCCGAAATGAACGCAGACGGCCGTACCAGGCTCAATCAGATGCCCGAGTGGACCGCGCTCGCCGAGCACCGCGAGGAGTTCGGCGAGACGCACCTGCGTGAGCTGTTCGCCGCGGAGCCCGGCCGCGGCTCGGGGTACACGCTCCGGGTGGGCGACCTCCACGTGGACTACTCCAAGCACCTCGTCACCGACGAGACACTGCGGCTGCTGCGCCAACTGGCCGCGGCGACCGATGTGTTCGGGCTGCGCGACGCCATGTTCCGCGGCGAGCGGATCAACACGACCGAGGACCGCGCCGTGCTGCACACGGCGCTGCGCGCCCCGGCGGACGCCGTGATCGAGGCCGACGGGGAGAACGTCGTACCGAAGGTGCACGCCGTGCTGGACCGGATGGCGGACTTCGCGCAGCGGGTCCGCTCGGGCGAGTGGACCGGCCACACCGGCCGGCGGATCAGGAACGTCGTCAACATCGGCATCGGCGGCTCCGACCTCGGCCCGGCCATGGCGTACGAGGTGCTGCGGGCGTACACGGCGCGGGACCTGACGTTCCGCTTCGTGTCGAACGTGGACGGCGCCGACCTGCACGAGGCGGTCCGCGACCTCGACCCGGCGGAGACGCTGTTCATCGTGGCGTCCAAGACGTTCACCACGATCGAGACGGTCACCAACGCAGCCTCCGCGCGCGCCTGGCTGCTCGCGGCCCTCGGCGACGACAAGGCCGTGGCGAAGCACTTCGTCGCCCTGTCGACCAACGCGGAGAAGGTCGCCGGCTTCGGCATCGACACGGCGAACATGTTCGAGTTCTGGGACTGGGTCGGCGGACGCTACTCGTACGACTCGGCGATCGGCCTGTCGCTGATGATCGCCGTCGGTCCGGACAACTTCCGGGAGATGCTCGACGGCTTCCGGCTCGTGGACGAGCACTTCCGCACCGCGCCCGCCGAGTCCAACGTGCCGCTGCTGCTGGGCCTGCTGGGCGTCTGGTACGGCAACTTCATGGGCGCCCAGTCGCACGCGGTGCTGCCCTACAGCCACTACCTGTCCAGGTTCACCGCCTACCTCCAGCAGCTCGACATGGAGTCCAACGGCAAGTCCGTGGACCGGCAGGGGCGCGAGGTCGAGTGGGAGACCGGTCCGGTCGTGTGGGGCACGCCGGGCACCAACGGGCAGCACGCCTACTACCAGCTGATCCACCAGGGCACAAAGCTGATCCCGGCCGACTTCATCGGCTTCGCCGAGCCGGTCGCCGAGCTGAGCGACACGCTCAAGGCGCAGCACGACCTGCTGATGGCCAACTTCTTCGCCCAGACGCAGGCCCTGGCCTTCGGCAGGCCGCCCGACGAGGTGCGGGCCGACGGCGTGCCGGAGGACCTGGTCACGCACAAGACGTTCAAGGGCAACCACCCGACGACGACGATCCTCGCGCGTGAGCTCACGCCGTCCGTGCTGGGGCAGCTCGTCGCGCTGTACGAGCACAAGGTGTTCGTGCAGGGCGCGATCTGGGACATCGACTCCTTCGACCAGTGGGGCGTCGAGCTCGGCAAGGTCCTCGCCAGGCGCGTCGAGCCCGCCCTCACCGGGGGCGACGGGGTCGAGGGCCTCGACGCGTCCACGCGGGCGCTGGTCGCCACGTACCGGGAGCTGCGCGGCCGGAGGTGAGCCGGTCGGGCAGTCCTCGGCAGGTGCCGTGTCGTACCGGTCACGTAAACTCCCGGCGATCGTGAGAACCACGTCTCGGGGGAGGCCAACGTGGCCGGTGGGCACGGAAGTTGGACGGGCGGCACGCTGACGGGGCGGGAGGCGTGGAAGCCGAAGCACGTGGCGCGGGCCGTGTTCCACCCGGCGTGGATCCCGGACGCGCTGGACCCGGCGGTGGAGCAGCTCAAGCGTGCGCGGCTCATCGCCGGGACGGTCGCGGCGGTCGGTGTGTACACGTTCCTCGAAGGTGGTCTCGCCTTCGACGAGCTGCTGGAGAACATGCTGACCGCCTCCGCCGTCCTGCTGTTCATCACACCGCTGACGGTCGCCGTGATGCTGTATGTGTGGCGGCGCGGTGGCCGGGTGGGGGCGTTGAGACAGCCCCTGATCAACTCGCTGAAGCTGCTGCTGGCGTTCGTGGGAACAGTCGTCGGGACGGTGCTGGTGTGGCAGTTCGCGGCAGGCACCGGCCTGTTCGCGCTGCTGCTGTTCCCCGTCGCGTTCTGGCTCACCGCCGTCGTGATCCGCGGCGCGGTGCACGTCTCGGGGAACTTCTTCGGCACCGCGGGTGTGCACCGCTGCCTGCCACCGCTGCTCGCCACCGTCACCTCGTGGCTGATGGCCCTGCCCGACCTCCTGACGGGCGACCTGCACGGGCTCGGGTTCACCGTGGGCGTCGTCTTCGTCCTCGGCGCACCGGTCACCGTCACGGGCATCGCCCTGCTGGAGGCCAACCGGCTCAGGGACCGCTACGGCATCAGGCTGGGCGCCCACCCGGCCATCCTGCCGCCCGCATCCCCCACGCCCCCTGTTCCCCCGATGCCTCCGACGCCCCCGCCCGTCGGCCCGCCGCCGGGCCCCGTGCCGCCGCAGGCCGACCCGTACGGCCGGAGGTACGGCTACCCGCAGGGACCGGGAGTGCCGGGCGCCGGGCGCCCGCCCTGCCCCCCGCCCGCCGGCCGGCCCCCGTACCCGCCCACCGGACCGAACCCCTACGGACCCGGCGGCGGCAACCCGTACTCACCCGGCGGCGGCAACCCGTACTCACCCGGTGGGGGCAACCCGTACGGGCCCGGTGCCGGGGACCGTTAGTCACCGCCACCGCCACCGCCACCGCCACCGCCACCGCCACCGCCACCGCCACCGCCACCGCCACCGCCACCGCCACCGGGGACGTCCCGCGGAACGGTTTCACGCCACGGCGCTGAGGGTGTCCGCCAGGCGGCGGCGGGCGGCCCGGGCCGCGGGAAGGGCTGCGAGGGCGGTGGCGCCCAGTACCGCCGCCGCGCCGAACAGCAGCAGGAGCAGCGGGGACGGCAACTGCGCGATCCCGGCGCCGATGCCGCTGGAACTGCCCTGGTAGTCGATCAGCCAGTAGGCGAGGGGCAGCCCCAGGGCCGTGGCGACGACGACGGCGAACAGAGCGGTGCAGCCGGTCGCGGTGACGGTGATCGAGGTGATCTGGCGCGGCGTGAGGCCGATGGCCTTCAGCGCCAGCAGATCGCGCTCGCTCTCACGCACCGTGCCGCCGATCGCGGTCAGCAGCTCGAGGAGCCCGATGAGGGCGAGGACGCCGATCACCCCGACGACGACGCCGCGCAGCGGGGACAGCCCGTCGGCCGGGTTGGGCACGCTGTGCACGTCCAGGTGGCCCGCGCCCTCCGAGGTGATCCGGGCGGCCACGGCATCCGGGTCGGCGCCCGGCGCGAGCCGGATCTGGTACAGGGTGGGACGCAGTTGCGGGTCGTTCTCACGCAGAGTGTCCAGCGAGGTGGAGATGACGCGGCCGGCGTTCTCCGCCTCGATGCTGCGGCCCACGATGTGCAGGATCTGCGGCTGGTCGCCCACGGTCATCCGCACCCAGTCGCCGACGCGCACGTTCAGCAGGTCGAGCAGGCCCTGCCCGGCCACGGCCTCGTCGGAGCCGCGCGCGGCACGGCCCTCGGCGATCGGGTACGGGTACGGCTTGTCGCGGGTGCCGAGGCCCCGCAGCGCGATCGTGGCGGTCTGACCGGGGACCAGCGCGGCCATCTCCACACCGGGATGCGCGGCGGCGACCTGCGGATCGCGCTCCAGCAGGGAGCGGGTCTCCCGGTCGCTCAGCCGGGCGTCGGTGTGGACGGTGAGCGCGGCGGGCAGGCCGATGCGCTCGGGGTTGTCGCTGTAGCGGTCGATGGTGGTCCAGGCGCTCATCGCCACCACGATCAGCAGCAGCGGCAGCGCGAGCCGCGCCACCGTGCCGAGCGAGCGCGGGCGGCGTGAGAACGCCTTGTGGCATCCCAGGACGAGCGCGGGCGGCACCCCCGTGCCGAGGGCCCGGCGCGCCGCCACCGGCAGCCGTCCGCCCGACGAAGCGGCCGGCCTCGGCAGCGGCACCGGCGGCACCCGGCCCGCCCGCCAGGCCGCGAGTCCGGTCGTCGCGCCGATGAACAGCACCGCGCCCACCGGCACCGTCCCCAGCGCCAGGGTGTGGCCGGGCAGCCCCTGCCACACGCCCACCGCGTCCCCGAGCCGCCCCGGCACGCGGCTGCCCAGCGCCTCGGCGAGCGCGGCGGCGGACACGGCGCCCAGCAGCGCGTAGGCGATGTGCTGGATCAGGAACACCCGGACGACCTGGCCGGGCGTGAAGCCGATCGCCTTCAGCACGGAGATGTCCCGCAGATGGCCCCGGATACGGGTGCCGATCGCGCCGTGCACCGCCAGCCCGGCGGCGACCAGCGCGCCCAGCCCGAACAGTCCGAGCACCTGCCCCAGCAGCCGGTTGTCGCCCTGCGCCTCGGCCCGCGCCTGCTTCCACGTGCTGACCTCCCCGATCGCGCCGGCGCCCAGTACGGTCACGGCGCGCTGCACGGCGTAGTCCGTGTCCTGGGGGTCGGTCAGGCGCAGTCCGATCGCCTGGCCGGTCGGGTCGGGCACGACGGACGGCTGCGTCCAGATGACGCCGGGCCGCTCGCCCGGCCGGTAGCGCCGCTCGGCGCTGTCGGCGACGCCGAGGACGGTCAGGGTGCGGGTCGAGCCTGGCACGCGGACCGTGTCGCCGGGCTCGGCCAGCAGTGCGCGGGCCACGCGGGTCTCCAGCACCACCCCGTCGGGGTTCCCCGCGTCCAGCCAGCGCCCGGCGTTGAGCAGCGGGCGGCCGACCTCGGGCAGCTCGGGTGTGCCGCGCAGTTCGACGGAGGCGCGGGTGCCGCGGGCGGTGACGGCGGTGGACTCGGTGGGGTAGGGGCCGGCGACGGATTCCACGCCGTCCAGCGCGGCCAGGGCGGCCGGATCGGCGGACACGGCGGTGTGCAGCCACACGTGCGCACCGCGGGACTGCGTGAAGACCCGCGACCACGGGTTGGTGGCGTACCCGAACAGTGCCGTGGCCAGCAGCAGGGAGGTGACGATGCCCGCGGTGGCCAGCACCAGGAACAGCGCCTCGCCGCGGTGCGTGCGCAGATCGGAGTGCGCCCAGCGCATGGTGGCCCGCACGTGCTCAGCCCTCCGGCCCGCGCGGGACGGGGCAGCCCCGGAACGCGCCGTGACCGGCACCGTGCTCCGCGCGGCGCGCGGGTCCCGGCCCGCAGCGGGAGACCCGGCCGCGGCCCGCCCCCGCCGCTGCCCCGGGCGCGCGGCAGCAAACCGCTCCAGGCCCGCGCCTCACCCGGCAGCGACCGTCGTACGACGGCGGCAGTGCACCGTGCGCCGGCCGTGCCGCATCCCGCACCGGAGCCTGTGCCGCACCCCGTCCCCGCCACATCAGCCCCGCACCCCGCATCAGTCCTTGAGCTCCAGCACCCCGGATATGCCGGCGCCGCGCGGCGGGGCGCCGTCCAGGACGGCGTCGTCGGCGATCCGGCCGTCGAAGAAGCTGATGACACGGTCGGCGGCGCTCGCCATCCGGGCGTCGTGGGTGACCAGCAGGATCGTCTGACCGCGCTGGTGGAACCGGGACAGCAGCCGCATCACCTCGCGGGTGCCCTTGCTGTCCAGGCTGCCCGCGGGCTCGTCGGCCAGCAGCAGCGGCGGGTGGTTCACCAGCGCGCGGGCCAGCGCGACCCGCTGCTGCTCACCGCCGGACAGCTCGCCGGGCATGCCGCGCTCCTTGCCGGCCAGGCCCAGCTCGGTCAGCAGCCGCTCACGCTCGGCACGGGCCTGCTTGGGCGGCACGCCGGCGAGCAGCGCGGGCAGCTCCACGTTGTCGGCGACCGACAGGTTGGAGACGAGGTTGAAGAACTGGAAGACGATCCCGATGCGCTTCCTGCGCTCCACGGCCCAGCGCGCCTCGCCGTAGCCGTCCGTGCACTCGCCGTCCAGCCAGACGCTGCCGGCGTCGGGGCGCTGGAGGCCGCCGAGCAGATGCAGCAGCGTCGACTTGCCGGCGCCGGACGGACCGGTGATCGCCACGAACTCGCCCGCCCGCACGCTCAGGTCGACCCCGCGCACGGCGTGCGCGGGCGCGCCCTCGCCACGGTGTGTCTTGACCAGGCCCTCGGCGCGCAGCACGGGAGCGGAACCGTCGCTCAATCCAGCTCCTCCAGCTCTTCCTGACACCGCTCGAGCCAGTCGAGGTCGGCCTGCAGGTGCAGCATCGCACCCTCGATGAGCAGGTGCGCGATGCGGTTCTCCCGGCTCTCCGCCGCGGCCAGTTTGGACAGACTGCGCATGGTGTTGAGGTACTGGCGCCGCTGTCTGTTGATGAGGGCGATCTGGTCGGCGAGGCCGGTCTGCGGGGCGACGGCGAGTTTCATGAAGAACTCGTCGCGCACCCGCGGCTCGTCCTCGGGTTCCGCGAACCAGGCGCGCAGCGCCTCACGCCCGGTGTCGGTGAGGTGGTAGACCTTCTTGTTGGGCCGGCCGTCCTGCTGGACGTCCTCGCCCTCGATCAGTCCGGACTTCTCGAGGCGGCCGAGGGTCACGTAGATCTGGCCGACGTTCGGCTGAGGGTACGCGGAGCCCAGCAGTAGCTCAAGGTCCTGTTTGAGCTCGTAACCGTGAGCCGGGCCGCGTGCCAGGAGTGCCAGGAGGGGCAGACGCACTCGTGCTGTCCTCCTGTCTTCGGTATACGCTCCAGGCCCTAGTATCGCCCATTACCTAACAGGTATACATGGCCATCGACCGCGGGCGAAGAGGCCCGGTGACGGTGATCGGGGAGGGACCCATGCGGTGGACGCACGCCGCCGGCAGGTGCCTCCTGGCTCTCGCGGTGGTTCTGGCCGGTTACGTGACGTCCGGGCCGCGGGCCGGCACCGGGGAGGCGCGGGGGCCGCTCACGCTGGCCACCGCCGGAGACCTCACCGGCTATCTCGGCCCCCTGCTGGAGGGCTGGAACCGGACACACCCCGGCGAGCACGTCACCCTCGTCGAGCTGCCGGACTCCGCCGACGAGACGCGCGCGCAGATGGCCACCGATCTGCGGGGCGACGGCGAGCGCAGCCGGTTCGACGTCCTCAACATCGACGTCAACTGGACCCCGGAGTTCGCGGCGGCCGGATGGATCCGCCCGCTGCCGCGCGAGCGCTTCCCGCTCGACACCTTCCTGCCACCGGTGGTCGCCACGGCCACTTATGACGGCAAGCTGTACGCCGTGCCGTACGTGACCAACGCAGGACTGCTCCTGTACCGCAAGGACGTCCTCGCCGAGGAGGGCGTGCCGCCGCCGCGGACCTGGGCCGAACTGGAGCGGGCGGCGAAGACGATCGCCCCGGAGCACGGACTCGACGGTTACGCGGGCCAGCTGCTGCCCTACGAGGGCCTGACCGTGAACGTCGCCGAGGCCGTGTACTCGGCGGGCGGTTCCATCCTCGGCGACGAGGGCGAGCGCGTCACCGTCGACTCGCAGGCGGCCCGCGACGGCATCGGCTTCCTCGTGCGCGGCGTCCGGGAGGGCTGGATCCCCGAGCGGGCGCTGACGTACAAGGAGGAGGAGTCCAAGCAGGCCTTCCAGGACGGCCGGCTGCTCTTCCTGCGCAACTGGCCCTACGCCTACGTGGGCGCCTCCGCCGAGGGTTCCCGGGTCGCCGGCAAGGTCGGTGCCGTACCGCTGCCGGGGCCCGACGGGCCGGGCACCAGTGTCCTCGGCGGCTCCAACCTCGCCGTCAGCTCGCGCGCGCGGCACCCCGACTCGGCGGCGCGGCTCATCGCGTACCTCACCAGTGCGCGCGTCCAGCGGCAGGTGCTCACGCGGGGCGCGCTGCCGCCCGTGCGGGCCGACCTCTACGAGGATCCGGGGCTGATCGCGCGCTTCCCGTACCTGCCGACGCTGCGCAAGAGCGTGCTCGCCGCCGCGCCGCGGCCCAAGAGCTCGCGCTACGACCAAGTCTCCCTGGTGGTGCAGGCGGTCGTGCACGACGCACTGACCGGACACGGCACGCCGAGGACAGCGGTGCACCGTCTGGCGCGTGAACTCTCCGCGATCACTCGCTAAACCTGTGACAGTTACCTGTTAGGTAACGCTCGCATCTCAACTCAGTGCGGGATGCCCGAATGTGGCCGGATATTGTCTGGTCAACTCGCCAGTAGCATCCGCAAGTTCATTGACACTCCCGCGTGACGCCTACCTAACATGAATGCATAACGTCCGGCATGAACCCGCACGCACAGACAGGTCGACGGGGTGAGTCTCAAGCGCATCGACACCCACCGCTGGTGGCGCGACGCAGTGATCTACCAGGTGTACGTCCGCAGCTTTCTGGACAGCACCGGTGACGGCATCGGCGACCTCGCCGGAGTCCGGGCAGGACTGCCCTACCTCAAGAAGCTCGGCGTGGACGGCATCTGGCTGAGCCCTTTCTACCCCTCGCCGCAGCACGACCACGGCTACGACGTCGCCCACTACTGCGGTGTCGACCCCGTCTTCGGTGACCTCGACGAGTTCGACCGGCTGATGGCGGCGGCCCGCCGGCTCGGCATCCGCGTCCTGCTCGACATCGTCCCGAACCACTGCTCCAGCGAGCACTCCTGGTTCCAGGCGGCCCTCGCGGCCGAGCCCGGCAGCCCGGAGCGCGCCCGCTTCCACTTCGCCGACGGCCGCGGCCCGGACGGCGACGAGCCGCCCAACAACTGGCACGCCATGTTCGGCGGGCCCGCCTGGACCCGCGTCACCGAGTCCGACGGCAGGCCCGGCCAGTGGTACCTCCACATGTTCACGCCGGAACAGCCCGACTGGAACTGGCGCCACCCCGAGGTGCCCGTCGAGTTCGACCGCGTCCTGCGGTTCTGGCTCGACCGGGGCGTCGACGGCTTCCGCATCGACGTCGCCGCCGGCCTCTACAAGCACCCCGACCTGCCGGACTCCGACGACCCGGAGGCCGACGCGCGCACCCGCGACTCGGTCAACCCGCTCGCCTGGAACCAGCCCGAGGTGCACGACGTGTGGCGACGCTGGCGGGCCATCTGCGAGGAGTACACCGCCGAGGACGGCCACGACCGTCTGCTGGTCGGCGAGGTGTCCGTCCCCACCGCCCGCGAGCACGCCATGTACGTCCGTCCGGACGAGCTCCACCAGGCGTTCTTCTTCGACCTGCTCAGCGCGCCCTGGGACGCCGACGCCTTCCGCAAGGTGATCTTCGAGGCGATGCAGGACATCGCGGGCACCGGTTCCACGGTCACCTGGGTGCTCAACAACCACGACCAGGTCCGTACCGTCACCCGCTACGGCGAGCACGACCCGCACGGCAGCGGCCTCGGTGCCTCCCGGGCTCGCGCCGCCGCGCTGCTGATGCTGGCGCTGCCCGGTGCCGCGTACATCTACCAGGGCGAGGAGCTGGGTCTGCCCGAGGTCGTCGACCTGCCGGACGACGTCCTCACCGACCCGATATTCCGCCGCACGGGCAGCCGCTCCCGGGTGCGCGACGGATGCCGGGTGCCGCTGCCCTGGTCCGGGCAGGCCTCCCCGTTCGGGTTCACCTCCGGGGCACACAGCGCCAAGCCGTGGCTGCCGCAGCCGGAGTACTTCGCCCTCTACACCACCGACCGGGCGCTCGACGACACCCGCTCCTTCTGGCACCTGTACCGCGACGGCCTGCAACTGCGCGCCGCACTGCCCCAGCTGGGCGAGGGCACGCTGCGCTGGCTGGAGTCCGCGCCCGGCGTGCTGGCGTTCGACCGCGGCGACGGTCTCGTCTGCGCCGTGAACTTCGGGACGGCGGACACGCCGGCCCCGGTCCCCGGCGCCCCCCTGCTTGCCAGCGGCCCCTGCCCCGCAGGGGTCCTCCCCGGCTCGACGGCCGCCTGGTGGCTCACCGACGGCTGAGCCCCACAACTTCCCGGCCAACCCCATCTCGAAGGGACATCAACGATGATGCGACGACGTACCACTCTCGCGAGCTGCACCGCCATAGCCCTGGCGTTCGGCATGACCGCCTGCGGCGGCGGTGACGACGACTCCACCGGCGACGACAAGGCTCTCAGCGGCCAGACCGTCAGCGTGGCCGGCGTCTGGTCCGGCTCGGAGCAGAAGAACTTCCAGAAGGTGCTCGACGCCTTCACCGAGAAGACCGGCGCGAAGACGCAGTTCACGTCGACCGGTGACAACGTCTCCACCGTCGTCGGCAGCAAGATCGAGGGTGGCAACGCCTTCGACGTGGTGATGGTCCCGCAGGTCGGTGTGCTCCAGCAGTTCGCCAAGAAGGACTGGCTGAAGCCGCTGTCGAAGAAGACGCAGACGGCCGTGGACGAGAACTTCGCGCCGGTGTGGAAGAACTACGGCAGCGTCGACGGCGAGCTCTACGGCCTCTACTTCAAGGCCGCGCACAAGTCGACCGTCTGGTACAGCCCCGACGCCCTGGCACAGGCCGGCGTCGAGACGCCGAAGACCTACGACGAGATGCTCAAGGCCGGCCGGACCGTCTCCGACTCCGGTCTCTCCGCCTTCGCGGTCGCCGGCCAGGACGGCTGGACGCTCACCGACTGGTTCGAGAACATCTACCTCTCCCAGGCCGGCGCGGACAAGTACGACGCGCTCGCCGCCCACAAGCTGAAGTGGACCGACCAGAGCGTCGTCGACGCGCTCACCACGCTCGGCAAGCTCTTCAAGGACAAGCAGCTCATCGCCGGCGGCCAGAAGGGCGCCCTGAACACCGACTTCCCCGGCTCGGTGGAGAAGGTCTTCGGCCCCAAGGCCGAGGCCGGCATGGTCTACGAGGGCGACTTCGTCGCGGGCGTCGCCAAGGACCAGTTCGGCAAGAAGATCGGCGAGGACGCCAACTTCTTCCCGTTCCCGCCGGTCGGCTCCGGTGACGCCCCCGTGGTCAGCGGCGGCGACGCGGCCGTCGTCCTGAAGGACGGCAAGAACAGCGAGGCCGGCATGGCGCTCCTGGAGTACCTGGCCAGCCCCGAGGCCTCCGCCGTGTGGGCCGAGATCGGCGGGTACATCTCCCCGAACAAGAACCTCGACCTCGCCTCCTACGGCGACGACGTGACCCGCGCGACCGCCAAGTCCCTCGTCGACGCCGGCAACTCCGACTCCGTCCGCTTCGACATGTCCGACCAGGCCCCGGCGGCCTTCGGCGGCACCAAGGGCACCGGCGAGTGGAAGATCCTCGCGGACTTCCTGCGCGACCCGTCGAACCCCAAGGCCACCGCGGCCGAGCTGGAGAAGGCGGCTGCCAAGGCGTACGGGAGCTGACCTGAGATGACCGCCACCATGGTGAAAGAAGCGGGGCCGCCCAGCGCGGCCGGCCCCGCGCCGAGCCCCCGGCAGAGGCGGCGCCGCGGGCGGATCGTCGCCCTGCTGTTCGTGTTCCCCGCGGTCCTCCTGCTCGGCGCCCTGGTCGTCTACCCGGTGCTGTTCTCCTTCGGGCGCAGTGTCTTCGACGCCTCCGGGGACAAGTTCGTCGGTGTCGACAACTACACCGAGATGTTCCAGGACCCGGCGACGCTCAAGGCCATCCGGAACACCACGATCTGGGTGGTGGTGGCGCCGGCCCTGCTGACCGGCCTCGGCCTGATCCTGGCCGTGCTGGTGGAGAAGGTGCGCTGGGCGACCGCCTTCAAGCTGCTGATGTTCCTGCCGATGGCGGTGTCCTTCCTGGCCGCCGGCATCATCTTCCGGCTGGCCTACGAGGAGGACCCGGACAAGGGCGTGCTCAACGCCGCCATGGTCTCGGTCCACGACGCCTTCGAGGAGTCCTCGTCCTACCCGACCGCCCGCGCCCGCGACGGCCAGGGCATCGTCAAGGACAAGGACGGCTCGTACCGCACCGGGGCGGCCGTGTCGCCCGGCGACACGGTCAACCTGGGCCTGGTCGGCGTCCTGCCGGGCGACCTGCCCGGCAGTGCGCAGCCGGCCCACGACGCCGCCGCCCGCAAGGCCGGCGCGGAAGAACTGCGCGGTGTGGTCTACCTGGACTTCACGCCCGGTGGGGGAGGGGAGCAGGGCCGCGTCGACCGGCGCGAGAGCGGCCTGCCCGAGATGAAGGTCGAGGCGGTGCGCGACGGCAAGACGGTCGCCGGCACCACGACCGCGTCCGACGGCTCCTTCAGCTTCACAGGTCTGACGGACGGCTCCTACGAGGTGAAGCTGCCCGCGAAGAACTTCGCACCCCCGTACGACGGCATCTCCTGGCTCGGGCCGACACTGGTCACCCCGGCGATCATCGGGGCGTACCTGTGGATCTGGACCGGCTTCGCGATGGTACTGATCGGTGCGGGCCTGGCCACGCTGCCCCGGGACGCTCTCGAGGCGGCACGCATGGACGGAGCCAACGAGTGGCAGATCTTCCGGCGCATCACCGTACCGCTGCTGGCCCCCGTGCTTACGGTCGTCTTTGTGACGCTCGTGATCAACGTCATGAAGGTCTTCGACCTGGTGTACATCATCGCCCCAGGACCGGTGCAGGAGGACGCCACCGTACTCGCGACGCAGATGTGGCTCGTGTCCTTCGGCGGCGGCAACAACCAGGGACTCGGCAGTGCGCTGGGTGTGCTGCTTCTGGTGCTGGTGCTGCCCGCCATGGTGTTCAACGTCCGGCGCTTCCGAAGGAGTCAGCGATGAACTCGGCGATGAACGCGATCCGCCGTGGTCTGAGCAGCGCCGTTGTGCAGGCCTTCCTGGTCCTCGTCGGCTTCGTGTGGCTGACGCCGCTGGCCGGCCTGTTCCTGTCGTCGCTGCGCTCCGCCGAGGAGTCCGCGACGGACGGCTGGTGGACGGCGCTGGCCAGCCCCGGGCAGCTCTCCTTCGAGAACTACTCGGCGCTGCTGGACAACTCGGGCATCACGCAGTCCTTCTGGAACACCGTGCTGATCTCGGTGCCGACGACCGTCCTGGTCGTCGTCATCGCGGCACTCGCCGGATACGCCTTCGCGTGGCTGGACTTCCCGGGCCGTGACTCGGTGTTCCTGCTGGTGGTCGCCCTGCTGGTGGTCCCGGTGCAGATCGGTCTGCTGCCGGTCGCCAAGCTCTTCGGCGAGCTGGGCCTGTTCGGCACGATCCCGGGCGTGGTGCTCTTCCACGTCGCCTACGGTCTGCCGTTCGCGGTGTTCCTGCTACGGAACTACTTCGCGGAGATCCCGAAGGAAATGCTGGAGGCCGCCCGCATGGACGGCGGCAGCGAGTGGCGCATCTTCGTCCAGCTGGTGCTGCCCGTGGGCCGCCCGGCGATCGCCTCGCTGGCCATCTTCCAGTTCCTGTGGGTGTGGAACGACATGCTGGTCGCGCTGCTGTTCGCGGACAGTTCCTCGCAGCCGCTGACCGTGGAACTGCAGTCGCAGATCCGCCAGTTCGGCAGCAACGTGGACGTGCTCGCACCGGGTGCGTTCCTCTCCCTGATCGTGCCCCTGGTGGTGTTCTTCGCCTTCCAGCGGCACTTCGTGCAGGGCGTCATGGCCGGCTCGGTCAAGTAACGCCCGCCCCTGTACGCCGGCCCTCCGCTTTCGGCGGAATGCGGAGGGCCGGCTTTTCGCTGTGCCCCGCCGGGCGCTGCCCCGGGAACAGGGCGGCCCCAAGCCGGGCAGGCACGGCTCAACTGCCCGGTGAGGACCGGCACGCGGGGTGCGGCCGGGTGAGGAATAGCGTGCGCCGGGCCCGGGGTTGTTGCGGGCATGACTGATTTATACGGCGTCCCCTCGCGGAACAGTGCGCGCGGATCCGCTCCCGTTCCGTTGTCCGTCCTGGACCTGGTGGCCCTCGGCGAGGGCAACAAACCGCACGAGGCGCTGCTGACCTCCCGGCGACTGGCCCGTCAGGTCGAGGCCCGCGGCTTCCTGCGGTACTGGGTCGCGGAACACCATTCGATACCCGGGATCTCCAGCAGCAGCCCGGCGGTCGTCCTCGCCCACCTGGCGGCCCACACCCACCGCCTGCGCCTCGGCTCGGGCGGCGTGATGCTGCCCAATCACGCGCCGCTGGTCGTCGCCGAGCAGTTCGGCACCCTCGAGGCGCTCGCCCCCGGGCGTATCGACCTCGGTCTCGGGCGGGCACCCGGCACGGACGGCGCCACCGCGGCGGCACTGCGCCGCAGCCAGGCCGCGCCGGGCGCCGGCTCCGGGGACGACTTCCCTGCCGAGGTCGCGGAACTCGTAGGCTTCCTGCGCGGTGACTTCCCCGACCGGCACCCCTACCGCCACGTGCACGCCGTCCCCGGCCCGGTACAGGGCAGTACCGAGCACCCGCAGGTGTGGCTGCTCGGCTCCTCCGGCTTCTCCGCGCGCCTCGCCGGGCAACTGGGTCTGCCGTTCGCCTTCGCCCACCACTTCTCCGCGCGGAACACGCTGCCCGCGCTGGAGCTGTACCGCAGCAGCTTCCGGCCCTCCGCCGCGCTGGCCGAACCGTACGTGGTGCTCGGTGTCTTCGCGTTCGCCGGGGACGACCCCGCGGAGGCCCGCAGGCAGGCCCTCACCGGCGCCCTCACCACCCTCCGGCTCCGCAGCGGCAGGGCCGGACTGGTCCCGACGCCCGAGGAGGCCGAGGCGTACGTCTTCACCGAGCGGGACAGGGCCGTCCTCGGCGGCTGGCTCGACAACGCGCTGTACGGGACGGGGGAGGAGGTCGTCGCCGGGCTGGACGAGCTGCAGAAGCGGACCGGCGCCGACGAGCTGATGCTGGCGATGAACTCGCACACCCTGGACTTCCGGCTGCGGTCGTACGAGGTGATAGCCGACGCCTACGGCCTGCCGGCGGCACCCGACCCGGCCGGCTCGACGCCCGGGGACTGACAGGACGGGGCACTGGTCGCCCGCTGGACTGGACGTGGCCGGGGGCGCTCGAGGGCCGCCGGACGTGGGCCCGACCTCCGGGTTCCGGCCCTGGAGGGGAGCGGGGCGGAGCGGGGGGAGCCGCCCCGTCGCCCGTGCGCTGACACGACGGGGCCCGACCCGGCGGCCGGACTCGGTCCGGGGCCCTCAGGGACATCCGCCGGACTCGGTCCGCACTGCCGGGACATGCTCCGGACGTGGGCCGGGCCGTGGGGGCGTGCGCCGGACGTGGGCCGGGGCCGTGGGGACGTCCGCAGGATGTGGCCCGGGGGCGTGGGGGCGTGCGCCGGACTCGGTTAGGGCCGCCTGGACGTGCGCCGGACGTGGGCCAGGGCCGTGGGGGCGTCCGCCGGACGTGGCCCGGGGCCGTAAGGACATGCTCCGGACATGGCCAGGGCCGTGGGGACGTCCGCAGGATGTGGCCCGGGGCCGTGGGGGGACTCGGTCCGGGTCGCCTGGACATGCACCGGATGTGGGCCGGGGGCGTGGGGACGTCCGGTGGCGGGGGTCAGCACTCGTGGGCCGAAGGGGCGAGTGCCGTGTCCGCGACCCGGAGGTGTTCGCGGACGCGACAGAGCACATGCGCGTGCACGGCACAGGGCGCCCCCGGCAGTTCGTAACGTCGTCGTGCCGGAGCCCGCCCGACGCATTCCGGAGGGCGGCGACCCCGGATTCCCCGCGGGGCCGGCACACGACGGAGAGGATGAGCGGTGGAACTCGATCTGCGTACCGTGATGCGGCATTTCGCCACCGGCGTCGGCGTGGTGAGCACCTGGACCGAGGAACCGAGCGCGCCCGGGGGCCGACGTCACGACGCCATCACCGTCAACTCGCTGATCCCCGTGTCGTACGGCCCCCCACTCGTCGCACTCTCACTGCGCCACGGCTCGGTCTTCCTCGCGGACCTGCTGACGTCCGGGTTCTGGGGCGTGTCGATCCTGGCCGCGGACGCGGCGGACACCGCCCGGACGCTGGCGCGCCCGTGGGAGGTCCGGGCGGGCGCGCTGCGCACGCTGGCCGCCTCCCCCGGGCCGCACACCGGCGCGCTGCTGCTGGACGGCCCCGGCTGGATGGAGTGCACGCTGGCGGACACCTTCACCGCCGGCGATCACCTGATGGTGATCGGCTCCGTCGTCGCCACCGGCGTGCGCGAGGCCCAGAACCCGCTCGTCTTCCTGCACGGCTCGCTCGCGCCCGCCCCCGCCGCCTGACCCGCCTCCCCGCCGCGCGGACACCACCGGCCGCCCGGCCGGTCGCCGCCGCCCCACTCGCCTTCGACCGTCCGGCCCGCCAGCGCCGCACGACACGCTCCGCCCGCCCGACTCGCCTTCGTCCGTCCGGCCCGCCGCCGCACGCCCCCACGCCCGACTCCCCATCGACGGCCCGGCCCGCTCCGCCCGCCCGAGTCGCCGTCGGCCGTCCAACCCGCTGCCGTCGCGCGACACGCTCCGCCGCCCCACTCGCCACCGACCGCCCGGCCCGCATCCGCAGCGTCCAGGGAGACCCGTATGTCCGACCTGTCCACGGCCGTCGAAAGTCCCGCCGCCTCCTCGCACACGCCGGAGCCCGCCGCCCTGCGCTCGGCGCTCGACGCGGCCGGCCGGCTGCTCGGTGAGGACCGGGTGACGAGGGCCGGGGGCGGCCCCGAGCAGACCCGGCTGCTCGGCCCCAACACGAGTCTGTTCCGCTCCCGCCGGGTCGCCGCCGTGCTGCGGCCCGCCACCGCCGAGCAGGCCGCCGGGATCGTCGAACTGTTCTCCCGCGAGCCGGACTCCGGCAGCCTGCACGCCGTCAGCACCGGACGCAACTGGGGCCTGGGCTCCCGCGAACCCGCCCAGGACGACACCGTGGTGCTGGACCTCGGCGGTCTCGACCGCGTGCGCTCCCTGGACCTGGACGCCGGGTGGGCGGTCGTCGAACCCGGCGTCACGCAGGGGCGGCTCTCCCGGCTGCTGGCCGACACCCCGCGGATGGTCAACGTCACCGTGTCCGCCGCGGCGACCAGCGTCGTCGGCAACGCCCTGGACCGCGGGGTCGGGCTGCGCGGTCAGCGTACGGAGGACCTCGCCGGCCTGGAGGTGGTGCTGCCGGGCGGCGAGACCGTGCGCGTGGGCTGGTGGCCGACCGAGGGGCGCACCGCGCCGGTCTACCCGTACGGCCTCGGCCCGTCGGCACTGCAGCTCTTCGTCCAGTCCAACCTGGGCGTCGTCACCGCCGCCGTGATCCGGCTGCCCCAGCGGCCCGAGGCCGTGCGGGTGACCCGGCTCGGCTTCCCGGGCGGGGCGCTCGCCGAGGTGACCGACTTCGTGCGCCGCCTGGTCGCCCAGGGCCTGACCCGTGGCGTGCCCCGGATCTACGACCCGGCGGCCGGCCGGTCGTACGGCGGGGCCGAGGGCGAGTACACAGCGCACCTCGCGGTCGACGGCACCGCCGAGTCGGTGGAGGCACTCACCGGCATCCTGACCGACGAGGCACGCCGCTCCGGCCTGTTCACCGGGATCTCCGCCACCGAGGGCGCCGATCCGGACGACCCCCACCACGAGGTGACCCGCCTCGTGGAACGCGCCTACGCCGGCGACCCGGACGTCAGCGACCGGCTCTTCCGGGACAAGATGGGCGTGGGCGCCGACCAGGTCGACTCGGACGCCGGGTTCCTGTTCTTCCTGCCGCTGCTGCCGTTCACCGGCGAGGCGGTCACCCGCGCGGACCGGCTGCTCCGGCAGGCCGCGGCCGAGACCGGTGTCCGGCTCTCGGCGACCCTGCACATGCTCGGCCCCGACCTCGTCGACTGCGTCGTGGCGATGAAGTTCGCCCACGAGAAGGAGGCGGCCGGCCGGGCCCACCGGGCCCTGGATCTGCTGTACGCGTCGTTCGCCGAGGCCGGTTTCGTGCCGTACCGGCTGGACGTCGACCACGTCGAGCAGCGGGACACGCTCGCCGCCGACGCCGCGGCCATCGCGCTCACCCGCCGGCTGAAGGCGGTGCTCGACCCCAACAACGCCATCGCTCCGGGACGTTACCGCTGAGTGCGGAACGCCGTCGGACACGGACACCAGTGAGACAGGGGACTTCACAGATGGTCACATCCAAGGCGGAGGCCAACGGGCACGCCGTCACCTCTGGGCCCGTCACGGCGGAGGAACTGCTCCGCAGGGCCGAGGCCCTCATCCCGGTGCTGCGGGCCGCTTCCGAGGGCATCGAGCAGGCCCGCATGCTGCCGGCGGAGATCGTCGAACACCTCCGCGAGGCGGGTGCCTTCCGCACGGGCGTACCCGTGGAACGCGGCGGGCCGGGACTGAACTCCGTCCAGCAGACGCTGTTCGTCGAAACCCTGGCGCGCGGCGACGCCTCGGCCGCGTGGTGCGCCATGATCGGCATGGACACGCCGCTGTACTCCCAGTTCCTGCCCGAATCGGTCGCCCGTGAGGAACTGAGCGACCCGGACAGCGTCACCGCCGGCCTGATCCTTCCGCTGGGCCGGGCGGAACGGGCACCGGGCGGCTACCGGGTCACCGGGCGCTGGCCGTTCGGCAGCGGCATCACCCACGCCGACTGGGTCGTGGCCGGCTGCTTCGTCCACCGGGACGGCAGCCCCGAGCCCGGACCGGGCGGAGCACCGCGCCACTGGCGCATCATGCTGGCCCGCCGCGAGGAGTTCGAGATCCTGGACACCTGGCACACCACCGGCCTGGCCGGCAGCGGCAGCCGCGACTACCAGGCCAAGGACCTGTTCGTGCCGGAACACCACTCCTTCAGCCTCGGCTCCCCGCGCACCACCGGGCCCAGCGCGACCCCGGAGGCCATCCTGCGCAACATGCCCGGCGTACCGCTCGGCGTGGCCAGGGCGGCGCTCGACTACGTGCGTGAGCTGGCCGCCGAACGCACGGACCGTGCCACCGACACGCCCTGGGCGGACACCTACCGCGTGCAACTGGCCGTCGCCGAGTCGGAGATGGAGCTGGGCGCGGCCCGGCACGCCGTCTACGGCAGCCTGCGCCGTCAGACGGAGATCCTCGAGGCGGGGGGCGAGATGGGGCGCGACGAACGGGTCGACACCGTCCTGGCACGGGTCAACTCCTTCCGGGTGGCGCGCGCCATCGTCACCCGGCTGTACGACCTCGTGGCGACCACGGCGATCTACCGGCCCTCGCCGTTGGACCGCTGGCTGCGCGACCTGACCACGATGCGCCAGCACGTGATCGCGCAGGACCAGGTGCTCCAGTCCGCGGGGGCTCACCTGCTCGGCGGCACGCCGCACAACCCGTTCAGTCTGGGCATCGTGGCATGACCGTGCCCCCGCGCACAGGATGCTCCGGCCCGCCGGCCCCGCCCGCGGCCCCCGAGGTTCCGTACGGCGGGGACCTGCCCGCCGACCCCGACGTTCCGTGCGGCCGGGACCTGCCCGCCGGCCCGGTGGTCCCGTACCGCCGGGACGTGCCGGCCGCCCCCGCGGTCCTGCACGGCGGGGACCTGCCCGGGCCGGCCGTCGGCACGCTCGGCGAGGCGCTGCTGCGTGCCGTCCGCTCCCCGCACGGTGTGGTCCTCGTCGACCGGGACGGCACCGCCACGCGGCGGACCTACCGCGAGCTGTACGACGACGCGGCCCGGGTGCGGGCCGGGCTGGCCGGGGCCGGGGCACGCCCCGGTACGCGGGTGATCCTGCGGACCGCGGAGGCCGCCGATCTGCTCGCCGCCTTCTGGGCGTGCGTGCTGGGCGGGATGGTTCCGCTGCCGGTGTCACGGGACACCGGGGCGGACGCCGTCGAGGAGGCCGCCGCCGCGGTGGGGGAGGCGTGGCTGGTGGGCGACGCCCTCCCCGCCGGACTGTCCGCGCGGGTCCGTCCGCTCGGCCCCGTCCGCGCGCTGCGGGCGGCCGGCGCCGGAGTCCCTTCCGCTCCGCCGGTCACCGCCCGGCCGGACGACCTGGCGGTGCTCACCCTCACCTCGGGCAGCGGAGGCCGCCCGAAGGCCGTTCCCCTGACTCATCGTCACGTGCTGAGCCGGGCCCGGGCCACCGCCCTCGCGCGCGGTCTGGGCACGCGCACCCGAAGCCTCAACTGGATGCCGCTCGACCACGTCAGCGGGATCGTCATGTTCCACGTCCGGGATGTCCTCCTCAGCTGCCACCAGGTGCACGCCGACACCGCGTGGGTCCGCGCCGACCCGCTGCGCTGGCTCGACCTGGCCGACAGTGAACGGATCGACACCACCTGGGCACCGAACCCCGCGTTCGCGGTCCTGGTCGACCGGCTGGCGCGGGAGCCGCACCGGGACTGGGACCTGAGCGGGCTGCGCTACGTCATGAACGGCGGTGCCCCGGTCAAGGACCGAGTCGTGCGGCAGTTCGTGGCGGCGCTCGGACGGTACGGCCTGCCGCCGGACGCGGTGCACCCGGGCTGGGGCATGCCGGAGACCGCCTCGGGGGTCGTCGACAGCGTCTTCACGCCGGGCGGGGGCCCCCCGCGCCGGTTCGTGCCCGTGGGCGTCCCGCACCCGGGAGTGTCGGTACGGGTGGTGGACGAGCGGGGCGAGGTGCTGCCGACGGGCGTGGTGGGCCGGCTCCAGGTTACCGGGGCACCGGTGGTCCACGCCTACCTGGAGGACGGCGCGGTGCGGCGGGCCCCGCTCTCCGCCGACGGCTGGCTCGTCACCGACGATCTCGCCTACGTCGCGGACGGCGAGCTGGTGGTGACGGGCCGCGCCGACGGCCTCGTCGAGCTGAACGGCGCCGAATGGTACGGCCACGAGATCGAGGACGCGGTCGAGGAACTGCCGTGCGTCCTGCCGGCCTCCGCGGTCGCCCGCCCCGTGCCCGTCGGGGCCGGCGAAGACGGCGAAGGCGGCCCCGCAGGGCCCGCGGTGTTCTTCCGGCCGAGGCCGGGAGTCCCGCCCGGCACGGCGGAGGTGCGGGTGCGGGAGCGGCTGCGCAGCCGGTTCGGTGCCGAGGCCGTCCGGGTGCGGGCGCTGGCGGAGCACGAACTGCCCAGGACGGCCACGGGCAAGCTCCGCCGCTCGGAGCTGGCCGCCCGACTGCCCGATGCCCGGTGCCCGGCGGCGGCCGAGGCACCCCGAACGGAGGGACCGACGTGACCCCGGACCTGAGCGCGACCATGCGGACGTTCGCCACCGGACTCACCGTCGTCACGACCTTCGCGAAAACGGAGGCGGAAACGGAGGCGGAGGCAGAGGCGGGGGCGGACGGCGTACGGCGGCACGACGCCATGGTGGTGCGTTCCTTCACCTCCGTGTCCCTGGACCCTCCCCTCGTCTCCCTGGCCGTCCGGCGCGACTGCGACGTCCTGGGGACACTGCTCGACACCGGTGTCTGGGCGGTGTCCATCCTCGACGTGGCCGGCGCCGATCTGGCCCAGGCGCTGGAGGGCGACCGGGAGTCCAGGGCGCGCGCCCTGCTCACCTGCGCGACCACGCCCGGCTCACGGACCGGTTGCCTGGTGCTGGACGCGCCGGGCTGGCTGGAGTGCCGCCTGGACGCCCGGCACGACACCGGCGACCACACCGTGCTGATCGGTGAGGTGCTCGCCACCGGCGGCCGGCACCGGCGCCCGCCGCTGGTGTCCGTCAACGGCACGCTGCGCGTGCTGTCCGAGGCCTGACCGCCGGCGTACTCCCTCCCCTTGCCGAACCAGAACCCAACTCGCAGGAGGAACCGTGAAATTCGGCATCTGGCTCGACTTCCGCAATCCCGAACGCTGGCGGCAGCCGTGGGCCGAGGTGTACGAGGAGAACCTCTCGTTGGCGACCGGGGCCGAGGACCTGGGGTTCGAGTCGGTCTGGCTTTCCGAACACCATCTGACCGACGACGGCTACCTGCCGTCCCTCTTCCCCGCCCTGGCGGCCATCGCCATGCGCACCAGCCGGATCCGGCTCGGTACGGCGATGCTGCTGGCGAGCCTCGTCCACCCGCTGCGTCTCGCCGAGGACGCCGCCGTCACCGATCTGCTCTCCGGCGGACGCCTGGAACTGGGCCTGGCCCCCGGCTACCGCGAGAAGGAGTTCGAGGCCCTGGGCATCCCGCGGGCCGAGCGCGGGGCCCGCACCGAGGAGACGGTGGAGATCCTGCGCCGGGCCTGGGAGGGCAAGCCGTTCTCCCACACGGGCCGGCACTTCACCCTGGAGGACGTCGAGGTCACCCCGGTTCCCGACGCCGCACCGCCCCTGTGGATCGGCGGCGGTGGCAGGGCGGCCGCACTCCGGGCCGGCCGGCACGGTCTGCGGTTCCTGCCCGACCTCGGCACCCCCGCGGAGATCCTCGGCCTCTACCGCCGTACCCTCGCCGAGCACGGCCACGACCCGGCCCGGTTCGGGATCACCGCGATCGTCACCCCCGGCGTGTACGTCTGCGAGGACGCCGAGGAGGGCTGGCAGGAGATCAGGGAGCACTACTGGTATCTGCTCGACAAGTTCCAGGAGTGGTTCGGCAACCCCGGTCTGCCGTCCGTCGAGGACCTGCCGCGCGAGCTGTTCCTGGTCGGCCCGCCCGACACCGTCGCACAGGGCCTGCGCGAAAGGGTCGAGCCGCTCGGCGACGTGGAACGGGTCATCTTCTTCGGCCGGGCCCCCGGTCTGCCCGCCGACCGGGCCCGCCGCTCGCTGCGGCTCTTCGCCGAGCACGTGATCCCGCAGTTCGCCTGAGGCGCGGTATCCGCGCAGGCACGCCGCATCCCCCCGCACGACGTTCCGTCACCGAAGGAGCACCATGCCAGACATCGCCATAGTCGGAGCAGGCGTATCGGGTCTGCACCTGGCCCTGCGGCTGCAGCAGGCCGGGGTGAGCACCACCGTGTACGCCGAACGCAGCCCGGAGGAGGTCGCCGCGGGCCGCCCCCTCAGCCTCCCGGTACGGTTCGGCAACACCGTCCGGCGCGAGCGGGAACTGGACGTCGCGCACTGGGACCAGCCCGAGAACCACACCCTGGGCGTGCACCTCGTCGCGGCCGGCGAGCCGGACATCCGCTTCCTCGGACGCCTGGACGAGCCCGCGAGCGGCATCGACCTGCGGCTCTACCTGCCGACCCTGACCGCCGACTACCTGAACCGCGGCGGCCGGATGGAGGTGCTGACCCCCGACGCCGAGGGCATCGACCGCGTCTCCCGCCGCCACGACCTGGTCGTCGCGGCGAGCGGGCGCACGGCGCGCACCGGACTGTTCCCGCGCGACCCGGAGCGCTCGCCCTACACCGAGCCCCAGCGGATCCTGACCGCCGGTCTGTTTAACGGCATCGCGCCCGTCGAGCCCGGTCACATCCACTTCCAGGTCTCCGGGGCCGGCGAGATCTTCTCCACCCGCATCCTCACCGCCGACGGCCCCGTGCACGGCATGGTGGTCGAAGGCCTGCCGGGCGGCCCGCTGGAGCAGCTCGCCTCCCACGACCACGCGGCCGACCCGGCCGGCTTCGAGAAGACGCTGCTGGCGCTGGTCGCCGAGTACGCCCCCGACCTGCGCGCGCGCATCACGGACAGCGAGTTCGGCATCCGCCGCCCCGGCGACGTGATCCAGGGCGGTCTCACCCCGACGGTGCGCCGGGGCTGGGCCACCCTGCCCTCGGGCCGGGTGGCCCTGGCGCTCGGCGACGCCTGGGTGCTCAACGATCCGCTGACCGGCCAGGGCGCCAACCTCGGCTCGCGGTGCGCGTTCGAGCTGGCCGGACTGATCGAGCGGGGCGGCCCCTTCGACGCCTCGTTCGCCGAGCGGGCGAGCGAGCGGCTGTGGCGGATCGCGGAACCGGTCGTCTCCTGGTCCAACCTCAACATCGGGCCGCCCCCCGAGCACCTGGGCGGCATCTTCGTCACGGCCACCGGCGACCAGCGGGTCGCCGACGCGTTCGTCAGCAACTTCAATCACCCGGCGGACATGTGGGAGGCCGTCAAGTCGCCGGAGGCGACCGAGGCGTGGCTGCGGGACGTCACGGCCGCCGGCTGAGGTCCCGTCCCGTCCGGTCCTGTCAGGCCCTCGCCGCGGTGCCGGCGAGGGCGCCGGGCGCGTCCCAGGCGGCCATCGCCATGTCCACCAGGCAGTGCAGCCCGTCCCGGTCCGCTCCGTCGCGCGCCTGGACGGACAGGCCGTTGAGGAAGGTGGTGTAGAACGCCGCGAGGCGGTCCGTGTCCGCTCGCGGGGCCAGTTCACCGGCGGCCCTGCCTCTGTCCAGACGCGTCTTGATCGTGTCCTTGGTGCGGGCGCGGCAGCGCAGGGCGAAGTCGCGGACCGACTCGTGGTCCTCGGTGCAGTTGGTGGCGGCGAGCACGATCATGCAGCCCCGCGGTCTGTCCTCGGCGGTGAACGCGTCGACGCTGGCGTGCAGCAGTGCGGCGACGGCCTCCCGGGCGGTGGGCGCCGCGTCCATCGCCCGCCGGGAGGCGTCCGCCTCGGTGCGCTCGTAGAGGCCGATGGCCTCCCGGAACAGGTTCTCCTTGTTCTGGAAGGCGGCGTACAGGCTGGGCGGGTTGATGCCCATCGCGACAGTGAGGTCATTGGTCGACGTGGTCGCGTAACCACGCTCCCAGAAGACCAGCATGGCCGTGTACAGGGCCGCGTCGCGGTCGAAGGCGCGGGGGCGTCCGGTGCGGGCCACGGGACCTCCTTGACGGCGGATCAGCCGATCGTTAGCTTCTTCTGTAGAGGCTAGTACAGAAGTCGTGCTGTCTGTTGTCCGCGCATACGGGCGGACGTACGGCTCCTTCGTTCGTTCTGCGTCGATTTTACGGCCCCCCGCCCCCGCCCGGCCCAGGCCGGTCACGGCGGAGCCGTGCTCCAACCCGAAGCCCTATCCCGAAGGAGATCCAGCTGATGGCTATCGCGGACGACGTTTCGGAGGGCGGCGCATTACCCGGCGCGGATGCCCAGGCCCCCGTGCGCTGGGGCCCGCGCCAATGGCTGATGCTCGTGGTGGTGTGCGCCGCCTTCTCGCTGGACGCCCTGGACAACATCATGGTGGGCATCGCGACCCCCCAGATCAAGGACGAGTTCGACATGAGCACGTCCGCCGCACAGTGGATCGTGAGTGCCTACGTCCTCAGCTTCGGCGGCTTCCTGCTGCTGGGCGGCCGGATGGCCGACCTGCTCGGCAAGCGCCGCGTGTTCCTGACCGGCCTCGCCGTCCTCGCCGTCGGCTCCCTCGCCGGCGGCCTCGCGACCGACGGCTTCATGGTGATCGCCGGCCGCCTGGTGATGGGCATCGGCGCCGCCCTGACCGCCCCCTCCGCGCTGTCCATCGTCGTCGGCGGCTTCCCCGAGGGACCGCAGCGCAACCGGGCCATCGGCATCTACACGGCCTGCGGCGCCGTGGGCTACTCCATCGGCGTGGTCGTCGGCGGCGCCCTCACCCAGGCGAGCTGGCGCTGGACCTTCATGCTCTCCGTGCCGGTGGCCGTCGCGGCCCTGATCGGCGCCCTCGTGCTGGTCCCCAAGGACCCCGCGCGCGGCCCGGGCACACGCCACTACGACGCCGCGGGCGCCGTCACCGTCACCGCCGCGATGCTGCTGCTGGTCTACGGCATCGTGCAGGCCCCCACCGAGGGCTGGTTCTCCGTCCGTACCCTGGCAGTCCTCGCCGTCGCGGCGCTGCTGCTCGCCGCCTTCACCGTCATCGAACTGCGTGCCCCGGAGCCGCTGCTCCGCCTCGGCCTGCTGCGCAACAAGTCCCTGGTCGGCGCCAGCCTCGTCGCCGCGGCCATCCTGGGCACCTACATGAGCTACCAGTTCATCGGCAGCCTCTACATGCAGTCCTACCGCGGATGGTCGCCGCTGGAGATGGCGTTCGCCTTCCTGCCGCTGGGTCTGATGATCCTCACCTTCGCCCCGCGCGCCGGAAACTGGCTGGGGAAGACCGGGCTGCGCCGGCCGGTCTTCGGCGGCATGGCCGCGTACGCCGTCGCCTTCCTGCTGTTCCTGCGGGTCGGGGAGCACTCCTCGTACTGGGTGATGATCCTGCCGAGCATGCTGCTCATCGGCATCGGCTTCCCCTTCGCGTTCACCGCGGCCAACGTGCAGGCCACCCAGGGCGTCGACGAGTCCGAACAGGGTCTCGCCGCGGGCATCCTGCAGACCGGCTACCAGGTGGGCGCCGCCGTGGTGCTCGCGGTCGTCACGGTGCGCATGGGCGGAGAGGAATCCAGTGTCGCGCGTGCCGACCTGCTCAACGGCTATCACCAGGGCACGTGGGTGATCGTCGCCATCGCCGCCGTAACGGCCCTCGCGGTCCCCGCCGCGGCCCTCGTCGGCCGTCGTCGGACCGGCAGGACCGCTCCCGCGGCGGCCGGACCGGCCGAACATCACGCGGGCTGACGGTCGTCCGGACCACGGCCGGCCCCGCGCGGCCCCGCACGGCCTGAGGCCGCCCCCCGGACCGGGGGGCGGCCTCAGGCCGTGCACGCGGCGGGAAGGCCGCGCGGCGCGGTCACTCCTCCAGCAGGTCAGGCTGCTCGTGGACGATCTCGTCCCACAGCAACTGGAAGCTGAACCAGCCCAGTTGCCGGTCACCGAAGCCGTCGCGCGCCGCCACCGCCTGCTCGTGCCGCATGGGCCGGGGCCGCCCTGCCGCCGCCGCCAGCAACTGCACCTGCGCGGCCGCCTCGTAGGTGAAGAACCAGTGCACCGCCTCGTCCACCGAGCCGCCCACGGTGATCAGCCCGTGGTGCCGCAGCAGGATCGCCCGGTGGTCGCCCAGCTTGTCGGCGATGTCCTCGCCCTGCGCCAGGCTGATGGACGGCCCCTCGTAGTCGCTGTAGAGCACCTGGTCCTGGTAGAAGGCGGCGGACTCCTGGTCCAGCGGCTCCAGCAGCCTGCCGAGCGCGCCGAGCGCCCGGGAGTACGGCGTGTGGCCGTGGGCGGCGGCGGTCGCGTCCGGGTGGGCGCGGTGGATCGCGGAGTGGATCACGAACGCGCTGGGGTTCACGCGGTGGTGCCCCTCGACCACCCGGCCCTCGGAGTCCACCAGGATCAGGTCCCGGACCTTGACCCGGCTGAAGGAGACACCGAACGGATTCACCCAGAACCGGTCCGGGTCCCCGGGGTCACGGACCGATATGTGCCCCGAGATGCCCTCGCCGTAGCCGTACTTGCCGAACAGCCGCAGGGCGGCCGTCAGGCGCTGCTTGCGGTGCCTGCGGGTCTCCTCCACGGAGTCGAAGACCGGCTCCGACGGCAGGGGAAGACCGGTCTGCGTGTCGGCGAGGTAACCGGGCCGTTCATGGGTTGCGGTTTCGCTCATCGGGCAACTCCTCGGTTGTCGACGGTCGTCCGGCCCGTGAACCGGACAGGGACACGGACGCGGACAGGGATACGGACGCGGACAGGGATACGGACAGGGGCCCGGCGGGCCGGCCGCCGGGCCCGGGTCAGACGGACTGCATGGAGTCGGCGGTCCCCACCGGACCGCGTACCGCCTCCCGGCGTATCGCGTCGGCGATGTCGACGGCGCGGTCCACCAGCGAGGGAACACCGAACGTGAAGAACAGCGACCCCGAGGCGAGGTCCCCCAGGGCGTAGATCTGCCGGTCGGTGCCGGCGGGGGTGCGCAGACCGCTGGTGGCCCGGGCGACACCCACTCCGCCGCGCGGATGCCGCACGGCGAGCCCCCGGCCGGTCAGCGAGTCGATCAGCGGCGCGGCGGCCGGCGGCACGCGGTGGGCCGGCGGGCTCACCGCGTTGACGACGACGTCGGCGCGCAGGACACCCTCGGCGCCGTGCACCTCGAACCCCCCGGACGCCGTGGGGCGGATGGACTCCACCCCGCGCACCATGCTCAGCCGTCCGCCGTCGGCCTGCTCCAGCAGCGCCGCCGCGCTGGACGGCGGCATGGGGCAGCACAGGCTCATGATCGTCCGGTAGTGATCGCGCAGCAGCCGCTCCCGGTCCGGCTCGCGCAGCAGCGGCCACACGTCGGGTCCGGTGTCCGGCACCGCGCGCTGCAGGATGCGCAAACCGGGGTCGGGGTCGTCGACCATGCCGAGCTGGCGGCGCAGCCGGGCGAGCGGGTGCTCGCCGCCGTCCGGGCCGATCTCCCGCAGCACGGTGCCGAGGCTGGAGCCGGCGGCCGTCAGCTCGGTCCGCATGAGGGCCACGGCGTCCTCCAGCGCCAGCCGCTCGCCGCGCGCCGACTGCGCGCGGAAGCGCGCCGCGGTGAAGAACCGCAGCTCGTGCTCGATCGGCTGCTGCCGGACACCGGGCAGGACGCCGCGCCGGGACGCCATGACGACGTTCCCGGTGTGTCCGGCGGCGGTGAGGGACAGCACCACGTCCACCGCGGTCAGCCCGCTGCCCAGCACGACCACCCGGTCGCGCGCGCCGATTCCGGCCAGCCGCCACACCACCGGGTAGGGATCGGCGATGAAACGCGGCACGCCGGTCAATCCGTACGGATCGGCCGGCGGCCCGGTGCCGACGCACAACACCACCTGGTCCAGGGTGCAAGAGGCCTGGTCGTCGGCGGTGCGGGCGACGAGAAGGCCGCCCTCGCGGGCCAGATCGGTGACGGCCTCGCGCACGAGCCGGATGCGGCAGCCCCGGGCCGCCAGCCGGCTCAGTGCGCCGCGGGCGCACTGTTCGAGATAGTCGCCGTAGACGGCCCGTGGCGGAAACGCGATGCCCGCCCGCGCGTCCACGTGGTCCTTGTGCGGGTCCAGCAGGACCGCGCGCGTCTGCAGCCAGCGAGTGAAGTGGTCCGGGTCTGCGGCGTGCACCGTCATGTCCTCGGGCGGGGCATTCACCCGCAGGACCGCCGAGTCCGGTTGATAGGCGCGGCCCCGCCAGAGATGCGGGGACGGGTCGAATACGGTTACTGAGCCCGGGACGTCTTCGTGCCGGCTCAGCGCATCGAGCAGACATACTGCGGAGGCGCCCCCTCCGACTATTCCCATGCCTGTTGGAATCGGCATGCGTGAACCCCCGTTTCCCTTCCAGGGTGGTGTTCTTTCGGTGGCCGCCGCATTCCAGAACCGAAAACTGAAATCGATAAGGGGACGGTGCGTGGAAGTCGTTCGCGCCGTCTGGTGAACCGGAATACGTACGTGCGAAAGTACGGGTACATTCTTGTGACGTATGCGGGGCGTCCCTGGCGTGTGCACGCATACCGGATGACGGATTCGCGCACGGCGGGCGCGGTGGCCGTGGCGGGCCACCGGCCGGATGCGAGGGGGTGGGACGGGAGCGCCCCCGGCGGGGGCACCGGTGGTATCCGGGCGGGGTGTCCGGCACCTGAGCGCGGGAGCGGGAGCCGGTGGTGTCCGGCGCGTGTGCCCGCCGGACGCCGGAACGCCCCCGGCGGGGTCCCCCGCGCGAACGGGGCCGGCCGTTGTCTACGTGCGCGACAGCAGGGACTGCCGTCGCCACTCCCGCGGCGTCAGCCCATAGCGTTCCCGGAAGAGCTTGCTGAAGTGCGAGGCGCTGTCCAGCCCCCACCGTTCGGCGACGTTGGCGACCGTGAGGTGGGCGGTGCGGGGGTCGGCCAGGTCGTCGCGGCAGCGCTCCAGTCGCTGGTCGCGGATCCACAGGGCGGGGCTGGTGTTCTCCTCCTGGAAGAGCAGCTGCAGGTACCGCAGTGAGATGTTGTGGCTCCGCGCCAGCATGCTGGGGCACAGGTCGGAGGAGTTCAGACGGGCACGCGCGAACATCTTGATGCGGTGCAGGAGGGCCCGGCGGGCCGCGGCGGGGCCGGCGCCCGCCGCCCCCAGCTTCTCCGCGCACACGGCCGTGACCAGACTGGCCAGACTGCTGCCCAGCTGGTCCGCCACCGTCCGGTCGAAGTCGGCGATGTGCGGCGCCGCGGTGCGCAGGAGTCCCGCCAGCAGCACACTCGCCCCCTGTGTGCCGCACCAGGTGGCCGCCCACAGCGGGTGTTCGAGTCTGGCCCTGAGGTCGACCAGGCGATGGTCGAACTTCACGCTGACCATGTGGATCGGCCATCGCATGGACATGCGGAAGGGGTGGGAGCCGTCGTAGGAGAACAGACTGCCGGCCCGGACGACGGCCGTGCGCCCGCCCTGGCTCACCCGCACTTCGCCGTCCAGGACGCAGGTGAGGTGCAGCGGCGTGAACTCGGCCCGGCGGGCGAGGCGTTCGGTGCGTTCGACGGAGTGCGGCCCGGCTTCGATGGAGGCGAGCTGGACGGTGCCGAAAGTACCGGCGGAGATCGCTCCCCGGAACTCGCCCGGCTCCGTCCGGTAGACGTGCAGGGGCCCGCAGGCGTCGTCCACCATTTTTCCCCAGGCGTGGAAGCTCTGACGCGGGCGGGAATCTGGTGCGCGGAGCGCCCGCACTGCGGTCGGCGAGTCGGTCTGCCCGGAAGTCATGATTGGTGTCCCGGAACCGGCCCGGGTATGCTTCCACCTCGTCTTGAGCGGGGCATGAAATCTCCTTTCCTCATGCCGTGCAAACGGGTAGGAACAGATTCCGTTCGGCATTCTGTTCCAGCGCCCCGCCGGGTTGTCAGTGACGTTTACGCCATGCTAAAGAGGTAATCAACTTACTCTGCGTAGTGATCGCTCGTCGTGTGTACCGCGGCCCGGTATTTCACGGACAATGAGCGCACCGGTGCGCCCATGCAAAGAAACCGGGCGGCCGGTGTCCATGCCCGGACGGACGAGGCGGGGACGCCGGCCGCACCGTGTCGGAAAGGGCCGAAAAGCCGCCCTTGACGTCGTGGGCGTGACCCGGTGGCCGATTCTCTACGGAACGGGCACACCGCCGTGCACGACTTCGTGCTCCCACGCCTCCCGGGGCTGGGAGTGAAGCCGCCAGTAGTGCTCCGCGATGTCGTCGGGGTCGCAGGCCGTGCCGGGCGCGACCGCCCCGGGCACCGTCACCGAGGCCACGTGGACACCGGCGGGACCGTAGTGCGCGTCGAGCAGGCCGACCAGCGCCCGCACACCGGCCTTGCCGAGCCCCAGGCTGACGTAGGCCGGGTCGGGGCGTGGCATGCCGCCGGTGACCAGGATCGATCCGTGTCCCCGCGCGGCCATGTCCGGAGCGACGTGGGCGGCCATGGTCAGCGCTCCGACCACGTTGACGGCCCAGGCGTCCAGTTGTCCCCGGACGCCGAGCTCGCCCGGAGCGTCGGGACGGATGAGAGCGGCGTTGTACACGGCCGTCTCGATCGGCCCCAGTTCCGACGCCGCCGTGCTCAGCGCGTCGCGCAGCGCCGCCTCGTCCGTGCTGTCGGCGGTCAGCGGCAGGACCGTGCGCCCGCTGTGCCCGACGGTCGCGGCGGACCGTTCCACGGTGCTCCGGCGGCGTGCGATCACGGCCACGGAGAAACCTTCCCGAGCGAACCGTTCCGCGACCGATGTGCCGATTCCTGGCCCCGCACCGACCACCACTGCTGCCGGCATCGTCAGCTCCCTTGCTTCCGAGGTCTGTTACGCCCCGGAGCGTATGCTCCGCGAGCGGTGCGAACACATTCCGCCGCGCGCGTCACCCACCCGGAAGCGGGGCCGCCGGCGCGCGAGGTGACAGACAGTCAGATTTCCAGCCACACGGACCCGGCGCATTCGAGCCCCCGGTACGGCACTGGGGCGACGGAAGTGTTCCCGCCACCCCAGTGGTGCGCCCGTGACTCAGGTCATCCCCGGTTCTCGACCCAGGTCCTCACGACGTCGCCGGCGGATACAGCGCCCGCGGCAACCGCGAGGCCGCGCCCGCGTCCAGCAGCCACAGGGTGCGGCCGCGCCCGTACGCCCCCGCCGCCGGCGCCTGGATCTCCCCGGCGCCCGACAGGGCGATCGCCGCCGCCTCCGCCTTGTCCTCACCGGCGGCCAGCAGCCACACCTCGCGGGCCGCGCGGATCGCCGGGAGCGTCAGCGTCACCCGGGTCGGCGGCGGCTTCGGCGCGCCGTGCACCCCGACCACCGTCCGCTCCGTCTCCCGCACCGCGGGCAGCTCCGGGAACAGCGACGCCACATGCGTGTCGGGACCGACGCCCAGCATCAGCACGTCGAACACCGGGACCGCGCCATGGTTCCCGGGGCCGGCCGAGGCGGCCAGCTCCTCCGCGTACGCCGCGGCCGCCGCGTCCACGTCGGAACCGTACGGGCCGTCCGACGCCGGCATCGGGTGCACCCGCTTCGGGTCGAGCGGCACCGAGTCGAGCAGCGCCGCGCGGGCCTGCGTGACATTGCGCTCCGGATCACCCTCCGGCAGGAACCGCTCGTCGCCCCACCACAGGTCCAGCCGGCCCCAGTCGACCGCGTCACGGGCCGGCGCCTCGGACAGCGCCGCCAGCACGCCGTTGCCGTTGCGCCCGCCCGTCAGCACCACGGAAGCCGAACCCCGGGAGGCCTGCGCGTCCACGATCCTGGTGATCAGCCGGGCCGCCGCGGCCCGGGCCATCAGCTCCTTGTCGCGGTGCACGACCAGCTGAGGTGCCGTGCTCATTTCGCCGCCGCCTTCCTCGCCGGTGCCCTCTTGGCCGCCGCACGCCTGGCGGGAGCCTTCGCGGCCGTCTCCACGGGCGCCTCGACGGCCGCGGGGGCGTCGCCGGTCACCTCGGGACGGTCCGCCGACGGAGTGCCGTCGCCCACCGCACCCGGTGCGTTCAGCCGGTCCACGCCGTAGCGCAGCGCCGAGGCGTACGTGTCGTCCGGGTCGAGCCGCCGCAGCTCCTCCGCGATCAGCTCGGCCGTCTCCCGCCGCTTCAGCGCCACCGCGCGGGCCGGCTGGCCCTCGATGGACAGGGTCGCCAGGGAGCCGTCCGCCCGGTCCAGCACGATCGGCCCGCAGTCGGTGTCCATCCGGACCGCGGTCAGCCCCGGCCCGTCCGACAGCGAGCGCCGCACGGGCACGCCGAGCCGGTCCGCGAGCCACATCGCGAGCAGTTCGCAGCTCGGGTTGAACTCCTCGCCCTCCACCTCGACGCCCCGCACCTCGCAGACGACCTGGTCGAGCGCCGCCGCCAGCATCGAACGCCAGGGCGTGATCCGGGTCCAGGACAGGTCGGTGTCGCCGGGCGTGTACGACTCGGCGCGGGCCACGAGGTCCCGTACCGGCTGCTCGGAGGCGTAGCTGTCGGTGACCCGGCGCTGCGCCAGCGCGCCGAGCGGGTCGCTCGCCGGGTCGAGCGGGGCGTCCACCGGCCACCAGACCACCACGGGGGCGTCCGGCAGCAGCAGCGGCAGCACCACCGACTGGGCGTGGCCGACGACGTCGCCGTACAGCCGCAGTACGACCGTCTCGCCGGTGCCCGCGTCCGCGCCGACCCGTACCTCGGCGTCCAGCCGCGAGCGGGTGCGGTCGCGGGGCGTGCGCGAGACGCGCCGGACGACCACGAGGGTGCGCGACGGATGCTCGCGGGACGCCTCGTTCGCGGCCTTCAGCGCGTCGTAGGCGTTCTCCTCGTCCGTCACGATGACCAGCGTGAGGACCATGCCGACGGCCGGCGTGCCGAGGGCGCGGCGGCCCTGCACCAGCGCCTTGTTGATCTTGCCGGCCGTGGTGTCCGTGAGGTCCGTCTTCATGGCCGGCGCCAGCTCCGTCCGTCTCGCTCGAGCATGTCGTCCGCCTCGACGGGGCCCCAGGTGCCGGCCGGGTACTGGGCGGGCTTGCCGTGCGTGTCCCAGTACTCCTCGATCGGGTCGAGGATCTTCCAGGACAGCTCGACCTCCTCGGTGCGCGGGAAGAGGTTCGAGTCGCCGAGCAGCACGTCCAGGATCAGCCGCTCGTACGCCTCCGGGCTGGACTCCGTGAACGACTCGCCGTACGCGAAGTCCATCGACACGTCCCGGATCTCCATGGACGTACCGGGGACCTTCGATCCGAAGCGGACCGTGACGCCCTCGTCGGGCTGGACGCGGATCACGATCGCGTTCTGGCCGAGCTCCTCCGTCGCCGTCGTGTCGAAGGGGGAGTGCGGGGCGCGCTGGAAGACGACCGCGATCTCCGTGACCCGCCGGCCCAGCCGCTTGCCGGTGCGCAAGTAGAAGGGGATGCCCGCCCAGCGGCGGTTGTCGATGCCCACCTTGATCGCGGCGTACGTGTCGGTCTTCGACGCAGGGTCGATGCCCTCCTCGTCGAGATAGCCCACCGCCTTCGCGCCGCCCTGCCAGCCGGCCGCGTACTGTCCGCGCACCGTGTCGCGCCCGAGGTCCTTCGGCAGCCGCACCGCACCGAGCACCTTGGTCTTCTCCGCGGCCAGCGCGTCCGCGTCGAAGGAGGCGGGCTCCTCCATCGCGGTCAGCGCGAGCAGCTGGAGCAGGTGGTTCTGGATGACGTCGCGGGCGGCGCCGATACCGTCGTAGTAGCCCGCCCGCCCGCCGATGCCGATGTCCTCGGCCATGGTGATCTGCACGTGGTCCACGAAGGACCGGTTCCAGATCGGCTCGAACATCGTGTTGGCGAACCGCAGCGCCAGGATGTTCTGGACGGTCTCCTTGCCCAGATAGTGGTCGATGCGGAAGACCTGGTCCGGGGCGAAGACCTCGTGGACGACCCGGTTGAGCTCCTCGGCCGACCTCAGGTCGTGCCCGAACGGCTTCTCGATCACCGCGCGCCGCCAGGAACCGCCCGTCTGGTCGGCCAGCCCGTGCTTCTTCAGCTGCTGGATGACCACCGGGAAGGACCGCGGCGGCACCGACAGGTAGAAGGCGAAGTTGCCGCCCGTGCCCTGTGCCTTGTCCAGCTCGTCGATCGTGGCGCGCAGCCGCTCGAAGGCGTCGTCGTCGTCGAACGTGCCCTGCACGAAGCGCATGCCCTGGACGAGCTGCTGCCAGACCTCCTCGCGGAAGGGCGTGCGCGCGTGCTCCTTGACGGCGTCGTGGACCTCCTGCGCGAAGTCCTCGTGCTGCCACTCGCGGCGCGCGAAACCGACGAGGGAGAACCCCGGCGGCAGCAGACCCCGGTTGGCGAGGTCGTACACCGCGGGCATCAGCTTCTTGCGGGACAGGTCGCCCGTGACGCCGAAGATGACCAGGCCCGACGGCCCCGCGATCCGCGGGAGCCGTCGGTCCGAGGGGTCACGAAGCGGGTTCGCTCCGGAACCGGAAACGGGGGGCAAGATCTCAGCCCTCCGACGGGGCGAGGCGCTGGAGCTCGGCCTCGGTCGACTTCAGCAGGTCGTTCCAGGACGACTCGAACTTCTCGATGCCCTCTTCCTCGAGGAGCAGCACCACGTCGTCGTACGCGATGCCGAGCGCCTCGACCGCGTCCAGGTCGGCGCGGGCCTGCTCGTAGGTCCCGGCGACCGTGTTCCCGGTGATCTCACCGTGGTCCCCGGTGGCCTCCAGGGTGGCTTCCGGCATGGTGTTCACCGTGTTCGGCGCCACCAGGTCGGTGACGTACATGGTGTCCTTGTACGCCGGGTCCTTCACGCCCGTGGACGCCCACAGCGGACGCTGCCGGTTCGCGCCCGCGTTCTCCAGCACCGACCAGCGCTCCGAGGAGAAGACACCCTCGTACGCCTCGTAGGCCAGGCGCGCGTTGGCGACGGCGGCCTTGCCGCGCAGCGCCTTCGCCTCGTCCGTGCCGAGCGCGTCGAGCCGCTTGTCGATCTCGGTGTCCACGCGGGACACGAAGAAGGACGCCACGGAGTGGATCTGCGACAGGTCCAGGCCACGCTCCCTGGCCTTCTCCAGGCCGGACAGGAACGCGTCCATGACCTCGCGGTAGCGCTCGAGGGAGAAGATCAGCGTGACGTTGACGCTGATGCCGTGGCCGATCACCTCGGTGATCGCCGGCAGACCCGCCCGGGTCGCCGGGATCTTGATGAGCGTGTTCGGCCGGTCCACCAGCCACGCCAGCTGCCTGGCCTCGGCGACGGTCGCCCGCGTGTGGTGCGCCAGACGCGGGTCCACCTCGATGGAGACCCGGCCGTCCTGTCCGCCGGTCGCGTCGAACACCGGGCGCAGGATGTCGGCGGCGTCCCGGACGTCCGCCGTCGTGATCATGCGGACGGCCTCTTCGACCGTGACCCTGCGCGCGGCGAGGTCGGTGAGCTGCTGGTCGTAGCCGTGGCCCTCCGAGATCGCCTTCTGGAAGATCGACGGGTTGGTGGTGACGCCCACGACGTGCTGCTGGTCGATCAGCTCGGCCAGGTTGCCGGACGTGATCCGCTTGCGCGACAGGTCGTCCAGCCAGATCGCGACGCCCTCCTCGGAGAGGCGCTTGAGTGCGTCTGTCATGGAAATTCCATCTCCTACGTGTCGTATGTGAGCGTCAGCGCCGGGCGGCGGCGAGTGATTCCCGCGCCACGGCGGCCACGTTCTCGGCGGTGAAGCCGAACTCGCGGAACAGCACCTTGCCGTCGGCGGACGCACCGAAGTGCTCCAGGGAGACGATGCGGCCCGCGTCCCCCACGTACTTGTGCCACGTCAGACCGATACCGGCCTCGACCGCCACGCGCGCCTTCACCGACGGCGGCAGGACGCTGTCCCGGTACCCCTGGTCCTGCTCCTCGAACCACTCCACGGACGGCATCGACACCACACGCGTCGGCGTGCCCGCCGCCTGCAACTGCTCCCGCGCCTCCACCGCCACGTGCACCTCGGAACCGGTGGCGATCAGGACGACCTCCGGCGCGCCGCCCTCCGCCTCGAACAGCACGTAGCCGCCCTTGGCCGCGTCCTCGTTCGGCGCGTACGTCGGCACGCCCTGCCGGGTCAGCGCCAGGCCGTGCGGGGCGCCCTTGCCGAACTCCTTCGTCCAGCGGCGCAGGATCTCGCGCCAGGCGGTCGCCGTCTCGTTCGCGTCGGCCGGGCGCACCACGTTCAGACCGGGGATGGCGCGCAGCGAGGCCAGGTGCTCCACCGGCTGGTGGGTCGGGCCGTCCTCGCCGAGACCGATGGAGTCGTGCGTCCACACGTACGTCACCGGCAGGTGCATCAGCGCGGACAGCCGCACCGCGTTGCGCATGTAGTCGGAGAACACCAGGAAGGTGCCGCCGTAGATCCGGGTGTTGCCGTGCAGCGCGATGCCGTTCATCTCCGCGGCCATGGCGTGCTCGCGGATGCCGAAGTGGATGGTGCGGCCGTACGGGTCCGCCTCCGGCATCGGGTTGCCCGCCGGAAGGAAGGAGCTCGTCTTGTCGATGGTGGTGTTGTTGGAGCCCGCCAGGTCGGCCGAGCCGCCCCACAGCTCCGGGATCACCGCGCCGAGCGCCTGCAGGACCTTGCCGGACGCGGCACGCGTGGCGACCGCCTTGCCCGGCTCGAAGACCGGGAGCGTGTCCTCCCAGCCCTTGGGCAGCTCGCCCGCGGCGACCCGGTCGAACTCGGCGGCCCGCTCCGGGTTCGCGGCGCGCCACGCCCGGAACGACTTCTCCCACTCGGCCCGCGCCGCACGGCCGCGCTCCAGCGCGCCACGGGTGTGCGCGAGGACCTCCTCGGACACCTCGAAGGTCTGCTCAGGGTCGAAGCCGAGGACGCGCTTGGTGGCGGCCACCTCGTCGTCGCCGAGCGCCGAGCCGTGGGCGGCCTCGGTGTTCTGCGCGTTCGGAGCGGGCCAGGCGATGATCGAACGCATCGCGATGAACGACGGCCGGTCCGTGACGGTCTTGGCCTCCTCGACCGCGGCATGGATCGCCACCGGGTCCAGGTCGCCGTTCTCCTGCGGCGCGACGCGCTGCACGTGCCAGCCGTACGCCTCGTACCGCTTGACGACGTCCTCCGAGACGGCCGTCTCCGTGTCGCCCTCGATGGAGATGTGGTTGTCGTCCCACAGAAGCACCAGGTTGCCGAGCTTCTGGTGCCCGGCCAGCGAGGACGCCTCCGCGGAGATGCCCTCCTGCAGGCAGCCGTCACCGGCGACGCAGAAGACGAAGTGGTCGAACGGGGAGGTGCCCTCGGCCGCCTCCGGGTCGAACAGGCCGCGCTCGTAGCGGGCGGCCATCGCCATGCCGACCGCGTTGGCGACACCCTGGCCCAGCGGGCCGGTGGTCGTCTCCACGCCCGTGGTGTGGCCGTACTCCGGGTGGCCGGGGGTCTTCGAGCCCCAGGTCCGGAAAGCCTTCAGATCATCCAGCTCAAGACCGAAACCGGCCAGGTACAGCTGGGTGTAGAGGGTCAGGGACGAGTGGCCGGCGGACAGCACGAAGCGGTCGCGTCCGACCCAGTCGGCGTCCGCCGGGTCGTGCCGCATCACCTTCTGGAAGAGGGTGTAGGCGGCGGGGGCCAGGCTCATCGCCGTACCGGGATGGCCGTTGCCGACCTTCTGTACGGCATCGGCGGCCAGGACGCGCGCGGTGTCGACGGCCCGCTGGTCCAGCTCGGTCCAGTCGAGGTCTGTGGTGGTCGGCTTGGTGCTCACCCTGAGTCAGGGCTCCTCTCCACATGTCGGATGCCGGTGCACGTGACGCCCACCGGCTGCCGGCGTACTGCTGGGCAATGGCCGGACGCAGCCGAGCCTACCCCCGAAGCGCGTACGATTTTTCGGTCCATTCCAGACTGCCGGTCCCCTTTGCAAGGCGCTCTCGACCAGGCCTGTTCGATATTCGGCATCCGCATCCGGAGGCGGCCGAACGAGCGCTCGATCGAGCGCCGGAACGCCCTTCGGAGGGCGCCCCGGCCAGGACACGACACCCCCCTGCGAGCGGGCCCGCCAACACGACCGACCCCCGCGGAGATCCAGGTGTGGGCAACGTCTACAGTGGCGTGGTACGCGCGGGCCTTCACCCGGAATTCACACCGGCCGGCCCGCTGGGATGTCTCTTAGGGGTGTGCGTGACGGCCGTTGAATCCCGTCCAGCGGGGGTAATCGGTGCGAGCCAAAGCCCGGTCCACCGGCCGTTCGGGGCCCGTGTCATGGGCTTCGTGGCTCTCACGAAGCCGCGGATCATCGAACTGCTGCTCATCACCACCGTTCCGGTGATGTTCCTCGCGCAGCGGGGCGTGCCCGACCTCGGCCTCGTGCTGCTCACCTGCCTCGGCGGCTACCTCTCCGCGGGCGGCGCCAACGCGCTGAACATGTACATCGACCGTGACATCGACGCGCTCATGGACCGCACCTCCCGGCGCCCGATCGTCACCGGCATGGTCAGCCCCGCCGAGGCCCTCGTCTTCGGCATCGCCCTGGCGGTCGTCTCCACCCTGCTGTTCGGCCTCACCGTCAACTGGCTCTCGGCCTGGCTCGCCCTCGGCGCCCTCCTCTTCTACGTCGTCGTCTACACGATGATCCTCAAGCGCCGCACCTCGCAGAACATCGTCTGGGGCGGCATCGCCGGCTGCATGCCGGTGCTGATCGGCTGGTCGTCCGTCACGAACTCCATGGCGTGGGCGCCGGTCATCCTCTTCCTCGTCATGTTCTTCTGGACGCCGCCGCACTACTGGCCGCTGTCCATGAAGGTCCGTGACGACTACGCGCGCGTGGGCGTGCCGATGCTCCCGGTCGTCGCCTCCAACAAGGTCGTCGCCCGCCAGATCGTCCTCTACAGCTGGGTGATGGTCGGCGTGTCGCTGCTGCTGACGCCGCTCGGCTACACCGGCTGGTTCTACACGGCCGTCGCCCTGCTGGCCGGCGGCTTCTGGCTGTGGGAGGCGCACGGGCTGCAGAACCGCGCCAAGGCCGAGGTGACCGGCGCGAAGCTCAAGGAGATGCGCCTGTTCCACTGGTCCATCACCTACGTGTCGATCGTCTTCCTGGCGATCGCGGTGGATCCGTTCCTGAGCTGAACCCCCCTGATTCCCGCGCGGGCGGGGGTGCGTGGCCAAAGCCACTCACCCCCGCCCGTCGCCGTTTGGCCTACCCGTGGGTAGCATCCTGGCCATGGCAGACACCAAGCAGGTTGACGAAGGCGACGGCGGCGCCCGGCAGGACGCCAGGGAACAGCGCCGGGTGGCCAGGGTCGCCCGCCGGATCGGCGCCTTCGCCAAGGCGCACGGCGGGGCCGAGGGCCAGGTGGCGTACCTCGGGGAGCGCGGCTCCCGGATCGTGCTCGTCGGCGCGGACGGCGGCTGGGGCGACATCGTGGCACCCACCGGGATCGCCCGGCAGGCCGTCGAGAAGTCCGGCATCACCGTCCACGAGGACTTCGACGGCGAGTTCGCGGCCAGGGTCAGGACCGGGCCGTACGAGTGGTCCCGCATGGCGGGCATCCAGGTGGGCGGCAAGAGCAACACCTGATCGCCCGTTCACCCGTTAGGACCGTAGGAAGCCGTTCGACGCGGCACGGTCCAGCCACGGGGAGCCCGGATGATCGAGACGCCGTCCCTCGTGGACCAGTACTGCCACGGCGTGGTGCGGACGGAGCTGGGCCTCGGCACCTTCGAGGCCCGGCTGTCCCGCACCGAGGGACAGCCCGCGCCGGGCACCACCCTGTTCGACACCCAGACCGGCTTCGCGGTACGCCGCTGGTGCCCGCCGCTGCTCGGACTGGAGCCGCACTGCCCGCCCGCCCGCTACCTGGCCCGGCGCCGCGAACTCGGCGCGCCGGAGGTGGGCCGCAGGCTGCTGCGCGGCAGCGGCATCACCACGTACCTCGTCGACACCGGACTGCCCGACGACCTCACCGGGCCCGACGAGATGGCCTCCGCGGGAGCCGCCGAGGCCCACGAGGTCGTGCGCCTGGAGCAGCTGGCCGAGCAGGTCGCCGACACCTCCGGCACCGTCGAGTCCTTCCTCGCCAACCTCGCCGAGTCGGTGCACGCCGCCGCGGCACACGCTGTCGCCTTCACGTCCGTCGCGGGCGTTCGGCACGGTCTCGCGGTCGCGCCCGAGCCGCCGGGCCCGGGGGAGGTGCGGGACGCCGCCGCGCGCTGGCTCGCCGCCCGCCGGGTCGGCGGCGAGCTGAGCGACCCGGTGCTGCTGCGACACCTGCTGTGGATCGCGGTCGCCTCCGGCCGGCCCCTCCAACTGCATGCGGGGCTCGGCGAGCCGGGCCTGAGGATCGACCGCACCGACCCGGTGCTGCTCACCGACTTCGTCCGGGCGACCGCCGGGCTCGGCACCGACCTGGTGCTGCTGCACGGCTACCCCTACCACCGGCACGCCGCCCACCTCGCCGGGGTGTTCCCGCACGTCTACACCGACTCGGGCGCCGCCCTGGTGCGCACCGGGGCGAGGGCCGCGACCGTCCTCGCGGAGATCCTCGAGCTGGCCCCGTTCGGCAAGATCCTCTTCTCCAGCGGCGCCCACGGGCTGCCCGAGCTGCACGTGGTGGGTGCCCGTCTGTTCCGCGAGGCCCTCGGGCGGGTGCTGGGCAACTGGGTGGTCGAGGGCGCGTGGTCCCTGGCCGACGCGGAACGAGTGGCCGGCCTGATCGCGTCGGGGAACGCCCGGCGGGTGTACGGGCTGGACCAGCGGTAGCGGAAGGTGCCGGGGCGGCGCCGGCCGGTCTCCGCTCAGGCGGTCGTCAGGGTGGCCTCGGCCGACGGGTTCGGCAGCCCGGCGCTCGTCGCGGGACGCTCGCGCAGTGACAGCAGCACCCGCAGCACCGCGATCCAGATGACGGCGGAGCCGAGCATGTGCAGGCCCACCAGCAGCTCGGGCAGGTCGGTGAAGTACTGGACGTAGCCCAGGGCGCCCTGGGCGAGGAGCACCAGGAACAGTTCGCGGGTCCGGCCGAGCGGGCCGTGCGGGGCGTCCACCGCCTTCAGCACGAACCACAGGGCGAACGCCAGCGTCACCACGATCCACGCCAGCACGGCGTGCGCCTTCGTGACCGTCTCCCAGTCGACCGGCATCCGCTCGACCTCGCTGGAGTCGCCCGCGTGCGGACCCGCGCCGGTGACGACCGTGCCGGCCAGGATCAGCAGCGTGCTCGCGCCGACCAGGACCCACACCAGCTGCTGGATCGCCGTACCGACCAGCGGACGCGGCGGCGCGTCGCCCTCCCGGGCGCGCTGCCACATCACCGTGGCGACCGCGATCAGCGCCGAGGTCGCCACGAAGTGCGCCGCGACCGTGTAGGGGTTCAGCCCGACCAGGACGACGATGCCGCCGAGGACCGCGTTGCTCATCACGATCCAGAACTGGGCCCAGCCCAGCCGGGTCAGGGAGCGCCGGTACGGCTTCTCGGAGCGCGCGGCGACGATGGCCCAGCCGACGGCGGCGCACAGGACGTACGTCAGCATGCGGTTGCCGAACTCGATGGCGCCGTGGATGCCCATCGCGCCGGTCGCGGTGAGCGAGTCGGAGGTGCACTTGGGCCAGGTCGGGCAGCCGAGGCCGGAGCCCGTCAGCCGTACGGCACCGCCGGTGACCACGATGATCACCGCCATGACGAGTGCGGAGAGGGCCGCCCGCCGAACCGTCCGGGGGGCCGGGGTCCAGCGTTCGGCGATGAAGGCGAGAGGGTTGCGTACGGCCGCCAGGGCGTCGTCGCGGGTCACGTTCGGCACGCGCACCATGGTAGGCCGCCCGTTTCTGCACGCTTTCGCGAGGGTCGCTCCCCGGTCGGCGTGCGGAAGGCGGGGCGGCCGGCTACTCCCAGCGGAAGAACCTCCCGGCGGCGGCGAGCCCCGCGACCGCCCACACCGCCAGGATCGCGAGGGTGCCCCAGGGCATGCCCGCCCCGTGCTGCAGGACGTCCCGCAGGCCGTCGGACAGCGCCGAGATCGGCAGCAGACCGAGGACGTCCTGCGCACCGGCGGGGAACCTGTCCAGCGGCACGATCACGCCGCCGCCGACGAGCAGCAGCAGGAACACCAGGTTCGCGGCGGCCAGCGTCGCCTCCGCCTTGAGAGTGCCCGCCATCAGCAGCCCGAGCCCGGAGAACGCCGCGGTGCCGAGAACCAGCAGGAGCAGTACCGCGAACGGGTCGCCGTGCGGCGACCAGCCCAGCGCGAACGCGATCACCGTCAGTAGCACGACCTGCAGCACCTCGGTGACCAGCACGGACGCCGTCTTGGCGGTCATCAGGGCCCAGCGGGGCAGCGGCGAGGCGGCGAGCCGCTTCAGTACGCCGTAGCGGCGCTCGAAGCCGGTCGCGATGGCCTGCCCGGTGAACGCGGTCGACATCACGGCGAGCGCGAGCACACCGGGTGTGAGGAAGTCGACGGCCTCGCCGGAGCCGGTGTCGACGACGTCGACCGTGCTGAACAGGACCAGCAGCAGCGCCGGGATCACGACGGTCAGCAGCAGTTGCTCGCCGTTGCGCAGCAGCATCCGCGTCTCCAGCGCGGCCTGCGCGGCGATCATCCGGGAGAGCGGCGCAGCCCCGGGACGCGGCGCGTACTGGCCGGTGCCGGTGGTGCCGGTGGTGCCGGTGGTGCCGGTGGTGCCGGTGGTGCCGGTGGTGCCGGTGGTGCCGCCAGGTGCGGCGGTGGTGCCGGGGGAACTGGGGGTGGCGGTCACGAGCGCAACTCCTTGCCGGTGAGCTCCAGGAACACGTCTTCGAGGGTGTGCCGTTCGACCGAGATGCGGTCCGGCATCACGCCGTGCTGGGCGCACCACGAGGTGACCGTCGCCAGCAGCTGGGGGTCGACCATGCCGACGACCCGGTACGAGCCCGGTGTCAGCTCGGCGGCGGCGGTGTCCGGGGGCAGCGCCTTGAGCAGGGAGCCGACGTCGAGGCCGGGGCGGCCGGTGAAACGCAGGGTGTTCTCGGCGCCCCCGCGGCACAGCTCCTCGGGTGAGCCCTGGGCGACGACCCGGCCGGAGTCGATGATCGCGACGTCGTCGGCGAGCTCCTCCGCCTCGTCCATGTAGTGCGTGGTGAGGATCACGGAGACGCCGTCGGCGCGCAGGTCCCGTACGAGGTCCCAGGTGGCGCGGCGGGCCTGCGGGTCGAGTCCGGCGGTCGGCTCGTCGAGGAACACCAGCTCGGGCCGGCCGACGACGGCCATGGCGAGCGCGAGCCGCTGCTGCTGCCCGCCGGACAGCCGCCGGTAGGCCGTGCGGCCGCAGGAGCCGAGCCCGAGGCGCTCGATCAGCGCGTCCACGTGGAGCGGGTGGGCGTGCAGCCTGGCGACGTGCCGCAGCATCTCGTCGGCCCGCGCGCCGGAGTAGACGCCGCCGGACTGGAGCATCACGCCGATCCGGGGGCGGAGTCCGGCGGCCTGCCGCACCGGGTCGAGGCCCAGGACCCGCACCGTGCCGCCGTCCGGCCGCCGGTAGCCCTCGCAGGTCTCGACCGTGGTCGTCTTGCCCGCCCCGTTGGGGCCGAGCACGGCGGTGACGCCCGTACGGGCCACCAGGTCGAGGCCGTCCACCGCGGTCTTCGTTCCGTACCGCTTCACCAGGGCCTGGACCTGGACCACGGGCTCGCTTCGCATGGGTCCTGAGTCTAGGGACGCGTGCGGGCCCCCGAACCGGCGGGTTGGGGAGTTCCTCCGCACGGGCCGACCCGCCGGAAGTCCGCGCTCCGCGTACGCCCACGCGCCCCCACCACGTACGCCACCGGGAGCGGCCGCGCGCCGGCGGCGTACGGTGTGACCGGTCAGAGATCGTCGCCGCAGGTCACCTTAGGTATACCTAAGTGACGCAGGGCACCCGGGGCACCCGGGGCGCGGCTTGTCACGCTCCGCGGAATTACGCAACAATGGCGTTGTGAAAAACGTCGGTGAGGCTCGGGAGACCCCCACGGGGGCCCCGCAGGAGGAGCTGGCGACCGGAGAGCGTTCGACGCGCAACCGAGTCGCGCGGTCCATCCTGGACCACGGCCCCTCCACCGTCGCCGAACTGGCCGGCCGCCTCCGCCTCACCCAGGCCGCCGTCCGCCGCCACCTCGACGCGCTGGTCGCCGACGACGTGGTCGAAGCCCGTGAGCAGCGGGTCTACGGCGCACGCACGCGCGGCCGCCCCGCCAAGGTGTTCGCGCTCACCGACTGCGGCCGCGACGCCTTCGACCAGTCGTACGACGCGCTCGCCGTGGACGCCCTGCGCTGGATCGCCCGGCAGGAGGGCGGGGAGCAGGCGGTCGCCGCCTTCGCCCGCGCCCGCATCGCCGACCAGGCGAAGGCGTACCGCAGCGCCGTCGAGTCCGCCGCGCCCGACGAGCGCACCGAAGCCCTCGCCAGGGCTCTCAGCGCGGACGGGTACGCTGCTGCCGCACGCAGCGCCCCCCTCCCGCAACAGGGCGAACAGCTCTGCCAGCACCACTGCCCGGTCGCCCACGTGGCCGAGCAGTTCCCGCAGCTGTGCGAGGCCGAGACGGAATTCTTCGCCGAGCTGCTCGGTACCCACGTGCAGCGGCTGGCGACCATCGCGCACGGCGACGGCGTCTGCACGACGTTCATCCCCGCGGCGTCGAAGAAACCGCCGCCCCCCGAGTTTTCCAACGCCACACGTAACGCATCTGCAAGCAAGGCCGGGAGGAACCCCGCATGACTCTCCCCACGGAGACTGCCCACCCCGAGCTCGAGGGCCTGGGTAAGTACGAATACGGCTGGGCCGACCGGGACGAGGCCGGTGCGTCGGCGCGCCGCGGCCTGAACGACGACGTCGTCCGGGACATCTCCGACAAGAAGTCCGAGCCGGAGTGGATGACGAAGCTCCGGCTCAAGGGCCTGAGGCTGTTCGAGAAGAAGCCCATGCCGAACTGGGGCTCCGACCTGTCGGGCATCGACTTCGACAACATCAAGTACTTCGTGCGCTCCACCGAGAAGCAGGCCGCTTCCTGGGAGGAACTGCCCGAGGACATCAAGAACACGTACGACAAGCTCGGCATCCCGGAGGCGGAGAAGCAGCGCCTCGTCGCGGGCGTCGCCGCGCAGTACGAGTCCGAGGTCGTCTACCACCAGATCCGCGAGGACCTGGAGGAGCAGGGCGTCATCTTCCTCGACACCGACACCGCGCTGAAGGAGCACCCGGAGCTCTTCAAGGAGTACTTCGGGACCGTCATCCCGGTCGGTGACAACAAGTTCGCCTCCCTGAACACCGCCGTGTGGTCGGGTGGCTCTTTCATCTACGTGCCGCCGGGCGTGCACGTGGAGATCCCGCTCCAGGCCTACTTCCGCATCAACACGGAGAACATGGGCCAGTTCGAGCGGACCCTGATCATCGTCGACGAGGGTGCCTACGTGCACTACGTCGAGGGCTGCACGGCACCGATCTACAAGTCGGACTCGCTGCACAGCGCCGTGGTCGAGATCATCGTCAAGAAGAACGCCCGCTGCCGCTACACGACCATCCAGAACTGGTCGAACAACGTCTACAACCTGGTCACCAAGCGCGCCGTGGCGTACGAGGGCGCGACCATGGAGTGGATCGACGGCAACATCGGCTCCAAGGTGACGATGAAGTACCCGGCCGTCTACCTGATGGGCGAGCACGCCAAGGGCGAGACGCTGTCCATCGCCTTCGCGGGCGAGGGCCAGCACCAGGACGCCGGTTCCAAGATGGTCCACATGGCGCCGAACACGTCGTCCAACATCGTCTCCAAGTCGGTGGCGCGCGGCGGTGGCCGCACGTCCTACCGCGGTCTCGTGGAGATCGGCGAGGGCGCCCACGGCTCCAAGTCGAACGTGCTGTGCGACGCGCTGCTCGTCGACACCGTCTCCCGCTCCGACACGTACCCGTACGTGGACGTCCGCGAGGACGACGTGTCCATGGGCCACGAGGCGACCGTCTCCAAGGTGTCCGAGGACCAGCTCTTCTACCTGATGAGCCGCGGCCTCAGCGAGTTCGAGGCGATGGCGATGATCGTGCGCGGTTTCGTCGAGCCGATCGCCAAGGAACTGCCCATGGAGTACGCGCTGGAACTCAACCGGCTGATCGAGCTGCAGATGGAAGGCTCGGTGGGCTGACGCCCCCGCCGCCCCGTCAAGCCACTCAGGTACGCAAAGGAAAGCGAGCACTACGACAGCCATGGCTGAGGCTCAGAACTCCCCCACTCCCGGCTCCGCTCGTGCGGGGGGACCCCCACCCGGGGGGTCCACCACCGCGGGTTCGATCGCGGTGGCCGCGGAGTCGACCGTCGCCACGCGCATGAGCGCGCCCCCGTCCTTCGACGTCGCGGACTTCCCCGTCCCGCACGGCCGCGAGGAGGAGTGGCGGTTCACGCCGCTGGAGCGGCTGCGCGGCCTGCACGACGGCACGGCCACCGCGAACGGCGCCGGCGTGAAGGTCGACATCCGGGCCCCCGAGGGCGTCACCGTGGAGACCGTCGGGCGCGACGACGCGCGGCTCGGCAGGGCCGGCATCCCGGTGGACCGTGTCGCCGCGCAGGCGTACTCCGCCTTCGAGAAGGCCTCGGTCGTGACCGTGCCGAAGGAGACCGTCCTCACCGAGCCGGTCCGCATCGCGGTGCACGGCGAAGGCGGTGTCGCCTACGGCCACCAGGTGATCGAGCTGGGCGCGTTCGCCGAGGCCGTGGTCGTCATCGACCACACCGGTGACGCGGTGCTCGCCGCCAACGTCGACTACGTCCTCGGCGACGGCGCCAGGCTGACCGTCGTCTCCGTCCAGGACTGGGACGCCAAGGCCGTGCACGTGGGCCAGCACAACACCGTCGTCGGCCGCGACGCCTCCTTCAAGTCGGTCGTCGTCACCTTCGGCGGCGACCTGGTCCGGCTGAACCCGCGCGTGACGTACGCCGGTCCCGGCGGCGAGGCCGAGCTGCTCGGCCTGTACTTCACCGACCGGGGCCAGCACCAGGAGCACCGCCTCCTGGTCGACCACAACGTCCCGCACTGCAAGTCCCACGTCGTCTACAAGGGCGCCCTGCAGGGCGACGACGCCCACGCCGTGTGGATCGGCGACGTCCTCATCGAGGCCGCCGCCGAGGGCACCGACACGTATGAGATGAACCGCAACCTCGTGCTGACCGACGGCGCCCGAGTCGACTCGGTCCCCAACCTGGAGATCGAGACGGGCGAGATCGTCGGCGCCGGACACGCCTCCGCGACCGGCCGCTTCGACGACGAGCAGCTCTTCTACCTGATGGCCCGCGGCATCAAGGAGCACGACGCGCGCCGCCTGGTGGTGCGCGGCTTCTTCGCCGAACTGGTCCAGCAGATCGGTGTCCCGGACATCGAGGAGCGCCTGCTCGCCAAGATCGAGGAGGAGCTGGAGGCGTCGGTCGCATGACCTTCGTACGCGCCTGCGGACTCGGCGAGCTGGAGGAGGACACCCCGAAACGGGTGGAACTCGACGGCACGCCGCTGTCCATCGTGCAGACCGAGGGCGAGGTGTTCGCGATCCACGACATCTGCTCGCACGCGAACGTGTCACTCGCCGAGGGCGAGGTCGACGACTGCCACATCGAGTGCTGGCTGCACGGCTCGCGCTTCGACCTCCGGTCCGGCAAGCCCGACAGTCTTCCGGCGACGCGCCCCGTCCCCGTATACCCCGTAAAGATCGAAGGGGACGACGTGCTCGTCTCCCTCACCCAGGAGTCCTGAGGCACCCATGGCAACGCTTGAAATCCGAGACCTGCACGTCACCGTCGAGGCCGACAACGCCACGAAGGAAATCCTCAAGGGCGTCGACCTCACCGTGAAGCAGGGCGAGACGCACGCCATCATGGGCCCGAACGGCTCCGGCAAGTCGACCCTCGCCTACTCCCTCGCGGGTCACCCCAAGTACACGATCACCGGCGGCACCGTCACCCTCGACGGCGAGGACGTCCTGGAGATGTCCGTCGACGAGCGCGCCCGCGCCGGCCTGTTCCTCGCGATGCAGTACCCGGTCGAGGTCCCGGGCGTGTCGGTGTCGAACTTCCTGCGCACCTCCGCCACCGCCGTGCGCGGCGAGGCCCCCAAGCTGCGGCTGTGGGTCAAGGAGGTCAAGGAGGCCATGCAGCGCCTCAACATGGACCCGGCCTTCGCCGAGCGCAACGTCAACGAGGGCTTCTCCGGCGGTGAGAAGAAGCGCCACGAGATCCTCCAGCTGGAGCTCCTCAGGCCGAAGGTCGCCATCCTCGACGAGACCGACTCCGGCCTCGACGTCGACGCCCTGCGCGTCGTCTCCGAGGGCGTGAACCGGGTACGCGAGACGGGCGAGGTCGGCACCCTGCTGATCACGCACTACACGCGCATCCTGCGCTACATCAAGCCCGACTACGTGCACGTCTTCTCCGCCGGCCGCATCGTCGAGTCCGGCGGCGCCGAACTCGCCGACAAGCTCGAGGAAGAGGGCTACGAGGCCTACGCGAAGGGTGGCGCATCCGCGTGACACAGCTGCCGGGCCTCCTCGACACCGAGGCGATCCGCAAGGACTTCCCCATCCTGGACCGCCAGGTCCACGACGGTCAGAAGCTCGTGTACCTGGACAACGCGGCCACCAGCCAGAAGCCGCGCCAGGTGCTGGACGCCCTGAGCGAGTACTACGAGCGCTACAACGCCAACGTCCACCGCGGTGTGCATGTGCTCGCCGAGGAGGCCACGGCGCTGTACGAGGGCGCGCGCGACAAGGTCGCCGAGTTCGTCAACGCGCCCTCCCGCGACGAGGTGATCTTCACCAAGAACGCCTCGGAGTCGCTCAACCTCGTGGCGAACATGCTGGGCTGGGCCGACGAGCCCTACCGCGTGGACTCCGACACCGAGATCGTCATCACGGAGATGGAGCACCACTCCAACATCGTGCCGTGGCAGCTGCTCGCGCAGCGCACGGGCGCGAAGCTGCGGTGGTTCGGTCTCACGGACGACGGCCGCCTCGACCTGTCCGACATCGACGAGGTCATCACGGAGAAGACGAAGATCGTCTCCTTCGTGCTGGTGTCGAACATCCTCGGCACGCACAACCCGGTCGAGGCCATCGTGCGCCGCGCCCAGGAAGTCGGCGCGCTGGTCTGCGTCGACGCCTCCCAGGCCGCGCCGCACATGCCGCTGGACGTGCAGGCCCTCCAGGCCGACTTCGTGGCCTTCACCGGCCACAAGATGTGCGGCCCGACCGGCATCGGTGTCCTGTGGGGCCGCCAGGAACTGCTCGAGGACCTGCCTCCGTTCCTCGGCGGCGGCGAGATGATCGAGACCGTGTCGATGCACTCGTCGACGTACGCCCCGGCCCCGCACAAGTTCGAGGCGGGCACCCCGCCGGTCGCGCAGGCGGTCGGCATGGGCGCGGCGATCGACTACCTCAACTCGATCGGCATGGACAAGATCCTCGCCCACGAGCAGGCCCTCACCGAGTACGCGGTGAAGCGGCTCCTGGACGTCCCCGGCCTGCGCATCATCGGCCCGGCGACGGCCGAGGACCGCGGTGCCGCGATCTCCTTCACGCTCGGGGACATCCATCCGCACGACGTGGGCCAGGTCCTCGACGAGCAGGGCATCGCGGTCCGGGTCGGCCACCACTGCGCCCGCCCGGTCTGCCTCAGGTACGGAATTCCTGCGACCACGCGAGCGTCGTTCTATCTGTACTCCACACCGGCGGAGATCGACGCGCTCGTCGCCGGCCTGGAGCACGTACGGAACTTCTTCGGCTGAGGGGCCGGACGGACGGCGCTGTGCCGTCCCGGGGACGACCCCCGGACCCCCGGCCGGAAGAGCACGCGGCGGACGCTGGCAGAGACGCGAGGTTGATTGGTGTGAAGCTGGATTCGATGTACCAGGAAGTCATCCTGGACCACTACAAGAACCCGCACGGGCGGGGCTTGCGGGACGGCGACGCCGAGGTGCATCACGTCAACCCGACCTGCGGTGACGAGATCACGCTGCGCGTGAAGTACGACGGCACGACCGTCAAGGACGTCTCCTACGAGGGGCAGGGCTGCTCCATCAGCCAGGCCTCCGCCTCCGTGCTGAACGACCTCCTCGTCGGCAAGGACCTGGCCGAGGCGAAGAAGGTCCAGGAGACCTTCCTGGAGCTGATGCAGTCCAAGGGCCGGATCGAGCCCGACGACGCGATGGAGGAGATCCTGGAGGACGCGGTCGCGTTCGCCGGGGTCTCCAAGTACCCGGCACGGGTGAAGTGCGCCCTCCTGAGCTGGATGGCGTGGAAGGACGCGACGGCCCAGGTGCTGGGCGGAGCCGACGCCGAAAGGAAGACGGCATGAGCGAGACCCTTGAGATGAAGCCCGCCTCGGAGGAAGAGGTCCGTGAGGCGCTGTACGACGTCGTCGACCCCGAGCTGGGCATCGACGTCGTCAACCTCGGACTGATCTACGGCATCCACATCGACGACGCGAACATCGCGACGCTCGACATGACCCTGACCTCGGCGGCCTGTCCGCTGACGGACGTCATCGAGGACCAGGCCAAGTCCGCCACCGAGGGCCTCGTCAACGAGCTGCGCATCAACTGGGTCTGGATGCCGCCGTGGGGCCCGGACAAGATCACGGACGACGGGCGCGAGCAGCTGCGCGCGCTGGGCTTCAACGTCTGACGGCCGTCCGGCCGGGTGTGCGGAGGCCCCCGGGAGAACCCAAGGAGCGCGGGTTCTCCCGGGGGCCTCACTGCTTGCCGCCCGCGGGGCGGTGATGCGTACGCCTGTACACATCGCGGGGTACCGTCGGCCGTATGGGATACCTGATGCTCGCCGCGGCGATTGCGGCCGAGGTCGGCGCGACGACGGCGATGAAGTACAGCGAGGGATTCAGCAGACTGGGCCCGTCGCTGCTGACGGTGCTCGGCTACCTGGTCTCCTTCACGCTCCTCGCCCGGACGCTGAAGACGGTCCCGGTCGGCACGGCGTACGCGATCTGGGCGGGCGCGGGCACCGCGGCGATCGCCACGATCGGCATCGTGTTCCTGGGGGAGGGAATGACCGCGGCCAAGGCGACGGGCATGTCCCTGATCATCGCCGGGGTCGTGGTGCTCAACCTGGGAGGCGCGCACTGATGCCCCGGCGGTACGACCCCGAACGGCGCCAGCGGATCGTCGACGCGGCGATCCGCGTCGTGGGCGCGAAGGGCATCGCCGGGCTGAGTCACCGCTCGGTCGCCGCCGAGGCGGACGTCCCGCTGGGTTCGACGACGTACCACTTCGCGACCCTGGACGAGCTGATGGTCGCCGCGCTGCGACAGGCCGGCGAGGGCTTCGCCGAGGCGGTCGCCTCCCGGGGCGGCCTCACCGACCCGGACACCGACCTGGCCGCGGACCTGGCGGCCCTGCTGGGGGAGTGGCTGGCCGGTGACCCGACGGGTGTGGAGCTGGAGTACGAGCTCTACCTGGCCGCTCTCCGCCGCCCGGCCCTGCGCCCGGTGGCCGCCGAGTGGTCCCGGGACCTGACCGCGCTGCTGGCGCGCCGCACGGACACGGTGACGGCTCGCGCGCTGGTGGCCGTGCTGTACGGCATGTGCCTCCAGGTGCTGCTGACGGGGGCGGCGTACGAGGAGCGGTACGCGCGGGACGTCTTCGCGAGGGTGCTGGCGGGGCCGGCGCGCGCAGCATCCCGCGGTGAGCCGGCCGGAGAGGCGTAGTCCGGCGGTGAGAGGCCCGGGAGGTGCGGGACGTGTGCGCCGGGGATGTCGCCCGGACCGTCCCGCCGGAGGGACGCGGGCCCGGCCCGTGAGCCGTCGGAGTGGCCGCGGACCGGCCGGTGAGACGCCCCGGGGACCGGTTGGCCGGTACGACGCCGGGCGGGTTAGGTTTCCCTCATGACCGACACGACCGCACCTCGCACCACCGGCGCCGTTGCCGCCGGCCTCGCCACGATCGCCGCCGACGGCACCGTTCTCGACACATGGTTCCCCGCGCCCGAACTCGTGGAGGAGGCGGGTCCCGCCGGCACCGAGCGGCTGACGGCCGAGCGTGCCGTGGAACTGCTCGGCGAGGGCGCCGCCAAGGCGATCGGCCCGGACGCCCGCCGCCGCGTCGAGGTGGTCGCGGTCCGCACGGTCATCTCCTCCGTCGCCGAGAAGCCGGTCGACGCCCACGACGTCTACCTGCGCCTGCACCTGCTGTCGCACCGCCTGGTCACGCCGCACGGCCAGAGCCTGGACGGCATCTTCGCCCACCTCGCCAACGTCGCCTGGACCTCCCTCGGGCCGGTCGCCGTGGACGACCTGGAGCACGTGCGGCTGAACGCCCGCGCCGAGGGTCTGCACCTCCAGGTGACCTCGGTCGACAAGTTCCCGCGCATGACGGACTACGTCGCGCCGAAGGGCATCCGCATCGCCGACGCGGACCGGGTCCGGCTGGGCGCCCACCTCGCCGAGGGCACCACGGTCATGCACGAGGGCTTCGTCAACTTCAACGCCGGCACGCTCGGCACGTCGATGATCGAGGGCCGCGTCTCCGCGGGCGTCGTCATCGGGGACGGCTCGGACATCGGCGGCGGCGCGTCCACCATGGGCACGCTGTCCGGCGGCGGCAACGTCACCATCTCTATCGGCGAGCGCTGCCTGATCGGCGCCGAGGCGGGCATCGGCATCGCGCTGGGCGACGAGTGCGTGGTGGAAGCCGGCCTCTACGTCACCGCGGGCACCCGCGTCACGATGCCCGACGGCCAGATCATCAAGGCCCGCGAACTCTCCGGCGCCTCCCACATCCTCTTCCGCCGCAACTCGGTCACGGGCGCGGTGGAGGCCCGGCCGAACAACGCGGTGTGGGGCGGGCTGAACGAGGTGCTGCACAGCCACAACTGAACCAAACGCTGGATTGCGGTTCCGGGCGGACGGGGCGTCGGCGCGCTCGCGTTCTCGCGCGACGGGCAACGGCTCGTCGCAACGACGTACGAGGGTCATCCGGACGAGATGCGGCTGCCCGAAGGCGGCGGGGGGCCCGACTGGGGGCCGCTGTCCGGCGGATCGAGCCGTACGGGCTTCGCCGTCCTCGACGTGGCGTCCGGCGCGGGGACCTGGGCCGCACCCCCGCCCCGTCCCGCCCGACGCCGACGACAAGCGGCTCGTCGCCTGGGAGCGGGTCACGAGCCTGGAGGAGCCCTACCGGCTACGGCTCGTGCTGGTCACGATCGGCAGCGACAGGGTCGTACCGCTGAGTGGGGTTCGTGAGCCGGACGTCGGCATGTCGCGGCACGGGTGGGAGCCCGTCTTCGTCGAGCGGTGCTCCGCGCCCTGGCCGAGGGTCTGGGCCAACAGCCGTTCGTACGCTGCCCGGAGCCCGTCGGTCGTCTTGCGGTCGGCGGGCCGCAGCGGTGGGCGGGGTGGGCCCGCCGGGAGGCCCAGCTCGGTGAGCAGCGCCTTCGCGGTGACCGTGCCGGGCAGGCCACCCGCCATCATCGACTCCACCAGTTCGGCGGCCTGTTGCTGGAGCCGGGCCGCCCCGGTCGTGCATCCCGCGTCGAACGCGTCGAGGATCGCCCGGAAGTGGCCCGGCGTCACGTTCGCCACCGTGCTGACGCATCCCGCGCCACCGCTCGCGTAGAGGGCGAGCGTGTACTCGTCGCAACCCGTGTAGTACGCCAGCCCGGTACGGGACATGACCCGTTGGGTGCCCAGGAGGTCGTACGCGCAGTCCTTGACGGCCACGATCCTCGGATGGTCCGCGAGCCGGAGCATCGTGTCCGGCTCGATGCGGGTGCCGGTGCGGGCGGGGATGTCGTACAGCATCAGCGGCAGTCCGGACGCGTCCGCGACCTCGCGGAAGTGCGCCTCGACCGCGTCCTGCGGCGGCCTGCTGTAGTACGGCGTGACCACCAGCACGCCGTCCGCTCCCGCCTTCTCGGCGTCCCGGGCCAGCTCGATCGTGTGCCGCGTGTCGGAGGTGCCCACGCCGGCGACGACGTGCGCGCGCTCGCCCACCGCGTCACGTACCGCCCCGACCAGCGCCGCCTTCTCCGCGTCCGTCGTGGTGGGCGACTCGCCCGTCGTGCCGGACAGGACCAGGCCGTCGCAGCCCCCGGACACCAGCCGGTGGGCCAGCCGCCGGGCGCCGTCGAGGTCCGGGGCCCCGGACTCCGTGAAGGGCGTGACCATCGCGCACAGCAGGCGGCCGAAGGGGCGGGGAGGTCCGGGCGCGGTCGTGGAAGCCGTCGTCATGGACGTAGTTTCCGTCTGCCGACAGTGAAGCACTACTTATATTTTCTGCCGCACATTGCTTAGGGGTCCTTAGCGGTCCCGAGGGTGGTGTCCGCCACCTCCGGAGGGGTACCCGGGGCTTTCCGGAATCGAGAGGAGGCGGAACGTGACCGGGACCATGGACACCCAGCGCCCCACGCGCAACGGGTACGCCCGTGACGAGCACTCCGTGGGCGAACTCGTCGGGCAGGCCACCGAACAGCTCTCCCGGCTCGTACGGCAGGAGATCGCCCTCGCCAAGAACGAGCTGGCCGAGAAGGGCAAGCGGGCCGGCAAGGGCGGCGGCATGCTCGCCGGCGCGGGAGCCTTCGCCTACGCCGGGCTGCTCGCGCTCGCCGGCACGGGCGTCGCCGCACTCTCGCTGGTGCTGCCGGTCTGGGCCGCGGCGCTCATCGTGACGGCGGTGCTGTTCGCGATAGCGGGCGTTCTGGCCGTGCTGGGGCGCGCCCAGTTGCGCCGCGCCACGCCGCCCACGCCCGAGGCGACCCTCGGCAGCGTCCGGGCCGATGTCGAGGAGATCAAGGAAAGGGCACACCGATGAAGCCGTCGGCCGGGGCCAAGGGGCCCGATGAGCTGAGGGAGCAGATCGCACGCACCCGCACCCAGCTCGGCAACACCGTCCAGGAGTTGGCGGGCAAGACGGACGTGAAGGGCCGGGCCCGGGCGCGGGCGGCCGACCTGCGCGACAAGGCCGGCGCGATGACCGTCCAACTGCGCAGCTCCGCCGCACAGGCCGGGCACACCGTGCAGGGCAAGGCGGCCAAGGCGGGTCACACCGTGCAGGGCAAGGCGGCCAAGGCCGGTCACACCGTGCAGGGCAGGGCGGCCAAGGGCGGCCATGCGGCACGGAGCGCGGCCGACGGAGCCGGGCACCTGGCACGCGGCGGGTCCACGCGGGTCGAGCGCGCGGCCGAGGGCACCGCGGGTCCCGTCCGCCGTCTCGTCGGCGCCGGGCGACGGCATCCACGGCCGCTGCTGCTGGCCGCGGTGGCGACCGTGGGCGCGGTGATGGCGGCGGGCGCCGTACGGCGGCGTCGCGACGGGCGCTGCTGACCACCGGGGCGGCGGCCGGCCATACGGCGATCAGTCCCGGGACCCCCGGTCGAGGTCACTCGGCCGGGGGTCCGTCTCGTGCCCCGCGCCCCGCGCGCCCCCGCGTGCCCCGCACGCCGCAGCGTGCTTGACCTCGACCTCACTTGAGGCACCACCGTGTCCGCCATGATGTCCTGAACTCCCGGTACTCCCCGGACTCCCGGTACTCCCCGGACCCCGCGCACGCGCCGTACCGCCGCGCACCCCGATCCCGCCGACCCCCGCGTCGGCGCCCCCTTCTTCAGCACCTGGCGCCTCGGCAGGCCCGAGCGGCAGTGGCAGGCCGTCGATGCCGTGGCCGAGACCTGGGAGCGCCGGCCCTGGCCCGCTCGCGGCCTGCTCGGCCACCACCTCTACACCGGTCACGACGGCTCCACGCTGCTGCCCTACTCGCAGTGGCGCGACGAGCAGGGGTACGAGGGCTTCGTGACGACGCACCGGCAGGCGCGGCGGTAGCGCCCCCGGGGCCGCGCGGCAGCGGCCCCGGGGCATCCCGGATCACGGGTGGAAGCGCAGCACCTGCGGGTCGTGGTCGCTGATCTGGTCGTGGAACTCGGCGTTGATGTGCACGCTGTCGTAGGCGAAGTCGCCGCCGCGCCGGATCGCCGGGCTGACGAGGATCTGGTCGAGCGTCTGGCTGTTGCCCTGGTACGTGTAGGTGTAGCGCTCGCCGCGGGGCAGCGACTTGATCGCCGACCACAGCGCGCCGTCCCGCTCGAGCGTCCGCGCCGTCCCGGAGAACTCGAAGTCGTTGATGTCGCCGAGCGCGATCACGGCCGCGTTCCGCCGGACGTCGAGGATGTCCTTGGCGAAGGCGTTGACGGCGGCGGCCTGCAGGTGGCGCCGCGTCTCCGAACTGCGCACCGGCGGCTGGAACTGCGAGGTCATGCCCTGGTCGCCGCCCTTGGAGGAGAAGTGGTTGGCGATCACGAAGACGGTACGGCCGCGGAAGACGAACTCGCCGGCCAGCGGCTTGCGGCTGTCCTCCCAGGCCTCGTTCGCGGGGTCGACCCGCCCGGGGGAGAACGTCAGGGCGGCCCGGCCGTGCCGTTCGGTGACGCCGGTGGCCGTCGTGGCGTCGCCTCCCGCGCGGTCCGTGAAGGAGACCCGGTCCGGGTTGAACAGGAACACCTGGCGGATGTTGCCGCCCGGCTCGCCGCCGTCCGCGCCGTCGGCCGGGTCGATGCCGCGCCAGTCGTAGCGCGGGCCGCCCGCCGCGGCGATCGCGTCGATCAGCTTCGCCACCGTCTCGTCGGCGGCGACCGTGCCGTCGTCCGTGGCGCCGTTGTTGTCCTGGATCTCCTCCAGGGACACGATGTCGGGCGACTGGAGGTTGTTCACGATGGCGGCGGCGTGCGCGCCGAACGTGTCGTCGGACGGGTCCAGGTTCTCGACGTTGTACGTCGCCACGGCCAGCTCGCCGGGGCGCTGCGCGCGGGTCGTCTCGCGCTCGGTGCCGCCGTCGCGCAGGGTGCCGAGTTCGCCCGCGACCAGCGTGTAGCCGCCGAACTGGTTGTAGTCCAGGGGGCCCGTGGTGGTGCCGGCCAGGGTGTCGCCCACGTTCGCGGCGGGGAAGTCGGCTGCGGCGCCCAGGGACTGGATCTGGAGGCGGCCGGAGTTCTGGGCGTCGTACGAGCCGTACACGGTGCCGCCCCGGCGGGCGGCGTTCTCGTCCGGCTTCACCGTGACCCACAGCTCGGTGTACGGGTCGGTGGCGCCGACCACGCGGGCGTCGGCCACCTGGACGTTCATGCCTTCCAGGGACTCGTAGAAGTCCAGGGCGTACGCGTCGGGCCGCAGCGGCAGCGCGTTGATCGAGCCGTTCGGCTCCGCGGTGTACGCGTCCGGCACCGAGGCGGCGTCCAGGACCGCCGGCGCCGGGAGCGCGTTGCCCGCGGACACGACCTGCACGGTGGGCCGGGTGATCTCCGTGACCGACTGGTTGCCGGACGAGGTGCCGCCCGGGACGTACTCCGAGACGGTGCCGGACACGGTCACGGCGTCGCCGACGGCCACCTTCGGGGCGGAGCCGGTGAAGACGAGCACGCCCTCACTGGTGGCCGGGTCGGCGTCCGGGCTCGGGTCCTGCATCCAGAAACCCTTGGAGGAGCCGTAGGCGCGGATGGCGGTGACGATTCCCGCCACGTCCGTGACCTGCTTGCCGGCGTACGGGGAGATCCGGGTGCTGCCCTGGATGTCGTGGACGCGCACGGTGTCGGCGTGCGCCGGGGAGACGAGAGCGACGGTGGACGCCGCGGAACACACGGCGGCGACGGTGAGCGCGGCGAGGCGCGTGGACGACTTGCTCGGCAACGGAATCCCTCCGGGGACATGACAATGCGCCGGGACCAGGGGCGATCGGGCAACACCCTGGGGCGGCGGACGGGAAACGCGGATGGCGCGACCGGATGGGGCGGTGCGACGCTCGTAGCCGTCGGGTCGGTGAACGGCTGTCGCCCGACTTCTACGCGCGTCAATCTCCTGCCTGATCTCACCACTTGTCAAGGTTTCAGCCACGTCCGGCGGCCGACCGCGAGATGAACCGGGCGGCATGGGGTGAAATCCGTCTAGGCTGAGCGGCTGAGCCGTACGACGGCCACGGGCGGTCGTACGGTACGTCGTACGACGGCTTCCCGGTGGTCGTACGGCAGGTCGTACGGCGGCTCCCCGGCTGCCGCACGGCACGTCGCGCGCCGGCCTGCGGGCGGGGGTGCGGCACCCCGCACGGGTCGTACGGCACCCGCGCGGGTCGTACGGCCTTCGAGGCGTCCTAGGAGAATCCGCCGATGTCAGACAGCTCCCCCCTCCCACCGGTGCGGCTGCGCCCCGAAGCGGAGCTGGCCCGCGCCGCGCTGTCCACGCCCCTGCTGTCGCGGGCGGTACGGATCGCCCGCTGGGCCGGGCCGGACACCCGCGTCGACGCCGGGGGCGGCCTCGTCGACGAGCAGCTGCCCGCCGCCGCGGAGGCGCTCGGGCCGAGAGGAAACCACACGGCCACCGGGACCCCCGGCCCGAACGTGCCCGACGCGGCGGCGGACCCGGCCGCGGGCACGGCGGCCGGCACCGCAGCGGACGCGGTGGCTCTCGCGAGCGAGGCGTGGCGGGTCGCCGTGGACACCGGGCTCGTGAGGATCACCGACGAGGAGGAGGGCACCGTCGCACCCGGCGAGGACCTCGCCCTGCTCACCGGCGGTTCCCCGCACGACGTGCTGGGGGTGTGGCTCGGCGCGCTGGACACGGTGCTGGCCGACGCGAGCGTGCCCGCCCTCGACGGGCTGGTGGAGGCGGTCGACCGGGGCGGCGACATCGACCTGTCGGCCCTCGGCTGGGACCCGGAGGCCGAGGCGGAGTTCCTCGACGGGGTGCTCGGCAACCTGTACCTGATGAGCGTCAGCGAGGACGGCCCCGGCGACGCCGCGGTGCCGCTGCCCGCCCTGGCCGCCTCGGTGATCGTGCCCGGCGACATGGCGGAGCCCACCAACGCCGTGCTGGAGCAGGTGTCCGACGCGATGATGCGGCTCGACGACCAGTTCCGGATGCTGGAGCCGGTCGGGCTCGTGGAGTACCGGCCGGTGGCAGAGGCACTGCTGGCCGACGCCGAGGAGGAACCGGCCGCGCCTGTCGACGAGACCGACGTCTCCCGCTACGGCATGGTGCGCCTGACACCGCTCGGTCGGTACGGGCTGCGGGCGCGGCTCATGGACGCCGGGTTCGAGGCGCCCGCCGTCGGGGACCTCGCCGACAAGGGCGCGGACGCGCTGCTCGACGGGACGTCGGCGTTCGGGCCGGCGGCGGCCCGGGCCGAGACCGAGCAGTGGCTCGCGCGCCGCGAACCGCTCGCCGCGGCGCGGGAACTGCTCGCGGCGGCCCGCGGCACCGACACCGGGGCGCCGCTGCGCCGGCTGCGCTGCCAGCAGGCCCTGTCGCTGGTGGGCGGCACGGCGGAACCGGCTCTGCGCGAGGTCCTCGACGACGCCGAACTCGGTGGTCTCGCCCGGGTGTGGCTGACCGAGCACGGCGCTGCCCACGTGCCGCCGCCCGCCGAGGCGATGGTCTACTGGCTGACCATCGACACCCTCGCCGCGCAGCTCGCCGCCGAGGGCGACTCCGAGGAACTGCGGGCCCTCGTCCAGGGCCTGGCCCAGCAGCACGGCCGCTTCTTCGAGGCGGTCTGGCGCGTGGACCACCCGGCGACGGCGGACGTCCTGGAGGCCATGGGCCGTCTGCACCCCGACAAGAACATCGCCAAGGAGGCCCGCAAGGCCGCCTTCAAGGCGCGGTCGCAGCGCGGCGCCTGAACGGAAGCCGCCAGCCTCTGCGGGCGGGGGCGTCGCCGGGGGTGGCGGCCACGCCGGGTTTCGCCCACCGCGGGGCCGTCCACCGCGGGGCCGCGCGGCGGGGGCCACGCGGCGGGCGGAGCGAGGCCGGGGGCCAGCGGCGCGCGTTGTGCCTCTCCCGGACCCGGAGCGCTGTTCGGGGCGCGGTGCGGCTGCCTGGCGCCGGAGCGCTGTTCGGCGTGCGGTGCGCTGCCTGGCGGGAGGTGAGCTGCCCGGTCCCGGGGCGCCGCACTCCAGGCAGGGGTGCGCTGCCGTCCGGGGCGCCGCGCGGGGCCCGCGTCGCTCGGCGTGCGCCGCTTCGGCCTGCCCGCGTCGTTCGGCGTGCGTCGATCCGGCCTGCCCGCGTCGTTCGGCGTGCGCCGCTTCGGCCTGCCCGCGTCGTTCGGCGTGCGTCGATCCGGCCTGCCCGCGTCGTTCGGCGTGCGTCGATCCGGCCTGCCCGCGTCGTTCGGCGTGCGTCGCTCCGCCCCGCCCGCGTCGTTCGGCGTGCGTCGTCGGTGGCCCGTCCCGGCGCGCCCCGTGGCGCGGTTTCCGGTAGGCGGGCCGGCTCCGGGCAGGTTGGTTCACCGAACCGGGGCCGGTCGCGTCGCCCCGTGTTCAGGCGGTGTTCAGGCGCGGGCGGGACGGTGGCGCGGAACGGGACGCACCGCCCACCACGGTCCACCGCCCGCCCACCGTCACAGGAGACCCCATGTCGCTCACCCGCAGGGACTTCGCCAGATCCTCCGCGCTCACCGGGGCCGGTGTCGCCCTGGCGGGCAGCGTCGGCGCCCTCGCCTCCGCCCCGGGCGCCCTCGCGGCCACGGACACCGAGAGCACCGGCCGCGGACCGGCGGACCCGCACGACGGGGTCGGCTACGGCCCCCTCGTCCCCGACCCCGACGGCATCCTCGCGCTGCCCGCCGGATTCTCGTACCGCGTCATCACGCACAGCGGTCGCACCAGGCTGGAGTCCGGGGAGTTCACCCCGTCCCACCACGACGGCACCGCCGCATTCCCCGGCCCGCGCGGCACCACCCTCCTCGTCAACAACCACGAGCTGAAGGGCCCGCGCGCCGGCTGGGACCACCCCGTGCCGCTCACCGAGGGTCTCGTCTACGACCCGGCCGCGTCCGGCGGCTGCACCGTCGTCGAGGTGCGCCCCGACGGACGCGTCGCCGAGTGGGTCGGCATCGCCGGCACCTCCACCAACTGCGCGGGCGGCAGCACCCCGTGGGGAACCTGGCTGACCTGCGAGGAGAACTCCGACAAGGCCGGCGTCAACGGCATGACCAAGGACCACGGCTACGTCTTCGAGGTCGACCCCGCCGACCGGCGCGCCAACCGCGACCCCGAGCCGCTGAAGTTCTTCGGCCGCTACGACCACGAGGCCGTCGTCATCGACCCCCGGCGCGGCCACGCCTACCTCACCGAGGACGCCTCCGGCCCCAACGGCCTGTTCTTCCGCTGGACCCCGCCGGAAGACTTCGCGTACGGCCCCGGAAAATTCCGTGACCTCGCCGACGACGCCGGACGTCTCCAGGCGCCCCGGTGCCACGACTCGGGCGGCACGTTCGTCGACGACCTGTCCCGCGCCACGAAGACCGGCACCGTGTACGGCGTCGACTGGGTCGACGTGCCCGACCGCGACGCCCGTACCGTCGCCGTCCGCAGGCAGTTCGCCGACGGCGACGTCACCCGCGCCCGCAAGCTGGAGGGGATGTGGTGGGGCGACGGCGGCGCGTACCTCGTGTCCTCCTACGCCCGGGAGGAGAGCCCCGTCCAGCACGACGGGCAGGTCTGGTTCTACGACCCCCGGCGCCGAACCCTCACCCTGAAGGTGCTGCTCGGCGTGAACCCCGACCCGTCGGAGGACGGCGCCCTCGACGGCCCGGACAACATCACCGTCTCCCCGTACGGCGGTCTGGTCCTCGCCGAGGACGGCGAGGGCATCTCGCACCTCTTCGGCGCGACGGAGAGCGGCCGCACCTACCCCATCGCCCGCAACGAACTCAACATCGGCACCGGGGAGGCACCGGAGTACAGCGAATTCACCGGTGTCACCTTCTCGCCCGACGGCCGCACCCTGTTCGCCAACATCCAGACCCCGGGCATCCTGCTCGCCGTCACCGGGCCCTGGAAGCGGCAGCGGAAGTAACCCCCGGCGCACGCCCCGTTATTCGTTCGCACCGCGCGAGCTGCGCCTCCTACAGTGTGATCAGAACGTCACGCACCTCCCGGTGCGAAGGCGGCGGCTCCTTCTTCTCTTCAAAGAATCCGACGCCGCCGCCGACCTGATCTCGGGAGGCGCAGCTCACGGCGGGTGTCCGGTGCGCAGGCAGCGGATACTTCATTGGATCAGAGGGCTGCGGGTTCGAATCCCGTCACCGGCTCAGGGCCGGTGTAGCTTAATCGGGTAGAGCATCCGGCTAAAAGCCCGTCGCCGACTCGATCTCGGACACCTCCCTTTTGCTGCGCCCTCCGGAACACTGCCGAATTCGGGGGAATTCACCATGGCGCGATTCAACACACGCGGCGCGAAGGCGCGGCCCGTCTCACGGGTGACGTCGACCGGCCGTGTCCTGCGCACCCACGAGGGCGGCCGGGGCCGCGAGCGGGACCCGCGTTCCGAGCTCTTCCTCCTCGCTGTGTCGAACTTCGTCTCCCAGCGGACCTTCTACGAGACCGGCGCCGACCGCGACGACCGGTTCGCGAGGCTCGTGCGCGAGCTCGCCGTCACCGACCCCGAGTGGACCGCCGGCCTGCTCGGCTGGCTGCGCGGCGCGGGCAACCTGCGCACCGCGTCCCTCGTGGGCGCCGCCGAGTACGTGAAGGCACGCCTCGACGCGGGGGCGACCGGCGGCCCGTCCAACCGGCGGGTCGTGGACAGCGTGCTGCGCCGCCCCGACGAGCCCGGCGAACTGCTCGCCTACTGGGCCGCGACGTACGGCCGCGCCCTGCCGAAGCCCGTCAAGCGGGGCACCGCCGACGCCGTGCGGCGGCTCTACAGCGGGAAGTCGCTGCTGAAGTACGACACCGGTTCACGGGGGTACCGCTTCGGCGACATCCTCAACCTGGTGCACGCCGCACCGGACCCGGACAAGCCGTGGCAGGGCGAGCTCTTCCGGTACGCGCTGGACCGCCGGCACCACCCGGACACCGCCGTGCCGCCCTCGGCCGACCCGGTGCTGACCGCGCACCGCGAGCTGATGGCGGTGCCGGCCGGTGAGCGGCGCGCGGTCGTCACGTCGCCCGGCGCCGCCGAGCGGCTGGCCGCGGCCGGCATGACGTGGGAGGCGCTGGCCGGCTGGCTCCGGGGCCCGCTGGACAAGGCGGCCTGGGAGGCCGTCATCCCCTCCATGGGCACCATGGCGCTGCTCCGCAACCTGCGGAACTTCGACGAGGCGGGCGTCTCGGACGAGGTCGCCGAGCAGGTCGCGGCCCGGATCGCCGACCCGGTGCAGGTCGCGCGCTCACGGCAGTTCCCGTTCCGGTACCTCGCCGCGTACCGGCACGCGCCGTCGCTGCGCTGGTCGTACGCGCTGGAGCGGGCGCTCGGGCATTCGCTGGCCAACGTGCCGGCACTGCCCGGCCGGACGCTGGTCCTGGTCGACCGCTCGGGCTCGATGTTCTGCGCGCGGCTCTCGGACCGCTCGGAGCTCGACCGGGCCGACGCGGCGGCCGTCTTCGGTACGGCGCTCGCGCTGCGGGCGGCGGACGCGGACCTCGTGGAGTTCGGTACGACGAGCCGCGCGGTGCGGTTCCGGCGGGGCGAGTCGGTGCTGAAGATCCTCGGCCGCTTCGGCGACCTGGGCGGCACGGACACGACGGAGGCGGTGCGCCGGCACTACCGCGAGCACGACCGGGTGCTGATCGTCACCGACGAGCAGTACGCGTACAGCCGTCACGGCGACCCGACCGAGCAGGTCCCCGCCGACGTGCCGGTCTACACCTGGAACCTGGCCGGCCACCGGGCGGGCCACGGCCCGTCAGGAAAGGCGAACCGGCACACCTTCGGCGGCCTCTCGGACGCGGCGTTCCGCATGGTGCCGCTGCTCGAGGCGGCCCGGGACGCCGACTGGCCGTGGGCGGCGACAGCCGGCTGAGCCGGGCGGCCCGCCTCCTTCCGTGCCTCCCGGCGGGGCGGCGCGCATCCCTGCCGGGGTGCGGGCCGCGCCTTTCCCGTGCCGTCCGCTACAGCGCCTGGGCCGCCGGCTTCACCATGCCCCGTACCGTGCGCGACTTGACGAAGGTGCCCATCGCCGTCATCTCCCACTCGCCGGAGTACTGCCTGATGAGCTTCGCCATCATCACGCCCGTCTGCGCCTCGGCACCGGTGAGGTCGAAGCGGACCAGCTCCTCGCCGGTCGTGCCGTCCAGGAGGCGGCAGTAGGCCTTGGCGACCTCGGTGAACTTCTGGCCCGAGAACGAGTTGACCGTGAAGACCAGGCCCATGACGTCCTGCGGGAGACGCCCGAGGTCGACCGTGATCACCTCGTCGTCACCGCCGCCCTCGCCGGTGAGATTGTCCCCGGAGTGCCTGATGGCGCCGTTCACGATCTGGAGCTTGCCGAAGTAGCAGCTGTCGATGTGGTTGCGCTGCGGGCCGTAGGCGATGACCGACGCGTCCAGGTCGATGTCCTTGCCGCGGTACGCCGGCTCCCAGCCGAGGCCCATCCTGATCTGGCTGAGCAGCGGCCGGCCGCCCTTGACGAGGGACACGGTCTGGTTCTTCAGGAGGCTCACGCGGCCCTTGTCCAGGTTGACCTTGCCGGTGCCGGGCGCCGCGGCGGGCGGGGCCGGGGGAGCGGCGGGCACGGGCGGCGCCTGCGGCGCGGACACCGGCGGTGCGGGCGGCGTCACCGGGGGCCGCACCGGCGCCGCCGGGGCCCCGGCGGGGGCGGCCGACTGGGCCGGTTCCTCCACCGTGACGCCGAAGTCGGTGGCGATTCCGGCGAGGCCGTTGGCGTAGCCCTGCCCGACCGCGCGGGCCTTCCAGGCGCCGCCCCGCAGATAGACCTCCACCACCACCAGGGCGGTTTCCGCGCCGAGCTGCGGCGGGGTGAACGTGGCCAGCACGGAGCCGTCGTCCGCGTCGCGCAGGGTGGCCGTCGGCTCGACGCCCTGGAAGGTCTGGCCCGCGGCGTCCGGGCTGGCGGTGATGACGATCTTCTCGATCCCCGGGGGCACCGCGCCGGTGTCGACGGTGATGGCGTCGGGGGCGGTGCCGCCGCCCGAGCGGTAGGTCACGCCGGGGCCCGCGGGCTGGTTGTAGAAGATGAAGTCGTCGTCGGAGCGCACCTTGCCGTCGGCGGTGAGCAGCAGGCCCGATACGTCGAGCCGCACCGGGGCGGCGACGTCCACCGTCACGCGCGCGGCGGAGAGAGGGATGTTCGAGCCGGGGGTCATAGCTGTCATGCCGGGTGAACGAGCGAGCCCCTCTTACCGTTCCCTTACTTGACGGCCGGACGGGTCGGAGCGCACGGCCCTCCGGGCCCGGGCGCGGCCCCCGGGCGGGGCGCGTACCTGGGCGTCACGGCTCAACCCCGCGGATCAGGGCGCGTCGGCCGCGGGTGCGGCCTCCGCCGGGACCGGCTCCGCTTCGTGGCGGGGCAGCAGCAGCGGCGTCGCGAGCAGCAGGACTCCGGCGAGGGCGAGCGCCGTACGGATGCCCGCGAGGCCGGCGAGCAGACCCCACAGGGCGGTCAGGGCCGCGATGGTGAGCTTGCCGGTCACGGACCACGCCGACAGGGTGCGGGCCACGCGGCCGGTCTCGGTGTGGTCGAGCCGGGTCGTCGAGAACACCGGGTTGAACACACCCATGCACAGGATCAGCCCGAACTCCACGCCCATCACGAGCACGAGCCCGCCGGTGCCGGGCCCGACGAAGGCCAGCCCCACCGACCAGCAGGCGCGCAGCGTCCCGGTGACGCGCAGCACCCGGTGCCGCCCGTGCCGCGCGACGAGCCGGCGGGACAGCCGCGAGCCGATCAGCCCGCCCAGGCAGGGCACCGCGAAGGCGAGTCCGTACTGCCAGGGCGCGAAGCCGAGCCGGCCCACCATGAGCACGATCATCAGGGGGGCGGCGGCCATGATCAGGCCGTTGACGAGGACTGTGTTGAGGAACAGGGGGCGCAGCACCGGGTGGCCGAGGATGTAGTGCCAGCCGCCGAGCAGGTCCCGTGCCTCGAGCCGGCCGGAGGACCCCTCCGCCCGCGCGGGCGGTGCCTCCTCGCCGCCGACGGCGCGCAGGCCGAGTGCCGACAGCAGGAAGCTCGCCGCGTCCACCAGGACGGTCGTGACCGGGCCGAGCAGGCCGACGGCGGCTCCGCCGAGCGGTGGGCCCAGCATCGTCGTCGTCCAGGTCGTCGCCTCGAACCGCGCGTTGGCGGTCAGCAGGTCCTCGCGGCGTACGAACGACTTCAGGAAGGCGCCGCTCGCCGCGGCGAACGTGATGTCGGCCGCCGCGACCATGACCGACACGAGCAGCAGCTGTGTCAGCGACACCATGCCCAGGGCGTAGGCGGCGGGCACGGAGAGGAGGGCGGCGCAGCGGATCAGGTCGGTGGCGATCATCACGGGCCGCTTGCGCCGGAGATCCACCCATGGGCCGAGCGGCACGGCCACCGCGGCGCCGGCCGCGAGGCCCGCCGCGGCCAGTACCGACACCTCGGTCGGCCCGGCGTCCAGCACCATGACGGCGATCAGCGGAATCGCGTCGAAGGCGAACCGGGTGCCGAAGGCGCTGACGGCGTACGCCGCCCACAGCCAGCCGAAGCGCCGTCCCAGCGAGGTGCCGGGCGTCCCGTCCGGCACCCGTGTCTTCCGGTCCGGTGTCGTTCCCGGTGTGTTCGACGCCCCCGGCGTGCCGTCCGTCACCCGTCGCCCCCGCCCCGGCGAAATGTGTCCGCCACCTGCCATTTCCGCGTTCCGTGCCGCGGGACAACCTACCGGCGGGGGAGGGGCGGACAGCGCGCGGCTCCCGGGACGGGGGAGGCACCGGGAGCCGCGCTGTCTTGGGGAGGGTGCCGTTACGGCACCACCACGATCTTCCGGCCGACGCCCGCCGCGAACTGTGCCAGCGCCTGCGGGTAGCGGTTCAGCGCGATGCGGTCGCTGATGAACACGTCGGGGTCGAGCACCCCGTTCGCGAACAGTTCGGCCGCCCGCTCGAAGCTGTGCAGCACGGCCATCGACCCGGTGATGGTGATCTCCTGGTTGTAGATCCGGTACGGGTCGATCGTGACACGTGTCGCGTAGTCGGCGACACCGAACTGCAGGAAGGTGCCGGACTTGGCGACCCGGTCGAGTCCGTCCTGGATGGCCGCCGCGTTTCCGGTGGCGTCGATGACGACGTCCCAGCCCTGCGGGCGGTCCAGTTCGTCGGCGCCCGTGGCCGACGCCGACGCCCCGAGCTGCCGGGCGGTCTCCAGCCGGGCCGGGTTCACGTCGACGATGTCGACGGCGGCGGCGCCCGTGCGCTTGGCGAGCTCCAGCATCATCAGGCCCATGGTGCCGGAGCCGTAGATCAGGACGTGGGCGCCGAGCCGGGACTGCAGGATGTCGTAGCCGCGTACCGCGCAGGACAGCGGTTCGACGAGGGCGGCGTCCTGGGTGCGGACGTGGTCGGGCAGTCTGACGCAGTTCGCGACGGGCGCGAGGGCGTACTGGGCGGCGCCGCCGGGGGTGGTGACGCCGATCGCGGCCCAGCGTTCGCAGAGGTTGTTGTGGCCGCTGCGGCAGTAGCGGCACTCGTGGCAGTACAGGGAGGGATCCACGGCGACCCGGTCGCCCACGGACACCTCGGTGACCTGAGAGCCGACCTCGGCGATCACCCCGGCGAACTCGTGTCCCGGCACGATGGGCAGCTTGGGCGCGAACTCGCCCTGCAGGATGTGCAGGTCGGTGCCGCACAGCCCGCACGCCGCGACCGCCACGACCACGTCACGCGGTCCCGGGGTCGGGTCGGGGACCTCGGAGACGACGGCGCGGCCCACGGACTCGATGACGGCGGCCTTCATTTCACGGCTCCCAAGGACAGGCCCTGGACGAGTTTGTCCTGGGCGGCGAACCCCGCGGCGAGCACCGGCAGGGAGATGACGAGCGACGCGGCACACACCTTCGCCAGGAACAGGCCCTGGCTGGTGATGAAGCCGGTCAGGAAGACGGGGGCGGTCTCGGCGGCCACGCCCGTCAGGACCCTGGCGAACAGCAGTTCGTTCCAGCTGAAGATGAAGCAGATCAGGGCGGTCGCCGCCATGCCGGGCAGGGCGATCGGCGCGACCACGCGGGTGAGGACGGTCGGCAGCCGGGCGCCGTCGATCTGCGCCGCCTCGATCACGGCGACGGGGATCTCGGAGAGGAAGGACTGCATCATCCACACCGCGATCGGCAGGTTCATCGAGGTGTAGAGGATGACGAGCAGCCAGATGTTGTCGAGCATCCCGGTGTTCTTCGCGAACAGGTAGACCGGCAGAAGTCCCGCCACGGCCGGCAGCATCTTCGTGGACAGGAAGAAGAACAGGACGTCCGTCCACTTCCTCACCGGCCGGATCGACAGGGCGTACGCGGCGGGCAGTGCCAGCAGCAGCACGCACAGCGTGGAAGCGACCGACGCCACCGTGGAGTTGATCAGCGCGGGCCAGGGGCTGGCACCGCCGCCCGTGCCGAAGAACTCGCGGTAGCCGTCCAGGGTGAGGGCGGCGGTGAAGGAGGGCGGGTTGGTCGCCGCGTTCTCCTCCGAGTGCAGGGACGTCAGCGCCATCCACGCGATCGGCAGGAAGAACACGATGCCGGCCAGCCAGGCCACCAGGCCAAGACCGGCGCCCTTGCGGTTCACTCGTACGGCCGTGGCGCTCATGCGCGGGACACCTCCTCGCGGAACAGGGACGACACCACGCGCAGCGCGAAGGTCGCGATGAGAATCGAGCCGATGACGACCAGGACGCCCGCGGCCGAGGCGAGGCCGTTCTCGTGGGCCTGGTAGAAGCTCTGGTAGACGGTGTAGGGCAGGTTGGCGGTGCCCAGGCCGCCGGAGGTGATCGTGAAGACGGCGTCGAAGTTCTGCACGATGTAGATCGAGCCGAGCAGCGCGCCGAGTTCGAGGTAGCGGCGCAGGTGGGGCAGCGTGAGGTGGCGGAAGATCTGCCAGTCGCTCGCGCCGTCGACACGGGCCGCCTCGATCTGCTGGTGGTCGCGGCTCTGCAGGCCGGCCAGCAGGATGAGCATCATGAACGGCGTCCACTGCCACACCAGCGAGGCCTCGACCGCGAGGAGTGGAGTGTGAGAGATCCAGTCCGGCTGGGGGCCGCCGACGTAGTGCAGCAGGCCGTTCAGCAGCCCGTACTCGGGGTTGTAGAGGACGTGTTTCCACAGCAGGGCCGCCGCGACCGGGACCACCAGGAACGGGGCGATGAGCAGGGTGCGGACCAGGCCCCGGCCGCGGAACCTGCGGTCCAGCAGCAGGGCCAGGAGCAGGCCCAGCACCAGGCAGGCCAGGACGACGCCCACGGTCAGCAGGACCGTCGTCCACACCGAGTGGCGCAGGTCCGCGTCGGTGAGCACCTCGTGGTAGTTGTCGAGTCCGGTGAAGCTGCGGGCGTCCGGGTAGAGCGCGTTCCAGTCGAAGAACGAGATGACCAGCGTCGCCACGAACGGCAGCTGGGTCACCGCGATCATGAAGACCAGGGCGGGCAGCAGCGGGGCACGGGTGGCCCAGGCGCGCAGCCGGCGGGAGGGCCCCCGGCGTGCGGGTCCGGGGGCCTCGGGGGCGGCCACGGGGGCCGGTGTCGTGGCGGTCATCGTCCCTCGTACTCCTCGGAGATCTTCTCGGCGAGCGCTTGCGCCTTCCTCAGGGCCGTCTCGACGGACTGGCGTCCGGCGATCGCCGCGCTGATCTCCTGGGAGACCTTGGTGCCGAGGTCGGTGAACTCGGGGATGCCGACGAACTGGATGCCGGGCGCGGGGCGCGGCTGCACCCCGGGGTCGGTGGGCCGGGCGCCCTCGATGGCCTCCCTGGTCATCTCCTGGAAGGCGGCGGCCTCCTTGCGGTAGGCGGGGTTGTCGTACGTCGAGGCGCGCTTGCCGGCCGGCACGGCGGACCAGCCGATCTCGTCGCCGACGAGCTGCTCGTACTCCTTGCCGGAGGCCCAGGAGACGAACTTCCAGGCCTTGTCGGGGTTGCGGGAGGCGTCCTGGATGCCCCACGCCCAGGTGTAGAGCCAGCCGGAGGACTCGGTCCTGTCGACCGGGGCGGGCGCGTAGCCGACCTTGCCCTTGACGGGGGACTTGGCGGACTCCAGAGAACCGGCCGCGGAGGTGGCGTCGTACCACATGGCGGTCTTGCCCTGCGTCATGTTGTTCAGGCATTCGGCGAAGCCGGCCTGGGAGGCGCCGGACTCACCGTGCTCGCGCACCAGGCCGACGTAGAACTTCGTCGCCTTCACGAACTCGGGCGAGTTCAGGCGGGCCGTCCAGTCCTTGTCGAACCAGGTGCCGCCGAAGGTGTTCACCACGGTCGTCAGCGGCGCCATGACCTCGCCCCAGCCGGGCAGGCCGCGCAGGCAGATGCCCTTCATGCCCTTCTCCGCCCCGTCGGCGCGGGCGGCGAGATCGGCGACCTGCTGCCAGGTGGGGTGCTGGGGCATCGTCAGGCCCGCCTTCGCGAAGACGTCCTTGCGGTACATCAGGAAGGACGACTCGCCGTAGAAGGGCTGCCCGTAGAGCTTGCCGTCGTCGCCGGTGAGCGACTCGCGCATCGGTTTCAGCACGTCCTGCTCGTCGTACGCCGGGTCCTCGGCGACGTAGGGGTCCATCGGCCGCAGCCAGCCGTTGCGGGCGTAGATGGGGATCTCGTAGTTGGACAGCGTGGCGACGTCGTACTGACCCGCCTGGTTGGCGAAGTCCTGGCTGATCTTGTCGCGGACGTCGTTCTCGGGCAGGACGGTGAAGTTGACCTTGATGCCGGTTTCCCTGGTGAAGTGCGCGGCGGTCAGCTTCTGCAGCTCGGTCATCTGGGGGTTGTTGACCATCAGGACGTTGATCGAATCGCCGCCGGACCCGGCCCCGCCCGCTCCGACCCAGCAGCCGGAGAGCAGCGGGGCGAGCAGCGTCCCTGCGGCGGCCGCTGCGAGTGTGGCTCGCGGCCTCCGTCGGCTCTGGGTTCGCATGGATCGCTCCTGGAGGTACGTATGGGGGGGATGTGCGGGGAGGTGAGGGATGGGGGCGGGCAAGGGGGTGCCCGGGGAGGGGTGGGGGTCAGGCGCGGATGACCTGCGGGCCGAGCAGTGAGTAGCGGTGTGCCTCGGACGACGGCAGCAGGGTGCTCGTCACGATCGCCTCCAGTGCGTCGACCCGGGCGAACCGGCAGAAGCTGACCGCGCCGAACTTGGTGTGCACGCCCGCGAACACGGTGCGGCGCGCGGCCCGCATCGCCTGCGTCTTGACCTCGCTGACCGCCGGGTCGGGCGTGGTCAGGCCGTGCTCGCGGGAGATGCCGTTGGCGCCGATGTAGGCGAGGTCGAGGACGAAGCCGGCCAGCATCTTCGTCGTCCAGTGGTCGACGGTGGCCAGCGTGCCGGGGCGGACCCGGCCGCCCAGCAGCAGGACGGAGACGTTGCCGGCCTCGGCGAGCGCGCCCGCGACCGGCAGGGACGCGGTGACCACGGTCAGCGGACGGTCCCGGGGCAGGGCCTCGGCGATGAGCTGGGGGGTGAAGCCCTCGTCGACGAAGACCGTCTCGGCGTCCCCGAGCAGGTCGGCCGCGGCGGACGCGATCCGGCGCTTCTCGGGCACGTGGCTGGTGGCCCGGAAGGCGAGCGTCGTCTCGAAGCCGGCGCTCTCCACGGGGTAGGCGCCGCCGTGGGTGCGGCGGACCAGGCCGTGGTCCTCCAGAGCCCGCAGGTCGCGCCGTACGGTCTCCTTGGCGACGCCGAGCCGGGCGGCGAGCGTGGTCACGTCGACCGATCCGGCGGCGCGGGCGACCCGCACGATCTCGTGCCGGCGTTCCTCCGACGTCCTGGCGTCCATGGCCGTCACCGCCTCCGTGCGTCATCGCCCGCGCGTCGTTGCCCGTGGCGTCGTTGCCCGTTCGGGCCCGGTGGGGCCCTAGGGGGAAGTTCTACAGTGGGTGTGCGGCACTGACCAGGCCTGTCGCCGATCCGATGCTGCCCGTTTGGGCCCGACTCGGGCAGGGGCGGTCCGCTGCGGACCTGCGCCGGGAGCGGCCGGCGGCAGGAAACGGGCGGTGCGGGCGCCCGGATGCCCGGACGGACGGGCCCGTTCGGTGCCCGTCCGCCACCCGTCCGGCGGAACGGGGACGTGTCCGTGCCGCCGGGGGGCCCGCGCGACGCCGGTCCGGGCGGGGCACGGGGAGCACATCGGGGACCGCGCCGGGCGCTGGTACGGCCAGACCGGCGGATCGGTGACGAAGTGACCGCCCGGGCAGGGGTGCGCCGGATTGCCCGGATCGAGCTCGCCCTGCTCGGCGGTCAACCGCCCGGTGAACCTCTCGGAGTCGTCCTGCGGCTCGTGACCGAGCGCGACGGCCCGGGGACAGGGCGGCGCGGTGACCTCACGGGTGGGGCTCTGGAGGCGCTGGGACGGCCCGCCCCGTCCACGGCCGCGCGTCGGCGGGCCGTGACACCATCGCCCTCGTGCCCGCGCCGTGCCGGGGTCCCCCCACAGCCGGGTGTGGGCGGAGGAGCCGTACACGACCATCACGCCGGGTCGGCGTCCGACGGGGGCCTCGCCGCCGCACGGGAGGCACGCGCCGGACCGGGGCGCAGCGCCGCCGCCGTCAGCAGCAGCGCCACGCCCACGGCGACCAGCAGCAGCCTGTGGTCGACCAGTTCGACCAGGGCCGCGCCTGCCGCCAGACCCAGCACGTTCGGCGTGAACACCAGCGTGTTGGCGGTGGCGGTGACCCGGCCCAGCAGCGCGCCCGGCGTCTCGCGCTGCACGGCGGTCAGCGCGGCGATCAGCACCGCGGGCAGCCCCGCCCCGATCGCCACGCCGCACACCACGGCCACCGCGGTGGACGGCACCGCCCGCGACGCCACGGCGACCGCGAGGACGGCGATGCCGAGCGCCGCGAACCGCCGCTCACCCAGCCGGCGCATCGCCGGTCCCGACAGCAGCCCCACCGCCACGGAACCGGCGCCCTGCGCGGCGTACAGCACACCGGCGAACGCGGGAGGCCGGCCCAGGGCGTCGACCACGGCGTACACCAGCGCGCCCGCGAGACCCGCGCACAGCATGGTGCCGCCGCCGGCGAGGACGAGGGGGCGCAGCAGGGCGTGCGAGCGGAGGTGGCGGACGCCTTCGGTGACGCCCTGGCGGCCCGGAACCCCCTGGTGCGTGCCCCGGTGGTCGTCCCCGTCGTCCCCCTCGTCCCTGGACTCCCCGTCGTTCCTGGCCGGCGTGGGTGTGTCCTCCCGTACCCGCAGTCCCAGGCACAGGGCCGCCGCCAGGACGAACGTGGCCGCGTCGAGCAGGGCGACGGCCGGGCCGCCGTACGCGCTGTACAGGCCGGCGCCGGCCAGCGGAGCCAGCAGTTTCATGCCCTCGGCGGCGGTCATGCGCAACCCGTTGACGTCGCCGAGCAGGGCGGTGTCCACGGCGGTGGCGATCACCGCCGACTCGGCCGCGTCGTGGACGACGCCCGCCGCGCCGTACACGAACAGCACCGCGAACACGAGCCACACCCGGTCCGGCCCGTCCACGGCCGTCAGAACGGGGAGCAGCGCGGCCATCAGCAGGTTCGCGCCGGTCAGCAGCGGCCCCCGGCGGAGCCGGTCGGCGAGCGCGCCCAGCAGGGGCCCGGCCAGGGTGGGGGCCCACATGGCGAGCATGCACAGCGCGGCCAGGCCGTCCGAGCCGGTGAGGTCCTTGACCCAGACGCCGGCGGCCAGCCAGAGCGCGGAGGTGCCGAAGCCGGAGATCACGACTGTGCTCAGACACAGGGCCGCGTTGCGGTCGCGCAGCACCCGCGTCACCGCCCATGGCGTCGATGGGGTGCCCGTCAGGTCGGTGGTGCTCGTGTCGGTGTTCTTCACACCTGGTCATCGTGGTCCTGAGGAGGCGCCGGGGGGATCGGGAGAATGCCTCAGGAATGCGGTCGGAGGCCGATGAGCCGGGGCGTCGCCGTAGGTCTACCTCCTCAGTGAACCGTCTTCGCAGCGGACCCGCCGCGGGCCCGCGAGCCACCCCCGACGACCAGGAGCCCCCGATGACCGACCCGACCCGGACCCCGCCGGTGCCCCCGCCCGTGGCCCCGCCCTTCGACCTCGCGGCGCAGGCCCGGATCGTGGCGCGCCTGGCCGAGGGCGTGACCGAGGAACAGCTGGCGGGCGCGACGCCCTGCCCGGACTACACCGTGCGCAACCTGCTGGGCCACCTCCTCGGGCTCGCCGTCGCCTTCCGTGACGCCGCGCGCAAGGACCTGGGACCGACGACGGACACCACCCCGGACGCCTCCGTGCCGGACGCCGGGCCCGGCTGGCGCGAGGAACTCCCCAAGGCGCTCGACGAGCTGGCCGACGCCTGGCGCGACCCGGCCGCCTGGACCGGCATGACCCGCGCGGGCAGTGTGGACCTGCCCGGAGAGGTCGCCGCCGCCGTCGCGGCCGACGAGATCGTCGTCCACGGCTGGGACCTGGCCCGCGCCACCGGCCAGGACTACGCGCCCGACCCGGTGCTGCTGGAGACGGCGTACGGCTTCCTCTCGGCGGCGGTTGAGGAGTCGGGCCGGGACGGCAACGGCATCTTCGGGCCGGTCGTGCCCGTCCCGGCCGACGCCCCGCTGCTCGACCGCGCCGTCGGCCTGAGCGGCCGCGATCCCGGCTGGACGCCGGCGGCCGCCTGAGGCCGGGGCGCCGAGGGCCGCCGGGTTCGCCCGAGCGACAGGGCCGGCGCGGAGCCGGCCCGCTCAGTCGTCGAGCCGCAGGACGACCTCGGCGATCTCGGCGCCCCGCGCGGGCGCGTAGCCGGTGGTCCGGGCAGACTCGCGGAAGCCGCACTTCTCCAGCACGCGCACCGACCCGGCGTTGTCCGCCGCCGCACGCGCGTACAGCGGGCGTTGCGGCACCTCGGCCAGCAGCGCCCGCAGCGCGGCCGTCGCGATGCCGCGCCCCCAGTACGCCCGGTCCACCCAGTACGTCACCTCCCGCTCGCCGGGCTCCCCGTACACGGCGGCGTGGCCCACCACGTCCCCGTCCAGAAGTACGGTGCGCTTCACGATGTCGGCGGCGGCGCGCACCCGCTTCCAGTGGGCCTCGAAGACGTCCCAGTCGGCCGGGTTCTCGGGGGTGAAGGCCGCCATCCGCAGCGACTCGGGGTCGTTCAACTGCCGGTAGAACACGGGCAGATCGCTGTCGTGCACGGCACGGAGCGCGATGTCCACGGGTCAGAGCCTCCTGGTGGCGAGCGTGAGCCGGTCGCGCGCGTCGGACAGCGCGTCCCTCACGAGTTGTTCGTGGGCGGGTGTCAGCCGCGCCACCGGTACCGAGCAGCTGATCGCGTCGCGGGCCGGTGTGCGGTAGGGGATGGCCACGCCGAAGCAGCGCAGACCGAGCGTGTTCTCCTCGCGGTCCACGGCGAACCCCTGCTCCCGCACCCGGCGCAGCTCCTCGATGAGCTCGTCCCGGTCGGTGAGGGTGCCCTCCGTCAGCGCGGGCAGCGTCCGGGGGAGCATCTCGCGGACCTGCTCGTCCTCATACGTGGCCAGGATCGCCTTGCCCAGCGAGGTGGAGTGTGCGGGCAGCCGGCGGCCCACCCGCGTGAAGGGCCGCAGATGGTGCTGCGACTGCCGGGTGGCCAGACAGACGACGTTCGTGCCGTCGAGGCGGGCCAGGTGGATGGTCTCCGTGGTGTCGTCCGAGAGCCGGTCCAGCGTCGGGCGGGAGGCCGCGACGACCTCGTCGCCGTCGATGTACGAGGTGCCGACCAGCAGGGCCCGTACGCCGATGCCGTACCGCGTGCCCGTCGCGTCGGTCTCCACCCAGCCCAGCTCCACCAGGGTGCGCAGCAGCATGTACAGGCTGGACTTGGGGTACCCGACGGCCTCCTGGACCGCCGCGAGGGAGTGCATGCCGGGCCGGCCCGCGAAGTACTCGAGCAGCTCCACCGTCCGTACCGCGGACTTGACCTGCGCCCCGCCGCCCGTCCCGTCTGCCGACATCGCCGTTGACCCCTTCGTCCGACGAGCACGTGGAGATATAGTCGCCAAAGTTCATCATCAGAGACAGTGTTCAGTATATCGAACGCGTCCGGTGGACCGTACAGAACTGCGGCATGGCATGCGGCAACAAGTGTGGAGGGATCCGCGGTGGCAGCAGCACCAGTCTGGAGTGTCGACCCACGAACCGGGAAGCAGCGCGAGCAGGTTGCGGTGGAGGCCACGGCCCAGGAGGTGGACGCCGCCGTCCGTGCCGCCCACGCCGCGCGGTCCGCGCTCGCCGACCGCGCGGTGCGCTCGGCGTTCCTGCGCTCCGCCGCCGACGAACTGCAGGCGGCGGAGGACGGCCTGATCGAGACCGCCGACGCCGAGACCGCGCTCGGCCCGGTCCGGCTGACCGGCGAACTCGCCCGCACCCGCTACCAGCTGCGCGCCTGCGCCGACCTGGTGGACGAGGGCGCCTTCCTCGACGTCGTCATCGACCACCCCGACGACACCGCCACCCCGCCCGTTCCCGACCTGCGCCGCTACAAGGTCCCCCTCGGCGTCGTCGCGGTGTACTCCGCCTCCAACTTCCCCTTCGCCTTCTCCGTCCCCGGCGGCGACACCGCGAGCGCCCTCGCCGCGGGCTGCCCCGTCGTGGTCAAGGCACACCCCGGCCACCCGGCCCTGTCCGAGCTGGTCGCCAAGGTGCTGCGCCGCGCCGCCGCCCGGCACGGCATCCCGGCGGGCGTGCTCGGCCTGGTCCACGGCTTCGAGGCCGGCACCGACCTGATCAGGCACCCGCTGGTCGCCGCGGCCGGGTTCACGGGCTCGGTGCGCGGCGGGCGCGCCCTGTTCGACGCGGCCGCAGCCCGGCCCGCACCGATCCCGTTCCACGGCGAACTGGGCTCCCTGAACCCCGTCGTGATCACCGAGGCCGCCGCCGGGGAGCGCGCCGAGGCGATCGGCGCGGGGCTGGCCGGCTCGATGACACTGGGCGTCGGACAGTTCTGTGTGAAGCCGGGCCTGGTGCTCGCCCCGTCCGGCCCGTCCGGCGACCGCCTGCTGAAGTCCCTGACGGAGGCCGTCAGCAACACCGGCGCCGGGGTCCTCCTCGACCACCGCATGCGGGACAACTTCGTGTCCGGCGTCGCCGAGCGCGCCCAACTGCCGGACGTCGACTCGCCCGTGACGCCGGGGGCGGGCGGCGAGCACACCGTCAGCGCGGGCTTCCTCACCGTCCCGGCGAGCCGGCTGGCCGGCGGGGACGCGCACGACCTGCTGCTGGAGGAGTGCTTCGGCCCGGTCACCGTCGTCGCCCGCTACGACGACGAGTCCGAGGTCGGGGCCGTACTGTCCCGCCTTCCCGGCAATCTCACAGCGACCGTCCACCTCTCGGAGGCGGAGACGGCGGGCGAGGGCCGCGGGACGCAACTCCTCGCCGACCTGACGCCGCTCGCGGGCCGCGTCCTGGTCAACGGCTGGCCGACCGGCGTCGCGGTCGCCCCCGCCCAGCACCACGGCGGCCCCTACCCGTCGTCGACGTCGACGTCCACGTCGGTCGGCGGCACCGCGGTCGAACGCTGGCTGCGGCCGGTCGCGTACCAGAACACGCCGGAGGCCCTGCTGCCCCCCGAGCTGCGTGACGACAACCCGCTGGGCCTGCCGCGCAGGTTCGACGGGCGCCTGGAGCGCTGACCCCCACCGGCAGGGGAGGGCCCGGCCCCGCCGACCGCGTGCGCGCGGCGAGGACGGCCCCGGCCCGGTCCCCGGACGGCCGTGCGGCGGAACCGGACCGGCGGCGGTCCCGTCCTCCTTCTCATGATCAGTGACCGTGGAACCGGGCGGCGCATCATCCGCACCGTGCTGCCCGCCGAGGCCGGGACCGTCGCCGCCCTGCACGCGCGGGCCCGGGCGACGTACTACCCGGACGGGCTGCCCGAGGACGGCATCGACTGGACCGCCGCCTGGCGCGGTGCCGTCGGACGTCCCGACGGGCAGGTGCTGTGCGCCGTGCGGGACGGCCGGATCGTCGCCGTCGCCTCGTACCGCACCCCGGACGGCGCACCCGCGGAAACGATCAAGCTGTTCCAGTTCCACGTCGACCCCGCCCACTGGGGCGCCGGGATCGGCACCGCCCTGCACGCCGCCTGCGTGGAGCAGTGGCAGGGCGACCGGCGCGCCACCGCCGTCCTGGACGTGCACGCCGGCAACCACCGGGCCCGCGCCTTCTACGCCGCCCGCGGCTGGACCCCCGACCCGGACCACCCGGCCGCACCGGACGACCACCACCTCGCCCTGCGCCTCCCCGTTCGGCACATCCGTCCATAAGCGGCTCTTTTCATAAGCATCGCTTTGAGGAACCGTCAAGAAATACGCGATGGACTTTGGGTGGGGTCGGCGTCACAGTGAAGGGATGGAGACCTTCGAGAGCCTGGTCCGAGCCGAGTTCGCCCCGAAGACCACCTATCTGAACAGCGCGAGCACGGGCCTGCCGCCCGCCCGCACCGTGGCCGCCGTGCACGCCGCCTTCCAGGCCGCCGCGGCGGGCCGGCCGGCCGACATGTTCGCCGACGTCGAAGCCGCCCGTGCCTCGTTCGCCCGGCTGACCGGTGTCAGCACCGACCGGGTCGCCGCCGGTGCCTCCGTCGCCGTCTACAGCGGCCTCGTCGCGGCCTCGCTGCCGCCCGGAGCCGATGTCGTCACCGCCGAGGGCGACTTCAGTTCGCTGGTCAACCCCTTCCACCAGCGCGGCGACCTCAAGGTCAGGGCCGTACCGCTGGAGCGGGTCGCCGAGTCGGTGCGGCCCGGCACCGCCCTCGTCGCCGTCAGCGCCGCACAGTCCGCGGACGGCCGGATCGCCGACCTGCCCGCGATCCGCGCCGCCGCCCACGAACACGGGGCCCGCACCTACGTCGACGCCTCGCAGGCCGCGAGCTGGCTCCCCTTCGACGCGGACGCCTACGACTACGCCGCCGCCGTCGCCTACAAATGGCTGCTCTGCCCGCGCGGCGTCGCGTTCCTCGTGGTGCGCGACCCCGACTCGGCGCCCGCGCTGTTCGCCGGGTGGGTGGCGGGGGAGCGGCCGTGGGACTCCTGCTACGGCCCGATCGGCGAGCTCGCCCGCAGCGCACGGCGGTTCGACGAGAGCCCGGCGCTCTTCTCCTACACGGGCGCCCGCCGCTCCCTGGAACTGATCGAGGAACTCGGCGTCCCGGCGATCCGCGCCCACGACCTCGCCCTGGCCGACCGGTTCCGCGCGGGGCTCACCCGCCTCGGGCACGCGCCGGTCCCCGCGCCCGGCTCACCCATCGTCTCCGTGCCCGGACTGGGCAGCCGCCAGGCCGCGCTGAGCGCCGCCGGCATCGAGGTCTCCGCCCGGGCGGGACACCTGCGGGCCGCGTTCCACCTCTACAACACCCACGCCGACGTGGACCGCCTGCTCGAGGCCCTGTCCGGCTGACACGGCGGCGGGCCGCGCCACCCGAAGGTGACACGGCCCGCTCGAGCCCGACCGGGACCACCGCACGGGGTGAGGCTCCCGGCCCCGCGCCGGCACGGCCCCCGGCCGGGGCTCACCGCACCGGCGTGAAGTCCCGCGCCCCGATGAAGTCGGGGCGCCGTACGGGTGCCGCGAACGGCTCCACCGCCTCGTTCTCCACGCTGTTGAACACGATGAACACGTTGCTGCGCGGGAACGGCGTGATGTTGTCCCCGGAGCCGTGCATGCAGTTGCAGTCGAACCAGGTCGCCGAGCCGGCCCTGCCGGTGAACAGCTTGATGCCGTACTCCGACGCCATCTCCGTCAGCGCCTCGTCGGACGGCGTACCCGCGTCCTGCATCTGCAGCGACTTCTTGTAGTTGTCCTTCGGCGTCGACCCCGCGCACCCGAGGAAGGTCCTGTGCGACCCCGGCATGATCATGAGCCCGCCGTTGGTGTCGTGGTTCTCGGTCAGCGCGATCGAGACGGACACCGTGCGCATCTGCGGCAGGCCGTCCTCGGCGTGCCACGTCTCGAAGTCCGAGTGCCAGTAGAAGCCGCTGGCACCGAAGCCCGGCTTGACGTTGATCCGCGACTGGTGGACGTACACGTCCGAGCCGAGGATCTGCCGCGCCCGGCCGACGACCCGCTCGTCACGGACCAGCTCCGCGAACACCTCGCTGATCCGGTGGACCTCGAAGACGGACCGGATCTCCTGCGACGCCGGCTCGACGACGGAGCGCTCGTCCGCGCGGATCGCCGGGTCGGCCACGAGCCGCTCCAGCTCCCGCCGGTAGACGGCCACCTCGTCGTCGGTGAGCAGCCGGTCGACGGCGGCGAAGCCGTCACGTTCGAAGCCCTGGAGGTCGGTGGCCGAGAACGGCCCCGGTGCGTCGGGCGAGCCCCAGACCACCGGGTCCTGGCGCGGGACGGCCACCTCGGTGGCGCCCCGGCTGGGGTAGAGATCGATGACGGTCGTGGTCACGGCGAATCACACCTCCTCGGTGAGCAGCGGGTACACCCCGTTCTCGTCGTGGTCCTCCCGTCCGGTCACGGGCGGGTTGAAGACACAGATGCAGTGGAAGTCCTCCTTGACCTTGAGCGTGTGCCGCTCATGGCCGTCGAGGAGGTACATGGTGCCGGGCGTGATGCGGTACGTCTTCCCGGTCTCGCGGTCGGTCAGCTCGGCGTCGCCCCGGGTGCAGACGACGGCCTCGATGTGGTTCGCGTACCACATGTCGGTCTCGGTGCCCGCGTAGAGGATCGTCTCGTGCACGGAGAAGCCGACCTTCTCCTTGGCGAGGACGATGCGCTTGCTCTCCCAGGTGCCGGACGCCGATTTCACGTGCCGGTCGGTGCCTTCGATCTCCTTGAACGAACGGACGATCACGGTGGTGCGATGCCTCCTAGATGGGGTGTTCTCCGGGTGCGGCGCCGGCGGTGCGGCGCCGTCTCAGGCCGTCTCGCGGACGGCCCGGGCGAGGGTCTTGAGGCCCTCGTCCAGTTCCTCGGGGGAGACGGTGAGCGCGGGAAGCAGCTTGACGACCTCGCTCTCCGGCCCGGACGTCTCGATGAGCAGCCCGAGTTCGAAGGCCCGCTGGGCGATCCGGCTCGCGCGGTCCTTGTCGTGGAACTCCATGCCCCACACCAGGCCGCGGCCCCGGTACTCCTTCACGTCGGCGAGGTTCTCCTCGGTGATGGCGATCAGGTGCTGCTCGACCTGCTCACCGCGGGAGCGGGTCTGCTTCTCCATCGCCGACCCGTCGGCCCAGTACGTCTCCAGCGCGGCCGTCGCCGTGACGAAGGCCGGGTTGTTGCCGCGGAAGGTGCCGTTGTGCTCGCCCGGCTCCCAGACGTCCAGCTCGGGCTTGAACAGGCACAGCGACATGGGCAGGCCGTAGCCGCTGATCGACTTGGACACCGTGACGATGTCGGGCGTGACGCCGGCCTCCTCGAAGGAGAAGAAGGCCCCCGTACGGCCGCAGCCCATCTGTATGTCGTCGATGATCAGCAGCAGGTCCTGCCGGTGGCACAGCTCGGCCAGGGCGCGCAGCCACTCGGCGCGGGCCACGTTGATGCCGCCCTCGCCCTGCACGGTCTCCACGATCACGGCGGCCGGCTTGTTCAGACCGGAGCCCTGGTCCTCCAGCAGCCGCTCGAACCACAGGAAGTCCTCGACGGTGCCGTCGAAGTAGTTGTCGAACGGCATCGGCGTGCCGTGCACCAGCGGGATGCCCGCGCCGGCCCGCTTGAAGGCGTTGCCGGTCACGGCGAGCGAGCCCAGCGACATGCCGTGGAAGGCGTTGGTGAACGACACGATCGCCTCGCGGCCCTTCACCTTCCGGGCCAGCTTCAGCGCCGACTCCACGGCGTTGGTGCCCGTCGGGCCCGGGAACATGACCTTGTACGGCAGGTCCCGGGGCCGCAGCACCAGGTTCTGGAAGGTCTCCAGGAAGCGGCGCTTGGCCGTGGTCGACATGTCGAGCCCGTGCGTGACGCCGTCGCGCTCCAGGTAGTCGATCAGCGCGCGTTTCAGGACCGGGTTGTTGTGGCCGTAGTTGAGTGAACCGGCGCCCGCGAAGAAGTCCAGGTACGCGTGGCCGTCCTCGTCGTACATGCGGCTGCCGAGCGCGCGGTCGAAGACGGTGGGCCAGCCGCGGCAGTAGCTGCGCACCTCGGACTCGAGCGTTTCGAAGACACTGAGGTCGGGCTGGATGATGGTCACGACGAATCGCTCCTCGTTGCGTGGATGCGGTGGGGGGTCAGGCGGAGGGGACCGGGTCGGCCGCGCGGAGCGGCCCGATGCGGTGGAGGACCTCGGACTCGTGCGGACCGTCGGGGAACCGGCCCGCCTCGAAGAGCACCTCGCGCTCGACACGTGCGCCGTGCCGGTCGGCGAACGACTGGAACAGCCGCTCGGAGGCGGTGTTGCCCGGGGTGATCGTGGTCTCGACGGTGGTCAGCGGCTGCTCGGCGGCGACGCGCTCCGCCAGAGCGTCGAGCAGCCGTGCGGCCAGGCCGTGCCCGCGGTACGCGGAGTCGACGGCCACCTGCCAGACGAACAGCGTCCGCGGGCTCTCCGGCCGCAGGTACCCGGTCACGAAACCGACGGGTCGTCCGTCGGCCGCCCGCGCCACCACTGAGGTCCCGGCGAAGTCACGGCACCACAGCAGGTAGCTGTAGGAGGAGTTCAGGTCGAGCTTCCCGGAGTCCTTGGCGATACGCCAGAGCTCCGCACCGTCCGCAATCACCGGGCGGTCGATTCGCAGCCCGTCCGGAATTTCCGGGCGAGAGGTGTGCAGGTCTGCTTGTGCGGCAGTCATGTCAATTCAATTTACCCAGGGAAATCCTTGATTGCATGTCGGGTTGGGGTTTCGCATGTGCGTGTCGTGTGTTATCAGGCGACCGGTATGGACCCCTGAGACCCTGGCAGTAGTCCATGGTTTGTCCGGAAAATAACGGGCAAACTGACCTTGGTGTGGAACGCATCACAGCCGTGTAACCACCGCGTGGCCCCTCCGGATCACGGTGATCGATCACATCGAAATCTTGGCGTTTAGGGTCGGGAAAAGCGGGCAGAAGGCTACGGGAAGCTGGTCGCTGGAGAATTCAAGAAATGCGCTTGGAGTATCTCGATAATCAGATGGAATTCAGGCGCGGTCATTGCAGGGCGGCTGCCGCTCACGGGCGAGCGGCAGCCCCGTCGCCGGCGGCAGGCGGTGGTGCGCCGGCAACCGGCGTTGGTGCGCCGGTGGACGGCGGCCGGTCGTCTGCGCCCCGGTCACTGCCAGGCGGCCTCGGCGGCGCGCCGCGCGGCGTCCGGGTCGACGTCCAGGCCCTGCTCGGCGAGCGCGGTGCCCAGCGCCGCGAGGCTGCCCTGCACGGCTCCGCGCCGCGCGTCCGGGCCGTAGTGGTTGACCCGGATCATCTCCTTCGCCAGCGCGCCCCCGCCCGCGGCCAGCGGCAGCGCCGGATCGGACTCCAGCGCCCGTGCCACCAGCTCGGCGGCCACCACGCCCGGCGGGGTCCGCAGAGTCGTGGCGACCGGCGCCGCGTCCCGCGCCTCGTGCACGTACGGCTCCAGACCGCCGCCCAGCGCGAGCACGCCCGCCCGGGTCGCCGCGGCCGCCGACCGGTGCCGGGCCATCACCTTGTCCGGGCCCGCCGCCTCGATCCGCTCGACGCACGCCTCGAGCGCCAGCATCTCCAGCTGCGCCGGCGCGTGCGGCAGCACCGCCCGGCCCGCGTCCAGCCAGCGCTCCTTCCAGTCGAGCAGCGACAGGTAGGAGCGGCGCGGGGCGCGCGGGTTCGCCGCCATCCGTGTCCAGGCCCGCTCGCTCACCGACACCGCCGACACCCCGGCCGGCCCGCCCATCGCCTTCTGCGCGCCGATCACGCACAGGTCCACGCCCCAGGCGTCCGGGAGGACCGGCTCCGCGCCGACGGAGGCCACGGCGTCCAGGTAGAACAGCGCGCCCCGCTCCCGCACCACCTCGCCGATCTCCGCGACCGGGTTCGTGTTGCCGGTCGCGGCCTCGGCGTGCACCAGGGACACGAAGTCGATCTCCGGGTGCCCGGCGAAGGCGGCCCGGACCTGGTCGGCCGTGACCGCCGTGTGGAACGGCACGGACAGGTCGATCACCGTCGCACCGCAGTCCCGCAGCCAGTTCCCGAACGTCTGGCCGTACGGGCCGGTGATCACGTTCAGCGCGGTCGTGCCCGGGCCCGCGGTGCCCCGGATGGCGCCCTCAAGCGGCAACAGCGCCTCGCCCTGCATGATCACGACGTCCTTGCGGGTATCCAGCAACCGGGCCACGCGGTCCTCGACGGAGGCGAAGTGCGCGGCGCTCAGCGGGGGCAGATCGAGGAAGGGGTGGGTCGTCACGACGGGGCTCTCTTCGCTCACGGAGGTGGACACATCGTCACGCGAGGCGGACACGTCGGCCGGGCAGGCGGACTCGTCGGTCGCGCGAGGCGGACGGGAACGAGCGTAACCGGCACCCCCCACACCTCCGGGCGACCACCGACTTCTTAGGTCGTACCACTCATTTGCCATGGGTTTGGTTTGAGGCGGCCAAAGATCTCCTTATAATCAGAACTCATACGTTGCCGCACGAGGAGGACCCCAGTGACAACGCTCCACGGGCGCCGGACCCGCATCCTGGCCGCCACCACCGCGACGGCCGGGCTGCTGCTCGTGGCCGGGTGCACCTCCACCGACGACGGCGGCAGCGGCTCCAAAACCGCCGGAGGAGTCGCACTCGTCAAGGCCGGACAGCTCACCACCTGCACCCACCTGCCCTACCCGCCCTTCCAGTCGGAGATCGGCGGCAAGGTGCAGGGCTTCGACGTCGCCCTGATCGACCTCGTCGCCAAGAACCTGGGCGTGAAGCAGGCCATCGTCGACACGCCGTTCGAGAACTTCAAGACGGGCGCGTTCCTCAACTCCGGCGAGTGCGACCTGGCCGCCGCCGGCATGACCATCACCGAAGAACGCAAGAAGAACGTCGACTTCTCCGACCCGTACTTCAACGCCACCCAGGCCGTCCTCGCCGACAAGAAGAGCGGCGTCACCTCGCTCGCCGACGTGAAGGCCAAGAAGATCAAGCTGGGCGCCCAGGCGCAGACCACCGGCGAGGACTACGCCAGGAAGCAGGGCTTCGACCCGGTCTCCTTCGAGTCCTCCGACGCCGTCCTCAACGGCCTGCGCACCGGCCAGGTCAAGGCCGTCGTCATCGACTACCCGGTCGTCCAGGGGTGGCTGAAGGACAAGGCCAACGCCGCCGCCCTCGAGGTCGCCGACAACATCGACACCGGTGAGCAGTACGGCTTCACGGTGAAGAAGGGCAACACCAAGCTCCGCGAAGCTGTCGACAAGGCCCTCTCCGACGCCAAGGCCGACGGCACGTACAAGAAGCTGTACGAGAAGTGGATCGGCCCGTACGACGAGTCCGCCGCGTCGCCCGCCGCCTCATGAGCGGAACGGACACCGCACTCCAGCCGAAGAAGAAGGGCCTGACCCGCCGCCAGAGGCGCAGCCTGTCGCGGGGCGCCCAGTACGCCGTCTTCGTCGCGGCCGTGATCGCCTTCGCGGTCGCGGCCGACTGGGGACGGCTGAAGAACCAGTTCGCGCAGGCCGACATCGCACGGCAGATGTTCCCCGAGGTCATCACGCTGGCGCTGAAGAACACCGTGCTCTACACGGTGACCGGCTTCGCCATCGGCGTGGCGCTCGGCGTGATGATCGCGCTGATGCGGCTGTCGTCCGTGGGGCCGTACCGCTGGCTCGCCGGGATCTACATCGAGATCTTCCGCGGCCTGCCCGCCCTGCTGATCTTCATCTTCATCGGCGTGGCCGTGCCGCTCGCCTTCCCCGGCACGGAGATCGTCGGCGGCACGTACGGCAAGGGCGGCCTGGCGCTCGGCCTGGTGGCGGCGGCGTACATCGCGGAGACCGTGCGCGCGGGCATCCAGGCGGTGCCCAGGGGGCAGATGGAGGCCGCCCGCTCGCTGGGCTTCTCACCGGCCCGCGCGATGATCTCGATCATCATCCCGCAGGCGTTCCGGATCATCCTCCCGCCGCTCACCAACGAGTTCGTGATCCTCTTCAAGGACTCCTCGCTGGTGCTGTTCCTCGGCGTCACCCTGGAGGAGCGCGAGCTGTCCAAATTCGGCCGCGACCTCGCCAGCACGACCGCCAACTCCACGCCGATCCTGGTGGCCGGCCTGTGCTACCTGCTGGTCACCATTCCGCTCGGCTTCGTCGTACGCCGCATGGAGGCGAAGGCCCAGGAGGCCGTGAAATGAGCGAGAGCGAGAACCGCGAGAAGGACGGCGGCGGGAAGACCCCCGCGGGGCGCCCGGAGATCGAGGTCCGCGACCTGCACAAGTCGTTCGGCGACAACCACGTCCTGCGGGGCATCGGCCTGGAGATCGGCCGGGGCGAGGTGGTCTGCGTCATCGGCCCGTCCGGCTCCGGCAAATCGACGCTGCTGCGCTGCGTGAACCTCCTCGAGGAGCCCACCGGGGGCCGGGTCTTCGTCGGCGGTACGGAACTCACCGACCCCGACGTCGACATCGACGCCGTACGCCGCCGCATCGGCATGGTCTTCCAGCAGTTCAACCTGTTCCCGCACCTCACCGTCACCGAGAACCTCACCCTGCCGCAGCGCCGGGTGCTGCGCCGGGACCGGGCGGAGGCGGCGCGGGTGGCGGCCGAGAACCTGCGGCGCGTGGGACTGTCGGAGAAGGCCGGCGCGTACCCGTCGTCGCTGTCCGGCGGGCAGCAGCAGCGCGTCGCCATCGCCCGCGCGCTCGCCATGGGCCCCGAGGTGATGCTGTTCGACGAGCCGACCTCGGCGCTCGACCCGGAGCTGGTCGGGGACGTCCTCGCGGTGATGCGGATGCTCGCCGACGAGGGCATGACGATGATGGTGGTCACCCACGAGATGACCTTCGCCCGCGAGGTCGCCGACCGGGTCGTCTTCATGGACGCCGGGGTCATCGTGGAGGACGGCAGCCCGGAGCAGGTCATCGGCTCCCCGAGGCACGACCGCACCCGTCACTTCCTCTCCCGCCTGCTCGACCCGGCGATGGCCGAGGTGGAGGAGGAGACCTCGGACCAGGTGGGCGGGCGGAAGTAGGCCCTGACTAGGGTGCGGGGCATGAGCGATCGCGCGGTGCTGCACGTGAAGGGGCGGGTGCTCGTCGGGGCGGAGGACGTCCGCGACGAGCTGTGGGTGATCGGCGGGCGGATCACGTACGACCGCCCGGCCGGGGCCCGGGACGTCACGACCGTCGAGGGCTGGGCACTGCCCGGCCTGGTCGACGCCCACTGCCACGTCGGGCTGGACCAGCACGGGGCCGTTCCCGAGGAGACCGCCGAGAAGCAGGCCCTCACCGACCGGGACGCCGGCACGCTGCTCATCCGCGACGCGGGCTCGCCGTCCGACACCCGCTGGATCGACGCCCGCGACGACCTGCCGAAGATCATCCGTGCCGGCCGGCACATCGCCCGCACCCGCCGCTACATCCGCAACTACGCCTGGGAGGTCGAGCCCGACGACCTCGTCGCGTACGTCGCCCAGGAGGCCCGGCGCGGCGACGGCTGGGTGAAGCTGGTCGGCGACTGGATCGACCGCGACCTCGGCGACCTGTCGGCGTGCTGGCCGCGCGGCGCGGTCGAGGCGGCCATCGCCGAGGCCCACCGGCTGGGCGCCCGCGTCACCGCGCACTGCTTCGCCGAGGACTCCCTGCGCGACCTCGTGGAGGCGGGCATCGACTGCATCGAGCACGCCACGGGCCTCACGGAGGACCTCGTCCCGCTGTTCGCCGAGCGGGGCGTCGCCATCGTGCCGACCCTCGTCAACATCGCGACCTTCCCGCAGCTCGCCGCGGGCGGCGAGGCCAAGTTCCCACGCTGGTCGGCCCACATGCGCCGGCTCCACGAACGCCGCTACGACACCGTCCGCAACGCCTACGACGCGGGCATCCCCGTCTTCGTCGGCACCGACGCCGGCGGCGCCCTGCCCCACGGTCTGGCCGCCGCCGAGGTCGCCGAGCTCGTCACGGCCGGCCTGCCGCCCGTCGACGCGCTCGCGGCGGGCACCTGGGCCGCCCGCGGCTGGCTCGGCCGGCCCGGCCTGGACGAGGGCGCGGCGGCCGACCTCGTCGTCTACGAGACCGACCCGCGGGCGGACGTACGGGTGCTGACGGCGCCGCGCCGGGTGGTGCTCAACGGGCGCGTCGTCGGGTAGCGGGCCGGCCCGGGACCCGGGGCGACGGGCCCGGCTGCGAGGAGGGCGGGCTGCAGGCGGCCGGGGCGGCCCGCACGGCGCTCCGGCCGCGGCGCGTGACGGGCGCGTGCGTCCCCCGGCCGTGCTCACCGCCTGCCCCGCCCGCCGCCCCGCGCGCTCACCCGGGGGGAGGTGCCGCGGGCGTCCGGAGAGAACGCGTGTACCGAAAGAATTCGAAAAGGTTACGCAAAACCCCCCGATGGAGTGAAGTTACGCCGGATCGGGGCTTCTGCGCTTCCGGTGCGATCATCCTTACGGAGTTCCCGAGCATGACTCATTTGGGGGTCCCACCACCTTGAACAGCAACAAGTTCCGCATGCCCGCACGCCGTCTCGCCACCATCGCGACGGCCACGGCCCTGGCCGCCGGTCCGGCCGCCCTGGCCGGCGCGGGCTCCGCCCACGCGACGGGCGACCACGGTCACGCGAGCGCCGTCGTGCTGCGCACGGGCCTCGACGTCTCCCTGCTCAACAAGACCGTGAACGTCCCGCTCGCGGTCACCCTCAACGAGGTCAAGGCGCCGAGCAGCGCCGAGAAGACCCTCCTCAAGGCCACCCTCGACGGTGTCGACCGCGGGCGCCCCTTCACCATGCTGCGCGCCGACGTGGCCCGGGCCAGCGCGACGACCACCGCGGCGAAGGCCGAGGGTTCCACCGAACTCGTGCACGCCAAGGTGCACGTGCCGGGTCTGCCGCTGCTGTCCCTCATCGAGGTCGAGCAGGTCACGGCGAAGGCCACTTGCGAGGCCGGCAAGAAGCCGGTCGCCGCGTCCAACGTGCTGGGCACGGTCACCGTGCTCGGCAAGCGCGTCACCCTCAAGGCGGGTGGCACGACCGACGTGAACGTGTCCGGTGTCGGTGACGTCCGGCTCTCCCTGTCCAAGAAGGAGACCACGTCCAGCAAGGCCGCGGCCACCGCCCTGGAACTCACGGTCAACGTCAACCCGCTGAAGCTGAACGTGGCCGAGGTCCAGGGCACGGTCACCCTCGTCAACGCCACCTGCGAGTCCCCGGCCGCACCCGCCGGCGGGACGGCGTCCGCGCCCGACGGGTCCTCCGCCGCACCTGCCGACGCGCCCGCGGACGGGACTGCCGGCAAGGCCGCCGACGGTGTCGAACCGCAGGGCGGCGCCGCCGAGGACACCAACCTCGCGGAGACCGGCGGCAACTCGGCGACCCCGTACATCGCGGGCGGCGCCCTCGCCCTGCTCGTCGCGGGCGGTGGATCGGTGCTCGTGGCCCGCAGGGGCAGGAGCTAGCGCGATGGCGGACACCCGCTGGCCGCGTGTCCGCGCCCACTGACTGAGGTCAGTCCCGTGCGTCCATGAGCGCCCTGTCCAGGGCCCGGAGGAAGGCGTCCGTCGTGGTCCGGTCCCGGACCGCGAGGCGGAGCCACTCCTCGTCCAGCCCCGGAAAGGTGTCCCCGCGCCGCACCGCGAAGCCGAGACCGCGCAGGCGGCGGCGGACGGCGGCGGCGCGGGGCAGGCGCACAAGGACGAACGGTCCCTCGGCCGGGGTCACGACCGTGACCCCGGCCGAGGCGAATTCCGCGAGACCCGTCACGAGACGGTCCCGGTCGGCGGCCACGCGGTACGCCGCGTGCGCCGCCCCGGCCAGGGCCCTCGGACCCACGCACGCCTCGGCCGCCGCCAGCGCCGGCGTCGACACCGGCCACAGCGGCTGCGCCCGCCGAAGCTCCGTGACCGTTCCCGGGGCGGCCAGCACATAGCCGATACGCAGGCCCGCCAGCCCCCACGTCTTGGTGAGGCTGCGCAGCACGACCAGACCCGGCACGTCCGTACGGCCCGCAAGGGCCTCCCGCTCGCCCGGCACCGCGTCCATGAACGCCTCGTCCACGACGAGCGTCCGCCCCGGCCGGGCCAGCCCCGCGACAGCGGCCGCCGGATGCAGCACCGACGTCGGGTTGGTCGGATTGCCGATCACCACCAGGTCCGCGTCCTCCGGTACGGCGGCCGGGTCGAGCCGGAAGCCGTCCGAGGCCCGCAGCAGCACCCGGTCCACGCTGTGCCCGGCATCCCGCAGCGCCGCCTCCGGCTCCGTGAACTGCGGATGCACCACTACCGGCCGGCGCACCTCCAGGGCCCGGGCCAGCAGCACGAACGCCTCGGCCGCACCCGCCGTGAGCAGCACCCGCTCCGGTGGCAGCCCGTGCCGCGCCGCCACCGCCGCCCGCGCGGCCCGGTCGTCCGGATACGCCGCGAGCGACCCCAGCGACCCGGCGACGACCTCCCGCAGCCAGTCCGGCGGGGTGCCCGCGCGGACGTTCACGGCGAGGTCCACGAGGTCCGCGCCGTCGTCGCGGACCTCCGCGTCCCCGTGGTGGCGCAGATCGTGCCCGGTCCCGGCAGGGCCCTCAGCGGGCATGGGAGTGCGTGTGTCCGCCGTGGTGGTGGTGCCCGTGGTGGTGGCCGTCGTCGTCCGGGTGGAAGTGCGGCTGCTGCGGCATCCCCACCTTGTCCTCGAAACCGGGCAGCGCGATTCGGTACACGCAGCTGTCGCAGTTCATCCGCAGGTCACCCCGCACGGCCTCCGTGTACCGCTCCATCACCAGATCCAGCAGCTCCGGCTCCGGGCCGATGACGTCCGCCGACCGCACGTCGGCCTCCGGGTGCGCCTGCGCCCAGCTCTCCGTCTGCCGCCGCACACGGTCCGGCAGGATTCCCGTGAACAGGAAGTACGGCAGGACGACGATCCGCCCGGCGCCGAGTCGCAGGCACCGGTCGAGGCCGCTCGGCACGTCCGGCGCCGCCAGCGACACGAACGCCGTCTCCACACCCGCGTAACCCCGCCCCTCCCACAGCAGCCGGGCCGCCTTGTGCACCTCGGCGTTGGCGTCCGGGTCCGTCGAGCCGCGCCCCACCAGCAGCACCGTCACGTCCGCCCTGTCCCGCGGCGTGCGCACCGCGCCGCCCAGCGCCTCGTCCAGGCGCCGCTCCAGCACGCTCAGCAGCGCCGGATGCGGGCCCAGCGGACGGCCGTACGTGTACGAGACGCCGGGGTGGCGTTCCTTCTCGCGGGCCAGTGCCGCCGGGATGTCGCCCTTGGCGTGGCCGGCGGACACCAGCATCAGCGGTACGGCGGCGAACCGGCGCACGCCGCGTTCCACCAGCTCGGTCACCGCGTCGCCCAGCGGCGGCGGGGACAGCTCGATGAAGCCGCCCGCGACGGGCAGTCCGGGACGGCGGCGGCCCAGCTCCCGGACGAAGTCGCGGAACGCCTCGGCTCCGGCCTCGTCCCGGGTGCCGTGGCCGGCGATGAGCAGGGCGGGCGGGGTGGTCACGGTTTCTCCTCGGTGGTGGGGTGGTACAGCAGGGCGTTGAGCGCGGCGGCGGCGACCGCCGACCCGCCCTTCTCGGACACGTTGCTCACGGCGGGCAGCCCGCTCTCGCGCAACGCGGCCTTGGACTCGGCCGCGCCGACGAAACCGACGGGCAGCCCCACGACGAGCGCGGGGGAGGCGTCCAGTGTCAGCAGCTCCTCCAGGGCGGTCGGCGCGCAGCCGATCACCCACAGCGCGCCGGGCCCGACCTGCTCGTACGCCAGGCGCATCGCGTGCGCCGAACGCGTCAGACCCGGCCCGGACCCGGCGTCCCCGAGGCGGCAGACGGTGTCGCGGCGGGTGATGCCCGCCGCGACCATCTGCACGTCCACGACGACCGGCGCCCCGGCGTGCAGCGCGGCACGGGCGGTCGCCAGCTCGCCCTCGTCCATGACGAGGTCGTCGGCGTAGCCGAGGTCGGCGGAGGAGTGGACGACGCGTTCCACGACCGCCCGGGTCAGCGGCGGGAAGTGCGAGGTGTCCAGTCGGGCGCGTAGCCGCCGGAAGGACTCCCGCTCGATGGGATGGACCACACGGTTCACCGGGACACCGCCCGCTCGCCCTGCTCGGCCCGGCCGGTGTGCTGCCAGCGGTAGCCGCGCGGGGTCACCATGCGCCCGGCGATCTCACGGGTCGCCGTGTTGCCGACCGTCACGACCGTCATCATGTCGACCGTCGCCGGGTCCAGCGCGGCCAGCGTCGTCAGCCGGACCGACTCGTCAGGGCGTGAGGCGTTGCGGACGACACCGGCCGGAGTGGCCGGCTCCCGGTGCTCCGCGAGGACGGACAGCGCCTTCGGCAGCTGCCAGTCGCGGCCCCGGCTGCGCGGGTTGTAGAACGTCACGACGAGATCCGCCTCGGCCGCCGCCCGCACCCGCCGCTCGATGACCTCCCACGGCGTGTGCAGGTCGGACAGGCTGATCGACACGTGGTCGTGCCCGAGCGGCGCACCCAGGACCGCCCCGGCCGCGAGTGCCGCCGTCACCCCGGGCACGCCCACCACGTCGATGTCGTCGGAGGCCTCGGCGAGCGCGGGGGAGGCCATCGCGTAGACACCTGCGTCCCCGCTGCCGATGAGCGCGACGGCCTGCCCGCGCCGGGCCTCCTCGACCGCCGTGCGGGCCCGCTCCTCCTCGGCGCCGAGCCCCGACTCCAGCACCCGGGTGCCCGGCCGCAGCAGGTCACGGATCTGGTCGACGTACTGGTCGAGCCCGACGAGTACGGCCGCGCGCCGCAGCTCCGCCTCGGCACGCGGCGTCAGCAGGTCCCGGGCGCCGGGGCCGAGCCCGACGACCGCGAGCCGCCCGCGCGCGGGGCGCCGTACGACGGCACAGGTCGCCATCGCCGGCCGACCGTCCGTCCGCTCCGACTTCCGCTTCGCGACGAGCAGTTCGCCGCCGCGCCCCGCCCGCGCCAGGGCAGCGGCCTCCGCGACGGAGGGCGTGCCGACCGCGGCGAGCGGCGCGCCGGAGGGATTCGGCACGTCGACCCCGGCCAGCTCCTCCGCGGGGTACGTCACGAGGGGCACCCCCAGCCGCTCCGCGGCCCGTACGATCCCGGGCTCGCCGGCCTTGGCGTCGACCGTGGCCAGCTCGGCGACACTGCGCACCGACAGCCCGGCGTCCCGCACCGCCGCCTCGACCAGCCCCAGCACCTCTTCGACGGGCGCGCCCCGGGAGGCGCCGACACCGACGACGAGAGACGGCGGCCGGAGCACGACCTCCCGCTCGCGCGGCGAAGTGTGACGGTCCGTCAGGCGCACCGTGTACGAGCCCTCCTCGCCCACCGGCAGCGCCGGCAGCGGCCAGGGCACCTCGGCGCGCAGCGCGACCGGCTCGCCGTCGAGCAGCGCCCGCGAGACCCCGGCCACGTCCCCCTCGACCGGCAGCCCCAGCGTGTCCAGCGCGGTGACGTGCACCGCGTCCGTCGCCGTCGTCACCACGGGCCGCGCGCCCAGCACGTCGCCCACCTCGCGGGCGAGTTCGTTGGCGCCGCCGCCGTGCCCGCCGACCAGCGACACGGCGAACCGACCGCCCTCGTCGACGCACACCACGCCCGCGTCGGACGCCTTGTCGGACAGCAGCGGCGCGATCAGCCGCACCACGGCGCCCGTCGCGAGGAAGCACACCACCTGCTCGCACGCGGCGAACGCGGCCCGTACGGCGCCCGGTACGGGACCGTCGTACACACGGGTGCGGTCCGGCCAGGCCGCGGCCAGCCGGTCGCGCGCCGCCGCCCCCGCCGCGGTGGCGGAAATGAGGCCGATCACTGAGCAACTCCTTCGGTAGGACGGGTACGGGCGGCAGGACGGGCCCGGGGGCTCGGGGGCCGCGCGCCCCACAGCAGGAAGACGGGATTGGTGGCAGCCAGCCGGGTCACGTCCCCGGGCAGCGGCGCGAGCCGCGACGACTGCAGCAGCACCCCGTCGCAGTCGAACCCGGCCCCGGTCAGCGCCTCCCGCACGGCGGGCACCCGGTCCAGCGCCGCCATCGCCACGACGACGGTCCGCCGGGCCCGGCGCGCGCAGGCCGCGACGATGCCGGGCAGGTCGCGGCCCCCGCCGCCGACGAACACGGCGTCGGGGTCGGGGCCGGCCAGACCGGACAGCACGTCCGGCGCCGACCCGTGCACCACGCGCACGTCCACCCCGTGCGCGGCGGCGTTGGCGCGGACGCGCTCCACACCGTCCCGGGTCTTCTCCACGGCGGTGACGGCCGCCCCCAGCCGGGCGCACTCCACGGCCACCGAACCGGAACCCGCGCCCACGTCCCACACCAGGTCACCGAGGCGCGGCCCGAGCCGGGCCAGGGCCAGCGCCCGCACCTCGAACTTCGTGATCATCGAGTCGCGGTGCGCGAACGCGGTCTCGTCCAGGGCCCACCCGGCGGGCGGTGCCGCGGGCCCGGCGACCGTACGGACACCGCCCGGCGCGCGCGACTCGTCCAGGCACAGCACCACGCTGACGGCGGTGCCCCAGTCCCGGGCGGCGGCCTGCGCCGGTGTGACCCGCTCGATCCGCTCGTCCGCCGAGCCGAGCGACGAGGCGACGATCAGAGTGCGGGCGGCCGGGAGGAGGGACGGGACGGACGGGCCGGACAGGCTCGACGGCCCGGACGGGCTGAAGGAGACCGGCGGACCGGCGGGGCCGGACGGTCCGGCGGGGTCAGCGGAGCCGGGCGGGGCGAGGGCGGCGCCCAGCTCGGCGGGGCCGGCGCCGGGGCCGGTCAGCACGGCCACCTTGGGGCGGGCCAGACAGACGTTGACCGCCGTACGCAGGTCCCGCCCGTGCGCGCTGACGACCACGGCGTCGTCCCACGGCAGCCCGGCCCGCGCGAACGCGGCGGCGACGGAGGACACCCCGGGACGGACGTCGAGACAGTCCGGACCGAAACGTTCCGCCAGCATCCGCACGATCCCGAAGAAGCCGGGGTCACCGGACGCCAGCACGACGACCGGCCGCGCCTCGCGCACGTACGCGGCGATCCGGTCCAGGGCGGGCGCCGGCGGCCCGAGCACGACCCGCTCCGCCGCCTCCGGCAGCCGTGACCGCAGGGCGTCCAGATGCCGCCGTCCGCCGACGACGAGCCGCGCCCCGGCGAGGAGGCCGTCCTCGACCGGCGCGCCCGTGCCCGTACCGACGACCGTGATCATGTGCTCGCACCCCGCGTGCGCAGTGCCCTGCGGGCCTCCGGGTCGGCCCTGCGGTGGCCGTGGAAGTGACCGGGGTGGTAGAGGTGCGAGCGGGTGCCGTGCGCGTCGAGGGCCGGACCCACGAGGAACAGCGTGTGCTTCCAGAGCCTGTGCTCCTTGACCGTCTCCTGCAGCGTGCCGATCGTGCAGGTCACGACCAGTTCCTCCGGCCAGGTCGCCCGGTACGCGACGACGACCGGCGTGTCCGTCGGATAGCCCCCCTCCAGCAGCTCCCGCACCAGTTGTCCGCTGCGGGCCGCCGACAGGAACACCGCCATGGTCGTGCCGTGCCGGGCGAACTCGCGGACCTCCTCACCGGGCGGCATCGGCGTCTTGCCGCCACCGAGCCGGGTCAGGACGACGGACTGCGCGACCTCCGGGATCGTCAGCTCCCGCCGCGCGAGCGCGGCCACGGCGGAGAAGGAGGAGACACCGGGCACGATCTCGGTCGCGATGCCGATCCCGGCGCACCGGTCCACCTGCTCCTGCGTGCCGCCCCACAGCGCCGGATCGCCGGAGTGGATACGGGCGACGCGCAGGCCCTCCTCGGACGCGCGCCGGTACACGGCCACCACGTCCTCCAGGGACATCGTCGCCGAGTCGAGGATCTCCGCGTCCGCGCGCGCGTGGACGAGGACTTCCTCCTGGACGAGGCTCGCGGCCCAGATCACGACGTCCGCCTCGGCGATGGCGCGCGCCGCGCGGAACGTCAGCAGATCGGCGGCGCCGGGCCCGGCACCGACGAAGGTCACCTTGCCGGCGGGGGCGGCGGCATCGGCCATGGAAATGGTTTCCTCTCCTGCGGGACCCGCGAGTGCTGCGCACGCGGGAAGGGGGACGGGGGCGGGGACTCGGGACTGGGACGGGGACCGTCAGGGGGCCGTGCGGCGGTTCGCGGGGCGGGCGGTCAGAGTTTTCCGCCCCGGCCCCCGTCGCGCCGGGCGGGCGCGATGAGCGTCGACAGGTACGGCAGTGGGGCGCCGTCGAGGTCGGCGGCGGGCCGGACGGACTCCTCCGGCAGTCCGAGCGCGGACCCCCACACGGCGTCGTCGATCCGCCCGGTCTCGCGCAGCGCCTCGGCGACCTCGCCGGCCTGCCGCCCGAACTTGTAGGCCACGACGGTCCCGGGACCGCTCAGGGCGTCCCTGAGCACGGCCGCGCCCGCGGTGACCGGCACCAGCGTGAGCGGCTCGGTCCCCTCCGTCAGCACGGCACCCGACCGGGAGGCGAGGTCCTGCATGGCGGTGATGCCCGGCACGGTCCCCACGACGGTCCCGGGCACCAGCTCGCCGACGGTCTGCGCGAGATACGTGAACGTGGAGTACACGTTGGGGTCGCCGATGGTCGCGAAGGCGACGGAGCCGTGGGCGCGCAGCAGACCGGCGACGCGGGCGCCCGCCGCGTCCCAGGCGGCCTCGCGACGTGCCCGGTCGGTGCGCTCGTTCAGCGCGAACACGACCCGGACGACCTTCTCCCCGGGCACGTAGTGCAGCACGGTCGCCTCGGCCCGGCCGCGCTCCCCGGTGTCCAGCACCGGCACGACGACGACCTCGGCGGCGCGCAGGGCGTTGACACCCTTCACGGTCACCAGCTCCGGATCGCCCGGACCGACCCCGACTCCGATCAGCCTGCTGCTCATGACGTCCGGCACCTCTCCACGAACCGACGGGCGACACCGGGCTCGGACGCCCAGTGCGTGTGCAGATAACTCGCGTGCACACCGCGCTGTACGAATCCTTCGACCCGCCGCGCGGGGGTGAGGACGCCCCAGGCGGGTCCGGCCCCCGCGCCCGGCTCGACGGCGGTGCGGTGGAACTCGTGCCCCCGCATCCGCGTCCCGGCCACGGCGAGCACGCTGTTCCCCACGGCCACCGCGTCCCGGTAGCCGAGGGTGAGCCGCTCCGTCATCCGGGCCGTGGCGTCGAGCACCCCGCACATGGGCAGCCCGTCCAGCTCCCGGCACAGGTACAGCAGCCCCGCGCACTCGGCGGCGACGGGGGCCCCGGCGTGCGCGAGCTCGGTGACGGCCTTGCGCAGCGGCTCGTTGGCGGACAGCTCGGCGGCGTACACCTCGGGGAACCCGCCCCCGATCACCAGTCCGCGTGTCCCGTCGGGCAGGTGTTCGTCGCGGAGCGGGTCGAAGGTGACGACCTCGGCCCCCGCGGCGGCGAGCAGCTCGGCGTGCTCGGCGTAGGAGAAGGAGAAGGCGGGCCCGCCGGCCAGCGCGATCAGGGGCCCCTTCGATCCGTCCGGCGTCCGGGGACGAGGCCCTTCGGGCGGAAGCGGGGGTCCGGCAACGACGGCCCCCGTGGACGGGACGGGAAGGTGCCCAGGGGCCGCGGAATCCAAGGCGCCGGCGGAGAAAACCGAGGCGCCGGCGGCCGAAGACGTCGTAGCGCCTGCCGCAGAGGCCGGAGCGCCAGCCGCGGAGGCCACGGCACCGGCGTAAGGAGCCGGGACGCCCGCCGAAGGGGCCACCGCACCGGCGGACGAAACCGGGGCGCCGGCCGAGGGCGCCGCAGCACCGGCCGGCGAACCCGGAGCCTCGGCCGAAGAGGCCAGCGCCGCCCCCGCGTCCCAGGCCGCGCAGGACAACGCCCCCGCCCCCCGCGCCACCGCGACGAGGGCCTCCAGATCACACCCGGTGACGACCTGCGCCGCCATCGCGGCCACGGCCTCCAGGGCATCCGCCCGCCGCTCGGCGACCGGCACCAACCCCAGGTGCCGCGACGGCGTCCGGACCTGCGCGACCCGCCGCAGCACCCCGAGCACCGGCACCCCGGCCGAATCCAGCGCCTCCCGCAGCAGTTCCTCATGCCGATCGGACCCGACCTTGTTCAGGATCACGCCCCCGACCCGCACCTGCGGGTCCCAGGACGCGAACCCGTGCACCAGCGCCGCCACCGACCGCGACTGCGCCGACGCGTCCACCACCAGCACCACCGGAGCCCGCAGCACCTTGGCGACCTGCGCGGTCGACGCCAGCTCACCCTCCCCGGCGGCACCGTCGTACAGCCCCATCACCCCCTCGATCACGGCGATGTCGCAGCTGCGCGCCCCGTGCGCGAACAGCGGCCCGATCAGCCAGGTACCGCACAGGTACGCGTCGAGGTTCCGCCCCGGGCGCCCGGTCGCGAGCGCGTGATATCCGGGGTCGATGTAGTCCGGGCCGACCTTGTGCGGGGACACGGTGAGACCCCGCGCGGTCAGCGCGGCCATCAACCCCGTGGCCACGGTGGTCTTGCCACTGCCCGAGGAGGGCGCGGCGATCACCAGCCGGGGAACAGCGCGGACGGGCGAGGCGGACGAGACAGGCGAGACGGCGGACACGGCGGAGACAGACTGCATGGGCGAGACGGTGGAGGCGGACGACACGGGCGCGGCGGCCGGGGAGGCCGGTCCGGCCGGGGAAGGAGTCACCACTCGATGCCCCTCTGCCCCTTCTGCCCGACGTCCATGGGGTGCTTGACCTTGGACATGTCGGTCACGAGGTCGGCGAAGTCCACCAGGCGCTGCGGCGCGTTCCGCCCGGTGATCACCACATGCTGGTTGCCGGGCCGCGTACGCAGCACGTCGACCACCTCGTCGGTGTCGACCCAGCCCCAGTGCATCGGGTACGCGAACTCGTCCAGCACGTACAGCCGGTACGTCTCGGCGGCCAGGTCCCGCTTGACCTGCTCCCAGCCCTCGCGGGCCTTCTCCTCGTTGTCGAGCTGCGCGTCGCGCTGGACCCAGGACCAGCCCTCGCCCATCTTGTGCCAGTCGACGGTGCCGCCCTGCCCGCAGGCGCCCAGCACGCGCAGCGCGTTCTCCTCGCCGACCTTCCACTTCGCGGATTTGACGAACTGGAACACCCCGATCGGCCACCCCTGGTTCCAGGCGCGCAGCGCCAGTCCGAACGCGGCCGTCGACTTGCCCTTGCCGACGCCCGTGTGCACGACGACCAGCGGCCGGTTGCGCCGTTGACGGGTCGTCAGGCCGTCGTCGGGTACGACACTCGGCTGTCCCTGCGGCATTACGCGGCCCTCCTGTTGCCCGGTACGTCCCTGCCCCGCACGTCCTTCACGAGCCCGGCGATCGAGTCCGCCCGCAACGCGTCCAGCGTCACCGCCGTACCACCCAGCTCTCCCGCGAGCTGCCCGGCCAGCCCCAGCCGCACCGGCCCCGACTCGCAGTCCACGACCACGGAGGCGACACCCCCGGCGGCGAACAGTCGTGCCGCACGCGCGGCGAGCGCCACCGGCTCGGGACCGCCGGTGGCCCGGCCGTCGGTCACCACGACGAGCAGCGCCCGCCGCGCGGGATCGCGCAGCCGCTCCACCCGCAGCACCTCGTGGGCGCGCAGCAGCCCGGCCGCGAGCGGCGTACGGCCACCCGTGGGCAGCGACTCCAGCCGCGAGGCCGCCGCATCGACCGACGACGTCGGCGGCAGCGCCACGTCGGCCGCCGACCCCCGGAAGGTCACCAGCCCCACCTTGTCCCGCCGCTGATAGGCGTCCAGCAGCAGCGACACCACGGCACCCTTCACGGCACGCATGCGCTGCCGCGCGGCCATCGAGCCGGAGGCGTCCACGACGAACAGCACGAGGTTGGACTCGCGGCCCTCCCGCACGGCCTGCCGGAGATCCTCCCGCCGGAGGACCAACCCCGTCCCGCTGCGCCCCCGTGCCCGCTGATGCGGGGCGGCGGCCCGCACGGTCGCCGCCAGGTGCAGCTTGGTCAGCGCGCCCCGGGGACGGCGCGCCCCGGTGGTCCGCCCGTGCTCGGTCCGCGCCCGCGAACGCCGCCCGGCGGCGCCCTCCCCGATGCCGGGCACGCTCAACGCCTTCGCGCGAAACGGCTCGGCGGCCCGTACGGCGGACTGCTCGCCCGCGCCGGCCCCGGACGGCTGCGGCTGCCCGTCCCGGCCGGCCTCCGTCTGCGCGCCGGTGCTCCCGCCGTCGGGCCCCTCGGACGGCGACCGGCCACCGCCGCCCCCTCCGCCGCCACCGTCGTCCGGCCCGTCCGGGCCGGGATCGTCGCCGCTCGCGTCGCCGGACTCCTCCAACGCCTCGTCCAGCTTGTCCTCGTCCAGACCGGGCGCGTCGAACGGATTGCGGCGCCGGCGGTGCGGCAGCGCGAGCAGCGCGGCCTGCCGCACGTCCTCCGCGAGTACGTCGGTCCGGCCCGCCCACGCGGCCAGCGCCGTCGCCGTACGCGCCATCACGATGTCGGCCCGCATGCCGTCCACCTCGAACGCGGCGCAGGTCGCCGCGATCTGCCGCAGCGCCCCGTCCCCCAGCCGCACCCGCGGCAACAGCGCGCGCGCCGCCACGACCCGCGCCCGTACGGCGGCCTCCTCGTCGGCCCAGCGCGCCGCGAACCCGGCCGGATCGTCGTCGTGGGCGAGGCGTCGCCGCACGACCTCCACCCGCTGACCGGGTTCCCGCGACGCCGCCACCTCGACGGTCAGCCCGAACCGGTCGAGCAACTGCGGCCGCAGCTCACCCTCCTCGGGGTTCATGGTCCCGACGAGCAGGAAACGTGCGGCGTGCCGCACCGAGACACCCTCGCGCTCGACGTACGAGGCGCCCATCGCCGCCGCGTCCAGCAGCAGGTCCACCAGGTGGTCGTGGAGGAGGTTGACCTCGTCGACGTACAGGATCCCGCGGTGCGCGTCCGCCAGCAGGCCCGGCTCGAAAGCCTTCACGCCCTCCGACAGAGCCCGCTCGATGTCGAGCGCGCCGACGAGACGGTCCTCGGAGGCGCCGACGGGCAGCTCGACCATGCGGGCGGGACGCGTCCCGCCCGCCCCCGCCCCGTGCGGCCCGTCCGGGCACGACGGGTCGGGCGAGCCGGGGTCGCAGGAGAACCGGCAGCCGGGCACCACCGGCACCTCGGGCAGCAGCGCCGACAGCGCCCGTACGGCCGTGCTCTTCGCGGTGCCCTTCTCGCCGCGTACGAGTACGCCGCCCACCTGCGGCGACACCGCGTTCAGCAGCAGCGCGAGCCGCAGGTCGTCCTGGCCGACCACGGCCGTGAAAGGAAAGGGGGTGGTCACCGGTCGCCCTCCAAGTCGCCTTCGAGCTCCAGATAGACGGCGCGCAGCCGCTCCAGCGTGTCCGCGTCCGGCTCCGCCCACAGACCGCGGTCCGCGGCCTCCAGCAGCCGTTCCGTGATGCCGCGCAGGGCCCACGGGTTGGACTGCCGCATGAACTCCTGGTTCTCCGGTGCAAACACGTACTCCGCGGACAACTTCTCGTACATCCAGTCGTCCACGACCCCGGCCGTCGCGTCGTACCCGAACAGGTAGTCCACGGTCGCCGCCATCTCGAAGGCGCCCTTGTAGCCGTGCCGGCGCATCGCCGCCATCCAGCGGGGGTTGACGACCCGGGCGCGGAAGACCCGGTGGGTCTCCTCGCCGAGCGTCCGCGTCCTCACCTGGTCCGGGGTGGCCGAGTCGCCGACGTACGCCTCGGGGCTCGCGCCCGTCAGGTGCCGCACCATGGCGACCATGCCGCCGTGGTACTGGAAGTAGTCGTCGGCGTCGACGAGGTCGTGTTCCCTGGTGTCGACGTTCTTCGCCGCCACCGCGATCCGCCGGAACGCCGTCTCCATGTCGCCGCGCGCCGCCCGGCCGTCGAGCCCGCGCCCGTAGGCGTAGCCGCCCCACACCGCGTACACCTCGGCGAGGTCGGCGTCCGAGCGCCAGTTGCGGGCGTCGATCAGCGGCAGCAGGCCGGCCCCGTACGCCCCCGGCTTGGAGCCGAAGACGCGGGCGGTGGCGCGGCGCCGGTCCCCGTGCTCGGCGGTGTCCGCGTCGGCGTGCGCCCGCACGTGGTTGACGTCGGCCGGCTCGTCCAGGTCGGCCACGGTCCGCACCGCGTCGTCGATCAGCCCCACGACGTGCGGGAACGCGTCCCGGAAGAAGCCCGAGATGCGGACCGTGACGTCGATGCGCGGCCGGCCCAGCTCCGCCGGGGGCACCACCTCGAAGCCGGTCACGCGGCGCGAGGCGTCGTCCCACACCGGGCGGCAGCCCAGCAGCGCCAGGATCTCGGCGATGTCGTCGCCCTGCGTACGCATCGCGGACGTGCCCCACACCGTGAGGCCCACGGACTCCGGGTACCTGCCGGTGTCCTTGACGTAGCGGGCGACCAGCGAGTCCGCGAGGGACTGGCCGACCTCCCAGCTCAGCCGGGACGGGATCGCCTTGGGGTCGACCGAGTAGAAGTTCCGGCCGGTCGGCAGGACGTTGACCAGGCCGCGGGTGGGGGAGCCGGACGGGCCGGCGGGCACGTAGCCGCCGTCCAGCGCCCGCAGGATGTGGTCGATCTCGTCCGTGGTGCGCGCCAGCCTCGGCACGACCTCGTCGCAGGCGAACTCCAGCACGGCGACGGCGTCGGGGAGTTCGGTGCCGAGCACCTCCCGCACCAGCCCCGGTACGGCCGTGACGTCCCAGGCGCGCGCCTCCATGCCCTCCGCGCACCGCCGGCACAGCTGTTCCAGCAGGTCGATGGCGTCGGCCCCGGTGCGGTCCGGGCCGTCCACCAGGCCGCTCAGCCCGGCAGGCACCTTCACGGGCGCGCCCGGTTCGGCGAGCAGTTCCTTCTCGCTGAGGCCGAAAGACGACGCCAGCGCGGCCCGCAGGCCAGGCAGCGCGTTCGCCCGCCCGCCCCACACCTGTGAGGCCCGCAGCACCGCCAGTACCAGGTTCACGCGGGGTTCACCGACCGGGCCGCCGCCCAGGACGTGCAGGCCGTCGCGGATCTGCACGTCCTTGATCTCGCACAGGTAGCCGTCGATGTGCATGACGAACTCGTCGAACCCGGCGTCGTCCGGCTGCTCGTCCACGCGCAGGTCGTGGTGGAGCTCGGCCGCCTTGACCAGCGTCCAGATCTGCGCGCGCACCGCCGGTGCCTTCACCGGGTCCAGGTCGCAGACCAGCGCGTACTCGTCGAGCAGCTGCTCCAGTCTGGCCAGGTCGCCGTAGGTGTCGGCGCGGGCCATGGGCGGCACCAGGTGGTCCACCACGGTGGCGTGCCCGCGCCGCTTGGCCTGCGTGCCCTCGCCGGGGTCGTTGACGATGAACGGGTAGACCAGGGGGAGTTCGCCGAGCACGGCGTCCGGGGCGCAGCCGCCGCTCAGCCCCAGGCCCTTGCCGGGCAGCCACTCCATCGTGCCGTGCTTGCCCATGTGCACGATCGCGTCCGCGCCGAAGCCGCCCTCCGACGTCGCGGCCTCCAGCCAGCGGTACGCGGCCAGGTAGTGGTGCGAGGGCGGCATGTCCGGATCGTGGTAGATCGCGATGGGGTTCTCGCCGAAGCCGCGCGGCGGCTGGATCATCACGACGACGTTCCCGAACCGCAGCGACGCAAGCACGATGTCGTCGCCGTCGACGTACAGCGAACCCGGCGGCTCACCCCAGGCCTCCAGCATCGCGGCCCTGAGGTCCGGGTCGAGCCGGTCGAACCAGGCCCGGTAGTCGGCCAGTGGCACCCGTGCGGGCGCGGCGGCCAGCTGGTCCTCCGTCAGCCACTCCACGTCGTGCCCGCCGGCCCCGATGAGCCGGTGGATCAGCTCGTCGCCGCCCGAGGGGTACCCGCGGACGCCGTACCCGGCGTCCCGCAGCGCGTCCAGCACCCGTACCGCCGACGCGGGCGTGTCGAGGCCGACCGCGTTGCCGACCCGCGAGTGCTTCGTCGGGTACGCGGTGAAGACCAGCGCCAGCCTCTTCTCCGCGTTGGGCTTGTGCCGCAGCCGGGCGTGCCGTACGGCGATGCCGGCCACGCGCGCCGCCCGCTCCGGGTCGGCGGTGTACACCGGGACGCCGTCCGGGCCCTGCTCCTTGAAGGAGAACGGCACGGTGATCAGCCGGCCGTCGAACTCGGGGATGGCGACCTGCATCGCGGCGTCCATGGGGGACAGCGCGGTGTCGGACTCCTGCCAGGCGGCGCGCGAGGAGGTCAGGCAGAGCCCTTGCAGGACGGGCACGTTCAGGTCGGCGAGGGCGCCGACGTCCCACGCGTCCTCGTCCGCCCGTCCGCCCCCGCCGTCCTCGGCGGCGGTGCCGCGCACCACGGGGTCGTGCCCGCCCGCCGAGGCCCCCGCCGCGTGCGTGCCGCCCGCCGCGAGCACGGTCGCGACGAGCGCGTCCGCCGCCCCGAGCAGCTCGTACAGCCCGGCGTCCGCGCCGCGCAGCGAACCGCAGTACACCGGCAGGGCGTTGGCGCCGTGCGCCTCGATCGCGTCGCACAGGCTGTCCACGAAAGCGGTGTTGCCGCTCAGTTCGTGCGCCCGGTAGAAGAGCACGCCGACCGTCGGCCGGCCCTCGGCCCGCGCGCGGGCGCCGTGCACGCCGTACTCGGGCATCTGCCGCGGCCCCGCGAAGCCCTCGCCGGTCAGCAGCACGGTGTCCGACAGGAACCGGGCGAGCTCGGTGAGGTTCTCCGGCCCGCCCTCCACCAGGTACCTCAGCGCCTCCGCGACCACACCGGCGGGCACCGACGACTCGGCCATCAGCTCCGCGTCCGGCACGGCCTCGCCGCCCAGCAGCACGGTCGGCACCCCGGACGCCCGCAGCGCCGCCAGCCCGTCCTCCCAGGCCCGCCTGCCCCCGAGGAGGCGTACGACGGCGACGTCCGTGCCGTCGAGCAGCGCGGGCAGCTCCCCGGCGACGTCCACGCGGGTGGGGTTGCCGATCCGGTAGGACGCGCCGGAGGCACGGGCCGCCAGCAGGTCCGTGTCGGCGGTCGACAACAACAACACTGTGCTCATGCGGGCGCTCCCGGTGGAATGAAGGGCAGTCCTCGTGGCGCGCCGGACTCGATGAGCCGCCACAGCGCGTCCGTGTCCGCGTGCTGTTCGATCAGGTCGCCGAGCCGGTCGAGCTGCTCCTCGCGCAGCGCGGCGAACGATGTGCCGGGGGCCGGCACGAAGCGGCGGCTCGCGGCTGCGGCGACCTCGCGCAGGAAGGCCCGCCGGAAGCCGTCCGACTCCAGCGAGCCGTGCCAGTGCGTGCCCCAGGTGTGCCCGACGCGGCATCCGTCGAGGAAGGGCTCGCCGCCCCGGACGTCGGCGACGCCGTGGTGGATCTCGTACCCCTCGACGCGCTCGCCGAGGGCCTCGCCGACCGGCCGCGTCAGGGTCTTCTCGCGGGCGAACCGCACCCGCACGGGAAGCACGCCGAGCCCGTCGACATGCCCGCGGCGGCTCTCGACGTCGTCCTCGATGTGCTCGCCGAGCACCTGGAAGCCGCCGCAGACCCCGAGCAGGGGCCGCCCCTCCCGGGCCCGCCGGACCAGCGCCCGGGCCAGCCCCCGCTGCCGCAGCCAGTCCAGCGCCCGCACGGTCCCGCGCGTTCCGGGTACGACGACGAGGTCCGCGTCCGCCAGTTCCTCCGGCCGGTCCACGAACCGCACCACGACACCCGGCTCGGCCGCCAGCGCGTCCACGTCGGTGAAGTTCGACATCAGCGGCACCGCGCACACCGCCACCCGCAGCACGTCCTCACCGACGGGCGGCGCCACGGCCGACTCCCGCACCGTCCCGCGCAGCGACACCCGCAGCCCGTCCTCCTCGTCGATCCCGAGCCCGTGCCGGAACGGCAGCACCCCGTACGACGGCCGCCCGGTCAGGCCCCGCAGCATGCCGAGGCCCGGCTCCAGCAGGGACACGTCCCCGCGGAACTTGTTGACGAGGAACCCGGCGACCAGTTCCTGGTCCTGCGGGGAGAGCAGCGCCACCGTGCCGAAGAACGACGCGAAGACCCCGCCCCGGTCGATGTCGCCGACGACGAGCACGGGCAGCCCGGCCCCCCGCGCGATCCCCATGTTCACGATGTCGGTCCGGCGCAGGTTGATCTCGGCGGGCGACCCGGCGCCCTCGCAGATCACCGCGTCGTACGAGGCCCGCAGCTCGGCGAGACAGTCCAGCACCGTGCCGAGCAGCTCCCGCTGCCGCCCGCCGTGATAGCCCCGCGCGCTCATCTCGCCCACCGGCCTGCCCAGCAGCACGACCTGGCTGGACTGTTCGCCGCCCGGCTTGAGCAGCACCGGGTTCATCAGTGCCGTCGGCTCCACGCGGCACGCCTGCGCCTGCATGGCCTGCGCCCGCCCGATCTCGGCGCCCTCCCGCGTCACGAACGAGTTCAGCGACATGTTCTGCGCCTTGAACGGCGCCACCTTCACGCCCCGGCGCGCCAGCCAACGGCAGATCCCGGCCGTGACGACGCTCTTGCCCGCGTCGGAGGTGGTGCCGGCGACGAGCAGCCCCCCACCGTTCATGACGTACGCCCCTTCACACGAATCCGGCCGTTCACGCCGTGCGCCTCTCCCCGGGCGGCTGACGCCGTACGCGCTCCACGAGGAGCCGTCCGGCCGCGCAGACGCCGAACGCGAGCAGTCCCACGCGCCGCGACAGGCGTACCGCGCGGTCGATGTCCCGGACGTCGACCGCGCGTCCCGCCGCCGCGTTGAGCACGGGCCGGTGCTCGACCCGCCCCCCGTACGACAGCGTGCCGCCCAGCCGCACCCCGAGGGCGCCCGCGAACGAGGCCTCCACGGGCCCGGCGTTGGGGCTCGGGTGCTGTCGCGCGTCGGCACGCCAGGCCCGCAGCGCGCCCCGGGGGCGGCCGCCGGACACGGCGGCGAGGGCGGCGGTCAGCCGGGCCCCGGGCCAGCCGGCGACGTCGTCCAGCCGCGCCGAGGCCCAGCCGAAGCGCCGGTACCTCGGGGACTGGTGACCGACCATCGCGTCCAGCGTGTTGACGGCCCGGAAGCCCACCAGCCCCGGCACCCCGGCCACGGCACCCCACACGAGGGCGCCCACCACGGCGTCCGAGGTGTTCTCCGCGACGGACTCGACCACGGCGCGGGCGATGCCGTCGGCGTCCAGCGCCCGCGGGTCGCGCCCGCACAGGTGCGGCAGCCGGGCCCGCGCCGCCTCGACGTCCCCGGCCCGGAGCGCCCGCCCGACGGCCCCCGCCTCCCGGGCCAGCGACGTTCCGCCGACGACGGCCCAGGTGGCGGCGGCGGTCAGCGCGACGGAGGCGGCGGGGGAGCGGCGTACGGCACGGGCGGCGAGGGCGGCGGCCGAGACGGCCCCACCGGCGCACACGGCGGTGTGCAGCGCGCCCCACCCTCGGCGGTCCCGCCAGCACAGCCCTTCCACGACGGCCGCGGCCCGCCCGAACACGGCAACGGGATGCCCGCGGCGCGGATCGCCGAGGAGCAGGTCGCCGAGGAGGCCGGTGGCGGCGCCGTACGCGAAGACGCGGTCGGCACCCATCGGTTCAGCCGACCGCGGTCGCAGACGGGTCGGCCGGGAAGTACCTCAACAGGCAGCCGCGCATGGCGATATGTCCTCACTCAGGGTGTCCGCGCCCTGGTTCGACGAGACCGGCGGTGAGAGTTCCTGGCTTCCGGGGTGTGCACCCCGGTGACAGTGGCGGGACCGCGCCGGATTCGCACCGGCTTCCTCTCTTGCCGCCGTACTTGGCCCGGGCAGTCCACCACGCCCGCGAACATCGGTCAACCTGCCGTTGACCTGCGAGGGCGGAGTGTGCGAAGGCCCACACGACGGTGTCCGCCGCGGGAAGGGCGCCGCGCTCCACGGGATCCCGGCCATGACGAAACGGGGTGCGGGGGCGGTGGTCCGTCCCGCACCCCGCGGTGCCGTGTGCCCGCCTGCTCCGGCGCCCGGGCGCCGTGGCGTGTCAGGCGACGATCAGATAGATGCCGTAGCCCACGGCCGCCGCGCACGCCGCGAAGCACGCGTACGCGCCGGTGACCGCGAGGGTCGCGGAGCCGCCCTGCTCGACGGCCCGCTCACGGCGGGACAGCCCGGCGATGCCGACGGTGAACAGGCCCACCAGGGCCACGGTGACCACGAAACTGACTCCGAAGACGGAGCCGAGGGCCGCCCAGTCGATCTTCATGCTGCTTCTCTTCCTTCGCGCCCGGCGCCCCCGGCGGACCGGGGGTGCGGGGGAGCGGGGGCTCGGGGTCTCAGACGGTCGTGGGGGCCGACGGGGCCACGGGGGCAGGCGGGGCGGAGGCGACCAGAGGAACCAGGGGTGCCGAAGCCGCCCCGGGCCCGTCGGTGGCCTGGGCCGGGATGGTCGCGGAGAACTCCTCGGTCATCGTGCCCGCGGGGGGCGGGGTGACGGCGGCGATCGCGGTGGTCACCACGCCGGCCGGCTCCTCGACGTCGTTGACGTTCGTGGCGTCGACGACCTCGCGCCGGGAGAGCTTCCAGATCCAGGCGCTGGAGGCGATCAGGAAGACGGCGACGAGCGCCGTGCCCCAGTCGCCCAGGTCGCAGACGTACTCGGCGAGGGCGGCGACCAGGGCCGCGGCCGGCAGCGTCAGACCCCAGGCGATGAACATCCGGGTGGCCGTCGACCAGCGCACCACGCCGCCCTTGCGGCCGAGGCCCGCGCCCATCACCGAACCGGACACGGAGTGCGTGGTGGACAGGGAGAAGCCGAGGTGGGAGGAGGCCAGGATGACCGTGGCCGCGCTGGTCTGGGCGGCGAAGCCCTGCTGCGGCCGAAGCTCGGTCAGGCCCTTGCCCATGGTGCGGATGATGCGCCAGCCGCCGAGGTAGGTGCCCATCGCGATGGCGAGACCCGCGGAGAGGATGACCCACAGGGGCGGGTCGGAGTCGGGCGCGACGGCGCCGCCGGCGACCAGGGCCAGGGTGATGATGCCCATCGTCTTCTGCGCGTCGTTCGTGCCGTGCGCGAGGGAGACCAGGGCGGCCGAGGCGATCTGGCCGGAGCGGTAGCCCTTCCTGGCGGCCTCACCGTCGGACTTCTTGCCGAGGACGTACGTCAGCCGGGCCGCGAACAGCGCGGCGACGCCCGCGACGATCGGCGCGGCGATCGCCGGGAGGAGGACTTTGGTGACGAGTACGTCGCCGTGCACCGCGCCCAGGCCGGCGGAGGCGATGGTGGCGCCGATCAGACCGCCCATGAGGGCGTGCGAGGAACTGGACGGGAGGCCGACCAGCCAGGTCACCAGGTTCCAGAGGATCGCGCCGACCAGGGCGGCGAAGATGACCTCGGGACGGATGCCGGCCTCGTCGACGAGACCCTTGGAGATCGTGTTGGCGACCTCCACGGAGAGAAAGGCGCCCACCAGGTTCAGCGCGGCGGACATGGCCACCGCGACCTTGGGCTTGAGCGCGCCGGTCGAGATGGTGGTGGCCATCGCGTTGGCGGTGTCGTGGAAACCGTTCGTGAAATCAAACGCGAGTGCGGTGACGACCACAATCGCGAGGATCAGCGAGAAGCTTTCCATTTACCCAGACAATCGTTCGAGGTCATTGTCGAGTTGAACGTAGGCAACCCGGGTGAACGGAAGATGAACTGAGGAGGGCTTGACGGTGACCGGAGCAGGGGGGTGTCGCGTCCTTGCGGGACGCCCGCCCGGCACCCCGGCACCCGCTCGCCCCGCGGCGCCCGCCGGCCCGGCCCCGCGACCGCCGGCGGAGGTCCGCCTCACCCGCACCGGCCTGGCAGGATCGCCCCATGACTGAGCACCGCGAGGAAGCGACCGTGACCAGGGACGGGAACGTGGACGACACGGGGGCGCACGCCCGGAGTGAAGCGGCGGCGCGCACCGGAAGCGCGGCGGAGGAGCGGGCCTGGGGCGAACTGGTCGCCGCGGCCCGCCGGACCGTCCGTGACGGCCTCGTCGTCGGCACCTCGGGCAACGTCTCGGTACGCGTCGGCGACACCGTCCTCGTCACCCCGTCGGGCGTCCCCTACGACCGGCTGGCACCCGACGACATCACCTGCGTCGACCTCGACGGCCGGCAGGTCCTCGGCACCCTGGTGCCCACCAGCGAACTGCCCATGCACCTCGCCGTGTACCGCACCACCGACGCCCGCGCCGTCGTCCACACCCACGCCGTGCACGCGACGGCCGTCTCCACACTCGTGCCCGAGCTGCCCCTCATCCACTACATGGCCGCGCCCCTCGGCGGCCCCGTCCGCGTCGCCCCGTACGCGACGTACGGCAGCGCGGAGCTGGCCGAACACATGCTCCGGGCCCTCGCCGGCCGCACCGGCTGCCTGCTGCGCAACCACGGCACCATCACCTACGGCGCCACCCTCGACCAGGCCTACGACCGCACGGCCCAGCTGGAGTGGATGTGCCGCCTGTGGCTCACGGCGTCCTCCGTCCCGGGCACCGCCCCGACCCTCCTGACCCCGGAGCAGCTGACCGAGGTGCAGGAGAAGATGCGGGGTTACGGGCAGCGCCCCTGAGCCCGCGGACCCGTCCACCGGGCGGCGGCAGGCGAGCCGGTCCACTGGCCGCCGGGCGGGTCCACCGGGACACTGGACCGGTGCGCACAGTCAACGCGACGGCCACCGCCGTCACCGCAGCCCTGGCAGTCGCCGCCGCGGGCGTCGCCGTCGGCCGGCTGGCCGCCGACGCGGCGCTCAAGGCGGCCCCGGGCCGGCCCCTGCCGACCGAACCCCGCCTCACCGTGCACGGCACGGCCGCAGGCCAGATCACCCTGACCCGCGACCTCGCCACCCTGCGCCCCGGCCGCTACGGACTCACCGGGAACGGCACGCACGCGATCGTCGGCCCCGTCCTGCCCGACGCCGAGCACACCGCCGACACCGTCGTACGCCGCCTGGAACGCGTCACGCGCGGCACGCTCGAACCCGGCGACAGGGCCTGGCTCACCCCTTCCGTCCACATCGGCGACCCCGGCACCGCCCTCGGCCTCGACCACACCGACGTCGAGGTCCGCGGAGAACTCGGCGCGCTCCCCGCCTGGTTCGTGCCGGGCAGCCGGGACACCTGGATCATCGCGGTGCACGGCCTCGGCACCACCCGCGAACACACCCTGAACGTCATGGGTTTCCTGCACCGCCACCACTTCCCGGTGCTCGCCCTCGCCTACCGCGGGGACGCCGGAGCCCCGCGCCCGCCCGACGGCCTCGGCCACCTCGGCGAGACCGAGTGGCACGACCTGGACGCGGCGATCCACCACGCTGTACGGTCCGGCGCCCGCCGCGTCGTCCTGCACGGCTGGTCCACCGGCGCCACCATGGCGCTGCGCGCCGCCGCCCGCTCCGAACTGCGCGACCTCGTCTCCGGGCTCGTCCTGGACTCCCCCGTGCTCCACTGGGAGACCACCCTGCGTGCCCTCGCCGCCGCCCGCCGCACCCCGAGCGTCCTGCTGCCCCTCGCGGTACGCGCCGCCCAGGGCCGCATGAAGGCCTCCCCCCAGCACCACACCGGGACATCAGGGACTCCAGGAACCACCGGGACCACCGGGACCACCGAGACCCCGAGGGCCCCTGAGACCCCCGGCGCCACCGGGGCATCCGGAACCGCCCGCCCCGCCACCGCCCCGGAAGGCCCGCGCATCCCGACCCTCGTCGTGCACGGACCCGACGACCGGGTGGCCCCCTGGCAGCTGTCCCGCCGCCTCGCCGACGCCGGCCCGGGCCCGGTCACCCTGCACACCGTCCGCAACGCCCCGCACGGCGCGATGTGGAACGCCGACCCGGACGCCTACGAAGAGGTCCTGCGCCGCTTCCTGACCCCTCTCGTGTGAGCACGGCCAGAGCCATCCCGACCATTCCGCTTAACACCTCACATCGACCCGTTCCAGGTGTCTCACCACATGTGGAAGCGGTCCCCGGGCCGTTCTCGTGACCTCCGTCAGCATTCCGTTTGGGTTTTCCGACCGTCAACCGGAAGACTGCACCCGTGACGTCCCGTATCCCGCGCGACTCCAGGCTCCGACTCGTCCGCCCGCGACCCCTGGCCGCTGCCTCGAGAACGATGAACCAACGGCCCTCCCGCCGCCCCGCGCCGCGCCCCCCGGAGGGCACTCCCGCCCGCTCCGAACTGGCCGGCATGGCACGTTCGGAGCTGGCCGGTGCCGCCCTCGTGGCCCGCTGGGCCGACAGCACCCTCGGCCCCGGCCGCGGCGGCGCCACCGCCGACGGCCAGGCCACGCTCTCCGAGGCGACCGCCGAACGGGCGGCCGAGGACCTCGGCCTGACCCTGGCTCAGGTACAGGCCGTCTGGGACACCGCCCGGCTCGCCGGCCTCGTCGAGGTGCACGGCGGACGCGCCCGCCCCGGCTGGCGGCTGCGCGCCTGGAACCGCGACGACAGCGCCGTCCTGCGCGGCTGGGTCGCCCTCTTCGACGCCTGGTCGCTCGCCTGCCCGGAGCCCGCCGAGCACGCGCCCGCCGCCGTCGCCGAGGTGGTCTCGGCCATGCCGCAGGTGCTGTCCTTCCTCCAGCTGTCCGCCGGGCCCGTCCCCGTCCCGCAACTCCTCGACCTGCTGCAGCAGCGCGTCACCGAGCTGCGCACCGAGCGCTGCGAAATCCCCTACGGCCCGCAGCCCGAGCCCGTCGCCCCCCAGCCGGCCGACGAGACCTCGCTCGCCCCGCTCCTCGACTGGGCCCTGCGCGCCCTCGCCTCGGTGGGCGCCCTCACCTACGGCGACGGCCAGGCCACCCTCACCCCGCTCGGCAGCTGGGCGGTCTGGGTCAAGCTGGAGCAGATCTGCGTCGCCGCGCAGAGCCCCGCCGGGAACATCGAGCAGTCCGCCGAGGCCATGCTGCGCGGCTGCGCCCAGCTCCGCCCCAACGCCGCCCGCGCCGAATACCGCGCCTGGCTCGCCGCCCGCCCCGTCGGCAGCGCCGTCGCCGAACTCCTCGGCGCCGCCCGCGGCGAGGACGCCCTGCTGCGCGGCCTGGCCTTCGAGGCGCTGCGCGTCGTCGGCGCCCCCGCCGAGCCCGACGTGCGTGCCGTCCTCGACGAGCCGACGCTCAGGCCGTACGCCCTGCTGTGGCTGGCCGAGCACGAGGGCGCCGACCCCGAGGACGCCCACGAGGTCCTCACCCGGGAGGAGGCCACCTGGCTGTGGGTCGACACCGCCGCCGCGGTCGCCGACCACGGCGAGGCCCAGCTGCTCGTACGGCACCTGGAGTCCGCCGTGCAGTCCACGGTGCCGGCGCTGCTGGACGCGATACGCGCCGTGGGACACCCGCGCACCGTGCAGGTACTGGTCGCGCTGGCCGCCGCGCACCCCGACCCGGCGCTGGCGAAGGCCGTACGCCGGGCCGCATTCCAGGTCCACACCGGCCGCAACTGACCGACCCGGGAGGACGCCGTGGAACCGGCCGCCGGGAGCCGCCTCCCCGGGGAAGCGGCTCCCGGCGGCCGGCGCCCCCGGGCGGTCAGCCCCCGAGCACCGGCGCGTAGGTGCCGAAGCTCCACACATTGCCCTCCACGTCCCGGGCCATGTAGTCCCGCGAGCCGTAGTCCTGGTCCGTCGGCGGCATCAGGATCTCCGCGCCGTGCTCCACGGCCCGCCGGTGGTGTGCGTCCACGTCGTCCACGACGACGTACACCCCGGCGGTGCCCGCGTCCTTCATCGCCGCGTCGAACACGCCGCCGCGGCCCTTCGAGCCGAGCATCACCACGCCGTTGGCCTGGGCCAGCTCGGCGTGCATCACCGTGCCGTCCTCGCCCTCGTAGACCGACAGCTCCGTGAAGCCGAAGGCCTCCGTGAGCTGGCGGATGGCCGCCTTCGCGTCCGCGTAGAGCAGCGTGGGACAGATGCCCGGGGGGCCGCCGACCGTGCCTGCCATGCCGATCACTCCCTTGTGATCATCGTGGGAACGATCACCTGCCGCTCAGTCTCGCAGCCACCACTGACAACGCCCGCCGGACGCGGGCCGGCCCGGTGATCGAACGCGCGCACGCAGAAAAAGTGCTTGCACGAGCCCGGTAGACTGGCCTCCATGGCCATTCTCCTCGCGCATTAGACGGCGGGAACGCCCTCAGCCGCCCATCCCGCTCCCACCCGCCCTGGAGTCTGACCAGTGATCTCCGCCTCCGGCATCGAGCTGCGCGCCGGTGCCCGCGTCCTCATCGAAAGCGCCACGTTCCGCGTCGCCAAGGGCGACCGCATCGGCCTCGTCGGCCGCAACGGCGCAGGCAAGACCACCCTCACCAAGTGCCTCGCGGGCGACGGGATCCCGGCCGCGGGCACCATCACCCGCTCCGGCGAGGTCGGCTACCTCCCGCAGGACCCCCGCACCGGCGACCTCGACACCCTCGCCCGCGACCGCATCCTCTCCGCGCGCGGCCTCGACGTCCTGCTCCGCAAGATGCGCGAGAACGAACAGCGCATCGCGAACGGCCAGGGCGCCACCCGCGAGAAGGCCCTGCGCCAGTACGAGCGCCAGGAGACGGAGTTCCTCACCAAGGGCGGGTACTCCGCGGAGGCGGAGGCGGCCACCATCGCCGCCGCGCTGAACCTGCCCGACCGCGTGATGGGCCAGCCCCTGCACACGCTCTCCGGCGGCCAGCGCCGCCGCGTCGAACTGGCCCGCATCCTGTTCTCCGACGCGGACACCCTGCTGCTCGACGAGCCCACGAACCACCTCGACGCGGACTCCATCGTCTGGCTGCGCGACTACCTGAAGACCTACCGCGGCGGCTTCATCGTGATCTCCCACGACGTCGACCTGGTCGAGACGGTCGTCAACAAGGTGTTCTACCTGGACGCCAACCGCGCCCGGATCGACGTCTACAACATGGGCTGGAAGCTCTACCAGCAGCAGCGCGAGGCCGACGAGAAGCGCCGCAAGCGTGAGCGGCAGAACGCCGAGAAGAAGGCCGCCGCGCTCAACGCCCAGGCCGACAAGATGCGCGCCAAGGCCACCAAGACGGTCGCCGCGCAGAACATGGCCCGGCGCGCCGAGAAGCTGCTCTCCGGCCTGGAGGAGGTCCGCCAGAAGGACAAGGTCGCCAAGCTGCGCTTCCCGGAGCCCGCCCCCTGCGGCAAGACCCCGCTGATGGCGGAGGAACTGTCGAAGTCGTACGGCTCCCTGGAGATCTTCACCGACGTCAGCCTGGCCGTCGACAAGGGCTCCCGCGTCGTCATCCTCGGCCTCAACGGCGCCGGCAAGACGACCCTGCTGCGCCTCCTCGGGGGTGTCGAACAGCCCGACACCGGCATGGTCGTCCCCGGCCACGGCCTCAAGCTCGGGTACTACGCGCAGGAGCACGAGACCCTCGACCCCGACCGCACGGTCCTGGAGAACATGCGCACCGCCGCGCCCGACCTGGACCTCGTGGAGGTCCGCAAGGTGCTCGGCTCGTTCCTGTTCTCCGGCGACGACGTCGACAAGCCGGCCCGCGTCCTCTCCGGCGGGGAGAAGACCCGGCTCGCCCTCGCCACCCTCGTGGTCTCCTCGGCGAACGTGCTCCTGCTGGACGAGCCGACGAACAACCTCGACCCGGCCAGCCGCGAGGAGATCCTCGGCGCGCTGCGCACCTACAAGGGCGCCGTCGTCCTCGTCACGCACGACGAGGGCGCCGTCGAGGCGCTCCAGCCGGAGCGGATCATCCTGCTCCCGGACGGCGTCGAGGACCTGTGGGGCTCCGACTACGCGGACCTGGTCGCCCTCGCCTGACCCTCGTCCGACGAAACCGGACCGTGTGGATCCACTCGCTATGGATCATTCGGCCCATCGGTGATCCACCATCTGTGTGAGATCTCCTCGTATCGAGGTGTGTCCTACACGGATTTCCCGGCCGATCCCTTGATCCCCGAGGGGTCGGCCGTCGCGCGTTCCTGACCAGGAACTTCACGGAACAACCCGTTCGGACGCATGGACCACAACACCTGGAATGACTTCTTCCACTTGTGGGGACGCGCTCCTGTCGTCACGACGATGTCCCACGGACCTTGCCGAATGGGTGGCCATCCTGCCCCGGAGGGGTGATCATGAGGAGAACCAGAGCGCACTTCCCATGAGGAGGCACGGGTGGCCGAGACTCTGAAGAAGGGCAGCCGGGTGACCGGCGCCGCGCGCGACAAGCTCGCGGCAGACCTGAAGAAGAAGTACGACGCCGGTGCGAGCATCCGGGCGTTGGCCGAGGAGACCGGCCGCTCGTATGGCTTTGTGCACCGCATGCTCAGCGAGTCGGGCGTCACGCTGCGAGGGCGTGGCGGGGCGACTCGGGGCAAGAAGGCCTCGACGGCCTGATGCCCCGGGCAGCCTCACGGCTCCAGGGCTCCGACGGTGGCCACCCGGTCGGCCGACCGGCAGACCGGGTGGTTACTGTGCAGTCACTTAAGGACGCCGTACGGACTCCGCAACGGAACTCCGTACGGCATCCGCACTGACCGCACCCATCGGAGGCGCCCCATGGCTTCGCCCGCCAAGGACCTCGGTCCGGTACTCGACAAGGACGGGGTACGGCTCACCGTCGACGACGCGCTCGCCACGGTGACGCTGACCAACCCCACCAAGCGCAACGCGCAGAGCCCCGCTCTGTGGCGCGCGCTGGCCGAGGCGGGCCGGCTGCTGCCGGGCGCCGTCCGCGTCGTGGTGCTGCGGGCCGAGGGCAAGTCGTTCTCGGCCGGCCTCGACCGGCAGGCGTTCACGCCCGAGGGCTTCGACGGGGAACCGTCGTTCATCGACCTCGCGCGCGGCGGTGACGCCGAGCTCGACGCGGCCATCGCCGAGTACCAGGAGGCGTTCACCTGGTGGCGGCGCAACGACATCGTGTCCGTCGCCGCGGTCCAGGGGCATGCCATCGGAGCGGGCTTCCAGCTCGCACTCGCCTGTGACCTGCGCGTCGTCGCCGACGACGTGCAGTTCGCCATGCGCGAGACCAGTCTCGGACTGGTGCCGGACCTGACCGGCACCCATCCGCTCGTCGGCCTCGTCGGATACGCCCGCGCCCTGGAGATCTGCGTGACCGGGCGCTTCGTCACGGCCGGGGAGTCCGTCACCACGGGCCTCGCCAACCTCGCCGTGCCCGCCGGCCAGCTCGACGACGCCGTACGCGACCTGACGGCGGCCCTGCTCGCCGCGCCCCGCAACGCGGTCGTCGAGACGAAGGCGCTGCTGCGCGGCGCGCTCGACCGGGACCACGAGGCGCAGCGCGTCGCCGAACGCGCGGCCCAGGCGCGCCGGCTGCGGGACCTGGCCGGGATGGGCGACTGAGTCCGTACCCCGCCGCCTGTCGTCACTCGACGGCGGTGACCAGGACCGTCACCGTCGGGCGGTCCGGCAGCAGCTCACCCGTCCGCGCGCGGACCTCCCGGGCCACGTGCAGCGCCCGGTGGTCCGCGCGCACGGCGATCTGCACCTGAACGTGCCGCCTCGGCAGGGCGGGGTCCCCGTCCGTCGCCGCTTCCCAGAACCCCACCGGCCGCCGCGCCGGCACGCCGGTCAGCCCGGCGACCCCGGGAACGGCCAGCACGGCACGGGCCACCCGGCCGGCGTCACCGGAGTCGGAGTCGCGGACGTCGGCGGGAGGGTGCCCCCCGTCCGTGGCGTCCGCGGGGGCCTCGCTGCCGGCGGCGTCCTGGCTCTCCCACAGGTCCGTCACCCGCAGGTCCACCTTCGTGACCCGCAGGCCCAGCCGGTGCGTCGCCGCCGTCGACAGGGCCGTCCGGAGCCGGGACGCCGTCTCGGGCAGGGGCTCCGTCGCTGTCGCCGCGAAGTCGGCCGTCACGCGCAGCGGGCCGGGCGGCAGGGCGCCGGGCGGCGGCGGCACGACCGGGTCGGTGGTGTCCTCCGGGTCTGCGAGGGCGATGCGCACCCGGCCCGGCCGTACGCCCGGCACGTTCCGCGCCGCGTCCCGCAGCACCGCCCCGGCCGCGGCCTCCGCGAGCCATGCCCCGTCGTGAGGTCCGCCGAGGGGCAGCAGCCTGCCGAGGCCCACCTGCTGCCGTACCGTCCGTGTCCACCGGTCAGCCGTCATTCCTCCAGCTTGCCGTACCCCCGGCGCGCGAGCGCGCATCCGCGCTTACGGTGGTCACAAGGACGACCGAAAGGGACGTGCGAACATGAATGATATGACTGAGTCGAATCAGACAAGTGCGAAGGAAAGCGGCATGGAGCTGCCCGGCACCTCCGGTGCCCACAGGGCGCAGCCGGCCAGGCGGGGCGGCGGAGACCCCGGCACGCGCGGCCGCACCACCATCGCCGACGGGGTGGTCGAGAAGATCGCCGGGCTGGCCGCACGGGACGTCGACGGCGTGCACGCCATGGGCAGCGGTATCTCGCGGACCTTCGGGGCCGTACGGGACCGGGTGCCCGGGGGTGCGAAGTCGGTGACCCGTGGGGTGAAGGCCGAGGTCGGCGAGGTGCAGACGGCTCTCGACCTGGAGATCGTCGTGGACTACGGCGTCGCCATCGCCGACGTGGCCCGGGACGTGCGCGAGAACGTCGTCGCCGCCGTCGAGCGGATGACAAGTCTGGAGGTGGTGGAGGTCAACATCGCGGTGAGCGACGTGAAACTGCCCGAGGACGAGGACGAGGAACCGGAAAGCCGGCTCCAGTGAGCCCCGTCCGGACCATCCGGGACGGGCGAGCCGGGACGATGAGCTGAGGAGCGCAGCATGAGCATGGCCGTGGTCGGCCTGATCGCGGGAATGGCGCTGGCCTTCGCCGGGTATTTCGGCGGCTTCGGCGCGTTCCTGCTGGTGGCGGCGCTGGGCGCCGTCGGCCTTGTCGTCGGCCGGTTCCTCGAGGGGGACCTGGAGCTCGGCGACTTCATCCGTACGCGCGACGACCGGCGGCGAGGACGGCGGTGAGTACCGCGGCCGAGGCGTTCCGCAGCCCGCAGGCCGTGGTACCGCAGGGTGAGCGCGGGGCGACCCGGATCGCCGACCGGGTCGTCGCCAAGATCGCGTCGCAGGCGGCACGCGAGGCGCTGGGCGCACCCCCGCCGGACGGTTCGCCGCCGCACGCCACGGTGAGCGTCCACCCCCGGCCGGGGCATTCCGCAAATCAGGTCGCCCACGTCCGCGTGCACGTCGAACTCGGCTACCCCGGCGACATCGGCGCCCACTGCCGCGCGGTGCGTCGCCATGTCGCCGAACGGGTAGGCACCTTGGTGGGCATGCACGTGCCGGAGGTCGCCGTCCACGTGGAGCGGCTGCATCTGTCCCCGGCGCACGGTGCGGACCAGGGGAGGATTCGATGAGCGAACCCGAGGGCCTGGAGGGCAGCACGCCGCGGACACCGGTCATGGAGAAGGACACCGGTGCCGGGGACGGACCGGGCCCCCCGGGCCAGTCGGCGTCCGCCGCCGCGTACGACGCGCCGCCGCCCGCCCTCGAGGACGGTGCCGGCGGCAGCGGACGGTTCTGGTCGGTGCGCCGCGTCCCCGCGGGCCTCGTCGCGCTGCTGCTCCTGGCGGGCGCGGCCCTTCTCCTCTACGACGTCGTGGCCGTGCGCCTCGACCGGCCGGTGATGGGCTGGCGCCGCGCACTGGCCCGGCAGCTCGCCGAGCGGCCACTGGACGACGTGTGGGTGCTGGTGGGCGCCGGTGTCGCCGCCGGCCTCGGACTGTGGCTGGTGGTGTTGGCGGTCACGCCCGGCCTGCGGGGCGTACTGCCGATGCTGCGGCCGCACACCGACGTGCGCGCCGGACTGCACCGGGACGCGGCCGCCCTGGTGCTGCGGGACCGGGCCATGGAGGTGACGGGAGTGCAGTCCGTACGGGTACGGATGCGCCGCTCACGGGCCGACGTCCGCGCCGTGTCGCACTTCCGCGCGCTGGACGACGTACGCCACGACCTGGACGACGTGCTCGCGGAGGCCGTGCGGGAGCTCGGTGTGACCCGCCCGCCCGCGCTGTCGGTGCATGTCCGGCGGCTCGGCAGGAAGAAGGGGTGAAGGCCGTGCTCAGGTCCGTCAACCGGGTACTGCTGGGGCTGCTGGGCCTCGCCCTGCTCGCCGTCGGGGGCTCCGTCCTGGCCGTCGGGCTGGGCGCGCCCCCGCCGTCCTGGTGGATCCACCACGGGCGGCACGACGTGCTGCTGACCGCGGCCGAGCGGACCCGCTGGCGGGACGCCGGCTGGTGGTGGCCGGCCGTCATCGCCGGGCTCGCCGCGCTCGCGCTGCTGGCCCTGTGGTGGCTGGTCGCGGTGACACGGCGACGCCGGCTGACCGAGGTGCTGGTCGAGACGGGCGACGGCGAGGGCGCGCTGCTGCGCGGGCGGACCCTGGAGGGTGTCGTCGCCGAGGACGCGGGCGGCACCGAGGGTGTCGAACGAGCCGACGTCGCCCTCATCGGCCGCCGTGCCGCCCCCGAGGTCCGCATGCGGGTTCTGCTGGGCCCGCACGCGGCCCCGGGCAGTGCGCTGCGGCGCCTGACGGCGGGGGCGCTGGCCCATGCCCGCGACTCGGCCGGCTTGGCCAGCCTGCCGGCGGAGGTGCGGCTGAGGGGCGTCAGACACCGCGCGGAACGGGTCGGCTGACCGAACCCGGGACCGCGGCAGGACGCGGTCCAGAAGGTGGTGCCGACTCCACCACCCGGTGGACCGGACCCCCGACCCCGGACCCCCGACCCCGGACCCCCGACCCCGGACCCCCGACCCCCGGGTGGGACCCCGGATCCCGGGAGCCCGACCCCCGGCGCGGGAACCCGGACCGCGGGAGCCCGGACCCCGGACGCGGGAACCCGGACCACGGGAGGCCGGACCCCGGGCGCGGGAACCCGGGCCCCGGACCAGGGACCCCCGGGGATGCGCCCGGCTTCTCGAACGGTCCCTCAGAACCCGTGCCGTACACCGCCGTCCACCGGCAGCATGACGCCTGTCAGGTACGACGCGGCCGGGGAGAGCAGGAAGGCGGCCGCGCGGCCGAATTCCCGCGGGGCGCCGTACCGTCGCAGCGGGATGCGTGACTCGGCGGCCGTGCGGGTCGCCTCCGGGTCGGCGGACAGCGCGTCCAGCTCCCGTACCCGGTCGGTGTCGATGCGGCCGGGCAGCAGGCCGACGACGCGGATGCCGCGCGGGCCGAGCTCGTCGGCGAGGGACTTCGCGAACCCGGCGAGACCCGGGCGCAGCCCGTTGGAGATGGTCAGGCCCGGGATCGGCTCGTGCACCGAACCGGACAGCACGAAGCCGATGACGCCACCCTCGCCCAGCTCCGCGGCGGCCGTCCGCGCGAGCCGGACCGCCCCCAGGAACACCGACTCGAACGCCGCCTGCCACTGTTCGTCCGTCGTGTCCGCGACCAAGCCCGGCGGTGGCCCGCCCACGCTGACGAGGACGCCGTGGAAGGCGCCGAAGTGCTCGCGGGCGGCGGCGACCAGCCGCTCGGCCACCTGCGGGTCGGCGTTGTCTGCGGCGACCCCGACAGCGTTCGGGCCGAGCGCGGCGGCTGCCTCGGCGACGGTCTTCTCGTCCCGCCCCGTGACGACCACCTTCGCGCCGTCGGCGACGAGCTCGCGCGCTGCGGCGTTGCCGAGGCCACGGGTGGCCCCGGTGACGACGTACACCCGGTCCTTCAGTCCAAGATCCATGGCCTCTATCCTGCCCCGTCCTCCCCGTACAGGGCGAGGGCGGTGTGCACCAGACCGATGTGGCTGAACGCCTGCGGGAAGTTTCCGAGCTGCCGGCCCGCCACCGGGTCGTACTCCTCCGCCAGCAGACCGACGTCGTTGGTGAGCCCCACCAGCCGCTCGAACAGCTCGCGGGCCTCCTCGGTGCGGCCCGTGGCGTGCAGCGCGTCCGCGAGCCAGAAGGAGCAGACGAGGAAGGTGCCCTCACCGCCGGGCAGGCCGTCGACGGTCGTCTCGTCGGCGGTGTAGCGGCGCAGGAAGCCGTGGTGGCCGAGGTCCTCGCGGATCGCCTCGATGGTGCCCAGCACCCGGGGGTCGTCGGGCGGCAGGAAGCCCAGGCGCGGGATCAGCAGCAGCGCGGCGTCCAGTTCGCGCGAGCCGTAGGACTGCGTGAAGGTGTTGCGTTCGGGGTCGTAGCCCTTCTCGCAGACCTCGCGGTGCACCTCCTCGCGCATCGCCCGCCAGCCGTCGAGATCGCCCTGCAGCTCCGGGTACTGCTCCAGCGCGCGCACCGCCCGGTCCGCGGCCACCCACACCATCACCTTCGAGTGCACGAACTGCCGCCGTCCGCCGCGCACCTCCCACAGTCCCTCGTCGGGTTCCCGCCACTGCTTGCACAGGAAGTCCATCAGCGCCCGCTGCACCGCCCACACGTCCGGCTTGGCGGACAGGCCCGAACTGCGGGCCAGCGCCAGGGAGTCCATGACCTCGCCGTACACGTCGAGCTGCAGCTGGTTCACGGCGTCGTTGCCGATCCGTACGGGCGTCGACCCGGCGAAGCCGGACAGCCACGGCAGCTCGGACTCCGGCAGCCGCCGCTCGCCCGCCAGTCCGTACATGATCTGCAGGTCCCGGGGGGCGCCGGCCACCGCGCGCAGCAGCCAGTTCCGCCAGGCCTCCGCCTCCTCCTGATAGCCCGCCGACACCAGCGCGCCCAGGGTGAGGGTCGAGTCGCGCAGCCAGCAGTAGCGGTAGTCCCAGTTGCGTACGCCGCCCAGTTCCTCGGGCAGGGAGGTGGTGGGCGCGGCGACGATGCCGCCGGTCGGCGCGTACGTCAGCGCCTTGAGGGTGATCAGGGAGCGGATCACGGCGTCGCGGTGCGGCCCGTCGTAACGGCACCGCGCCGCCCACGCCCGCCAGTCGGTGACGCTGTGCTCCAGCGCGTCCAGCGGGTCGATGAGCGGCGGGCGCGGCTCGTGCGAGGGATGCCAGGTGAGCACGAACGCCACCTTTTCGCCCGCCGCGACGGTGAACTCGGAGTGCGTGCCGTACTTCTCGCCCCACGTGCGCACCTCGGGCTCGGACCGCAGCCACGCCGAGTCCGGGCCCGCGACCGCCACCCGGTGGCCGTCGACGCGGCGCACCCACGGCACGATCGAGCCGTAGTCGAAGCGCAGCCGGAGCACGCTGTGCAGGGTGACCTCGCCGCTGAGGCCCTCCACGACGCGTACGAGGTCGGGGGCGCGGTCGCGTTGCGGCATCAGGTCGGTGACGCGCACGCTGCCCTGCGGGGTGTCCCACTCGGTGTCCAGGACCAGTGTGCCGGGGCGGTAGGCGCGGCGGGCGCAGCGCTCCGCGCCCTCGGGGGCGATGCGCCAGTGGCCGTTGTCCTCGTCGCCGAGGAGCTTCGCGAAGCAGGCGGCCGAGTCGAAGCGGGGCAGGCACAGCCAGTCGACCGAGCCGTCCGGGCCGACGAGCGCGGCGGTCTGTTCGTCGCCGATGAGTGCGTAGTCCTCGATGCGGGGGTGCACGCAGGTGCGAGTGCCCGGCGGACCTCGGGCGCAATCCGTGCAGGGGTCGGGAGGGCGACCGGAGGACTGTGACGTCGGTTACACGACGGCGGGTTCGCTGTCCTCCTCGGCGTCGCCCGCGTCGCCCGCGCTCTCCTTCCGCGCTGCCGCAGCCTCCGCCCGGTCGCGGCGCTCACGGCGGACCAGCACGAACCAGCCGACGGGGACGCCCGCGGCGAACAGCCACCACTGGACGGCGTACGCGTAGTTCAGCGCGGCGTTCTCACGGCCGGGCTCGCCGATCGGCTGAGGGGCGTCGCCCCTGGGCGCGGGCGCGGTCTGCACGACGTAGCCGCCGAGCACCGGGGCGTCGAGGCGGCGGGCCTCCTGCGCGCTGTCGATGAGCATGATCTGCCGGTCGGGCAGGCCCTCGAGGTCCTTGATGCCGCTCGCCTCGGTCGTCTCGTCGGGCATCAGCCGCCCGGTGACGGTGAGCTCGCCGCGGGGCGGTGCCGGGATCTCGGGGAACGCCGTCTGGCTCGGGCCGTCGGCGGGGATCCATCCCCGGTTGACCAGCAGCACCTTGCCGTCCGTGAGGACGAACGGGGTCAGGACGTGGTAGCCGACCTGGTCGTCGGAGTTGGTGCGGCGGCGCACGACGACCTCGTCGGCGGTGTCGAAGTGGCCCCGCGCACTCACGCTGCGGTACCGCTCGCCGGTGGTGACGGCGTGGCCGGGGGCGGTCAGCCGGGCCACGGGCACCGGGTCGGCCGCCAGCGCGCCGGAGACCTGCTGGTTCCGGTCGGTGCGCAGCTCGTAGCGGTGCATCTGCCAGATGCCCAGCCTGATCATCGTGGGGATGAGGAGGAGGGCGGCCAGCGTGAGGATCACCCACTGCCGGGACAACAGGAAGCGGTACACCCCACGACCGTACAACTCGGTCATGGGGCGTCTCGCGCCGGGTACGGGTTCACACCTTGTCGACGATGCCCGCCCTCCCCTCGGCCCGGGCACAGTGGGCGCCGCAGAACCAGTGGCCCTCGACCTCGATGCCCTGTCCGATGATCTGGACGCGACAGTGCTCGCAGATGGGCGCCATGCGGTGGATCGCGCAGGAGAAGCAGTCGAAGACGTGGACGGCGCCCTGCGCGTGCACCTCGAACGTCATGCCGTAGTCGTTTCCGCAGACCTCGCAACGTGCCATGCGCCACACACTGGGTGCTCGGCCTCCCGTGTGCGAGCGGCCGCCGGGCGAGTCGCCCGGCAATCACCCGGTCGTACGGTCACCCGGTCGTACGGTCAGCCGGTCGTACGAGTCACGGGCTGCAGGGGCCGCGCGTCGAGGACACACGTCGTAGGGTCACGGGTCGTACGGTCCACCCGTCGGACGGTCAAGGGCCGTACGGATCCCCGGTCGAACGGCCACGGGCGTACGGACCCCTGGCCGACCGGGGCGGACATGACGCACGGGCGGGTGGGACGAACGGGCCGGAGGCCGCCGGGCCCGCCGCCCGCCGTCACACCTGCCGTCCGGCCGGGTCACCCGCCGCGCTCACCCGTCCGCCGCCTCCACGTCCCGCAGCAGCTGTCCGAAGGCCGCCTCGTCGACCACCGGGGTGCCGAACTGCCGGGCCTTGACGACCTTCGAGGTGCTCGAGTCCGGGTCGTTCGTGACGAGGAGGCTGGTCAGGCGGGACAGGCTCGACGCGACGTGCAGCCCCGCCTCGGTCGCCCGGTCCTCCAGCAGTTCGCGGTCGACGGAGGTGTCCCCGGAGAACGCCACGCGCATGCCCTGCTTGAGGGGCCTGCCCTCCTCGTAGCGGCCCGGGTTGGGGTAGGGGCAGGCGGGTCTCCTGCGGGAGGGGCGCCAGCCGCCCGCCCGGTAGCCGCCGCCGTGGCCGGCCTGCCGGCCGATGCCCGGGGCGGGGCGGTCCGTCCACTCGGTCAGCGGCCGGCACTCGTGCAGCGGTAGCCGGAGACCGCCCGCGGCGGCGGCGCGCAGACTCGGCCGGAAGGCCTCCGCCAGTACGCGCGCGTCGTCCAGCGCGTGGTGCGCGCGCTGCTGCACGACGCCGAAGTGGGCGGCCAGCGACTCCAGCTTGTGGTTGGGCAGTGGCAGACCGAGCTCCTTCGACAGGGCGATGGTGCACAGCCGCTGCCGCACCGGTGCCTCGCACTGCGCGCGCGCGTACTCCCGGGCGATCATCTGCCAGTCGAACACCGCGTTGTGCGCCACGAGCACCCGGTCGCGCAGCCGGTCCGTGAACTCCTCCGCCACGTCGCGGAAGAGGGGCGCGCCCTCGAGTACGTCGCTCGTCAGACCGTGGATCCACACCGGGCCCGGGTCGCGCTCCGGGTTGACCAGCGTGTACCAGTGGTCCTCGACCTCGCCGCGCGCGTCCAGCCGGTAGACGGCCGCGGAGATTATCCGGTCGTCCCGCGCGAGTCCGGTGGTCTCCACGTCAACGACCGCGTATCCCGGGGGATATGCGGCCGGCCACGCAGTCGGGGACGCTGCGGTCGTCATACGGTCTTCGAGCATGGTCCCTGAGGATACGGGCCGCGACCGACAGCGCGGGCCGGGAGGGCGGGACGCGTCAGGTCGCGCCCCGGTGCCAAACGCGGTGCAGCGCCCGAGAAGTGACGGGCTGTGCGCCGTCGGCACGGCCACTGTCGCCGCGCGAAGGCGCGGCCTGCGGGGACGGCAGCAGTCCGAACACGGGGCAGCTGCAGCGCTTCTGAGGGGACGTGGCCCGTCCCCGCGCGTCGCGTCCGTGGCCGCCGAGCGGTTGACGGAGCGTGACGCACGGCGCCCCGGCCGAGGCCGTGGCCGGCCACGCGGGGCGATCCCGCACGCGGGCACGGGCGCGGCGGGCGGGTGCGGTGGACAAGGAGATGCACGGTGTTCCCCGCGCACGCACACACCGGCGGGCACACCCGGCGGGCAGGGCAGCACCCCCGGCGTTCACCCGCGCACGCGTGCACGCGACGAGCCCATCCCGCGGGCAGGACGGCACCGTCGGCATTCCTCGCGCGCACGCGCGCGTTCCCGTTGTCCATTGGCGGGGAGTGCCAACAGGGCGGCGCTACTCCCGGGTAAAACTTGTCGGTAATAACGTCTGGTGGTGTCCTGCCGACGGTCCTACGGTGCAACCATGCCGAACTTGCCCGATGTCGTGCTGTGGTCGATACCCGCCTTCGTGCTGCTCACCGTGGTCGAGATGATCAGCGTGCGTCTCCATCCCGACGAGGAGGCCGCGGGCTACGACACCAAGGACGCCGCGACCAGCGTCGGCATGGGCCTGGGCAGCCTCGTCTTCGACCTGCTGTGGAAGATCCCGATCGTCGCCGTCTACACGGCGCTCTACGAGCTCACGCCGCTGCGCGTGCCCGTCCTGCTGTGGACGGTCCCCCTGATGCTGCTCGCGCAGGACTTCTTCTACTACTGGTCGCACCGCGGCCACCACGTCGTCCGCATCCTGTGGGCCTGCCACGTGGTCCACCACTCCAGCCGCAAGTTCAACCTCACGACCGCGCTGCGCCAGCCCTGGACGTCCCTGACCGTCTGGCCGTTCTACGTCCCGCTCGTCCTGTGCGGCGTACACCCGGCGGCTCTCGCGTTCTGCTCCTCGACGAACCTCGTCTACCAGTTCTGGATCCACACCGAGCGCATCGACAAGATGCCCCGCTGGTTCGAGTTCGTGTTCAACACGCCGTCCCACCACCGCGTGCACCACGCCTCCCAGGGCGGCTACCTCGACCGGAACTTCGGCGGCATCCTCATCGTCTGGGACCGCCTCTTCGGGTCCTTCGTGGCCGAGACCGAGCGGCCGATGTACGGCCTGACCAAGAACATCTCCACGCACAACCCGCTGAGGGTCGCCACGCACGAGTACGTCGCCATCGCCAGGGACCTGAAGGCGGCCCACAGCTGGCGCGAGCGGGCCGGGCGGGTGTTCCGCGGCCCCGGCTGGCAGCCCGCCCGGCACACAGCCCCGCCCGCCGCGACGCCCGCCGAGGAGACCTTCGCCGCGTGAAGCCCACCCGTGGCCTGCTCGCCGCGTTCGCCTTCGCCGCCGCCGTCGATCTCGTCAGCCTCCTCGCGGGCCCCGACACCGGCCACACGATCGCCAAGCCCTTCCTGATGCCGCTGCTGGCCGCCTGGGCGGCGGTGTCCGGCGCGCCCCGGCTGCTGGTGGCCGCGCTCCTCTTCGGCTGGGGCGGCGACACCCTGCTGCTGTTCGACGCGGATCCCGCCTTCCTCGCCGGCATGGGCTGCTTCGCGGCCGGACACGTCTGCTACCTCACGTTGTTCGCGCGGCGCGGGCGGAACTCGCCGTCCCCGCACACGCGTGCCCGGCTGCTGGTCATCGGCTACGGCGTCGCGCTGGCGGCTCTCCTGGTCCTGCTCCGGCCGGACCTGCCCGCCGGGCTGCGGGTCCCCGTCGCCGTCTACAGCGCCCTGCTCACGTCCATGGCGTGCGCAGCGGCCGTCCGCGTCGGTGCCGTCGCCGGGCTCGGCGGTGCGCTGTTCCTGCTCTCCGACACGCTCATCGCCACCGGCATCGCCGACTGGCCGCAGCTCCCGCGCGCCGACTTCTGGGTCATGCTGACCTACCTCGCGGGACAGGCCCTGCTCGCAGCCGGCGTACTCGCCGCCGGGGGCCCGCGGCCGGCTCCGGCGGCGGCATCGGGCGCGGCTGCCTGAAGACACGACGCCCACCCGCACGCCCGCCGGGCAAGGGGCTTACCCGGTTGCCCGTCCCCGCTCCCGCCGACGGCAGGCACACCCGACCGTCTCGCCCCCCGATGGTCGGCCCACCCGCACGCGCGCAAGGCGGTCGGCACACCCGTATGCCCGCACGCTCGCCCGCGCGTCGGCGGCGGCCCGACCCGCACGCCCGGCGGCCGGCCCCACCCGCACGCGCGTGCCCCGCGCGCGCCCCGGGGGGTGACCCGGGCGTGCGGCCGGGCCAGGCCAAAGGGCCGGGCACAGGGCCCGGCCCTCTCGCTCACACGGCGACCACACCGCGACGGGTGCGGCTACTTCGCCACAGGTGCTACCACTTCGTGACCGCGGCCAGCGCGTCCGCCATGCCCCAGCCGTAGAACCCGTTGCGGTTCTTCGTGCCCTCGCACACCGCGTCGATCTTGCCGTCGCCGTCGATGTCGTACGGGTCCGTGCACGACGTGCCGTCGGCCTGCGCGTACAGCAGGGTCTTCACCACGGCGGGCGAGGCCTTCGGGTACGTCGACTTGATGAGCGCGGCGACGGCCGCGACGTGCGGCGACGCCATCGACGTACCGGCCATGTAGCCCCAGGTGCCGCCGGGCAGCGTGCCCAGGATGCGGCCGTCCACGGCGGGCGCGTCCGGCGTCTGGTACGCGGTGCGGTCACCGCCGGGCGCGGCGATGTCGATCACGCCGAGGCCGTGGTTGGAGAACGACGCCTTCAGACCCTTGGCGCCGGTCGCCGCGACCGTGACGACACCCGGCAGTTGGGTCGGGATGTCGAAGCACTCCGACGGGTCGACGACACGCTCGCCCGGCATGCTGTCGTTGGGGGAGGAGGCGTCGGTGATCTCGTCGGCCGTGAGGTCGTAGTTCTCGTTGCCGGCCGCCGCCACGTTCACCGCGCCCTTGCGCTCCGCGTACCGCGTGGCCCGGGTGAGGGCCGTGACGAGCGCCTTCTGGTCCGGGTCGTCCGTGCAGTTGAAGTACCACGGGTCGGTGTAATAGCTGTTGTTGGTGACGTCGACGCCGTGCTCGGCCGCCCACACGAAGCCACAGACCACGGCCTCCGTGTAGAAGAAGCCGTTCGGGTTGGACACCTTGATGCCGGCGACCTTCACGCCGGGCGCGACGCCCGTCATGCCGATGCCGTTCTTGGCGGCGGCGATCTCACCGGCGACGTGCGTGCCGTGCGGGCTCTCCGCGGCGCCCGGCCTCCAGGCACCCTCGGAGGTGTCCGGCTTGCCCGCCACGCAGTTCACCGAGGCGTCCCGGTCGAAGTTCGGCGCCAGGTCCGGGTGGGTGTCGTCCACACCCGTGTCGATGACGGCGACCGTCACCTTGTCGCTGCCCAGCGACTTCTCGTGCGCCTTGTCCGCCTTGATGGCGGGCAGGTCCCACTGCAGCGGCTCCAGCGGGTCCTTCCCGTCCACGGCGTCGGCGGCGGCGACCTCGGACGCGCTGAGCACCTTCGGGGTGCCCACGTCGGTCGTCGACTGCGCGGGAAGCGGCGCGGTACGCGTCGCACCGGCCGACTGCACCCCGCGCACCGTGCGTATGTGCTGGGCGAACTCGGGGTTCGCGGAATGGACGACGACGACACCGATCCGGTCGTACGACGTGACGATGGTGCCGCCGAACTCGCCGATGGCCTTCTTCAGCGCACGGGACGGGGCCTCGCCCTCGCGGATGTTGACGACGTAACTGAACGAGTCCGCGTCCGCGGCGGTCTGCCCGAGGGCCCGCGCGGCGGATTCCGCCTGAGGGGCGGCGGACGCGGCGGGGAGAAAACCGATCGAGGCGGTCAGCGACATCACCACGGGAACGGCGAGCGCGAGTGTGCGTCTTGAACGCAGATGAGCCATGGGATCTCCACAACATCCGGAAACGAAACCGGCCCGAGCCACAGATGGTGCTCGGGCAGGTACATGACTGTCGGTACAGAGGTGAAGCTATCTCCACATGTCGCTGGCCAGCAATGACTTGCCGGAGGCGACTTGAGAAAGAAGTCGTGACGAGTTGAACCGGTACTCGCGTGGCGCCGTGACCTTGTGCAAGGAGGGCGAGGACACTCGCCCCCGTCCCTTTTGCCGAAACCGCATCAAGCAACGCGAGGAGACTCCGTGGCCACCGACGCCCCGCCCCCCTCAAAAGAGACGTACGTCCTACCCTCCGCCGAGGAATTCACGGCAGTGCAGCAGAGCGCGGAATTCGGTGAACTGCGCCGCTCCCACCGGTCGTTCGCCTTTCCGCTGACCGTCGCCTTCATCGCCTGGTACCTGCTGTACGTACTCCTGTCGAACTACGCCGGCGGCTTCATGGGCACCAAGCTCTTCGGCAACATCAACGTCGCCCTCGTCTTCGGCCTCCTGCAGTTCGCCACCACGTTCCTCATCGCCTGGTGGTACTCGCGGCACGCCGCCGCGGAACTCGACCCCAAGGCTGAGGCGATCAAGTCCCGGATGGAGAACCGCGCATGAACGTCGCGACGACCCTCGCGGCCAACGAGGCCAGTGAGCACCGGTCACTGATCATCACCCTGTTCGCGCTCTTCGTGGTCGCGACCCTTTTCATCACCGTCTGGGCGGGCCGGCAGACCAAGGACGCCGCCGACTTCTACGCGGGCGGGCGCTCCTTCAGCGCCTTCCAGAACGGCCTCGCGGTCTCCGGCGACTACATGTCGGCCGCGTCCTTCCTCGGCATCGCGGGCGCCATCGCCCTCTTCGGATACGACGGCTTCCTGTACTCCATCGGCTTCCTGGTCGCCTGGCTCGTGGCCCTGCTGCTGGTCGCCGAACCGCTGCGCAACTCCGGCCGCTACACCATGGGCGACGTCCTCGCGTACCGCATGCGCCAGCGCCCGGTGCGCACGGCGGCCGGCACGTCCACGATCGTCGTGTCGATCTTCTACCTGCTGGCCCAGATGGCGGGCGCCGGCGTCCTCGTCTCGCTGCTGCTCGGCATCACCTCCGACGCGGGCAAGATCCTCATCGTCGCTCTCGTCGGCGTCCTGATGATCGTGTACGTCTCCATCGGCGGCATGAAGGGCACCACCTGGGTCCAGATGGTCAAGGCCGTGCTGCTCATCGGCGGCACCATACTGATCACCTTTCTGGTGCTGCTGAAGTTCAACTTCAACATCTCCGACCTGCTCGGCCAGGCCGCCGAGAACAGCGGCAAGGGCGAGGCCTTCCTGGAGCCCGGCCTGCAGTACGGCCTCGACGGCACCACCAAGCTGGACTTCATCTCCCTCGGCATCGCCCTGGTCCTCGGCACGGCCGGCCTGCCGCACATCCTGATCCGCTTCTACACCGTGCCCAACGCCAAGGCCGCCCGGAAGTCCGTGAACTGGGCCATCGGCATCATCGGCGGCTTCTACCTGATGACGATCGCGCTCGGCTTCGGCGCCGCGGCACTCATCTCGCAGGACGAGATCATCGCGTCGAACCCGTCCGGCAACACGGCGGCCCCGCTGCTCGCCCTGCACGTCGGCGGCGTCGACTCCACCTGGGGCGCGATCCTGCTCGCCACCATCTCGGCGGTGGCCTTCGCCACGATCCTCGCCGTCGTCGCGGGCCTCACCCTGGCCTCGTCGTCGTCGTTCGCCCACGACATCTACGCGAACGTCATCAAGAAGGGGCAGGCCTCCGAGAAGGAAGAGGTCAGGGCCGCGCGGCTGGCCACCATCGGCATCGGCGCCGTCTCCATCCTGCTCGGCGCCCTGGCCCGCGACCTGAACGTGGCCGGCCTGGTCGCGCTCGCCTTCGCCGTCGCGGCCTCCGCCAACCTGCCGACGATCCTCTTCAGCCTGTTCTGGAAGCGCTTCACCACCCAGGGCGCGCTGTGGTCGATCTACGGCGGTCTCATCGTCTCCGTCGTCCTGGTGCTGTTCTCGCCCGTCGTCTCCGGTGACCCCAAGGCGATGTTCCCCGACGTCGACTTCGCCTGGTTCCCGCTGAAGAACCCGGGCATCATCTCCATCCCGTTCGGTTTCCTGATGGGCTGGCTCGGCACGGTCCTGTCCAAGGAGGAGCCCGACGCGGCGAAGTACGCGGAGCTCGAGGTCCGGTCCCTGACCGGCACCGGAGCGCACTGACGCCCACCCCCGCACCGCCCCGCACGCGGCCGTGTCGTAGCTCTCCACGACACGGCCGCGTGCGGCGTCCCGGTACCGGACCCCTGGTGTTGTCAGCGGCGTCACGTAGGCTCGTTCGTGACGGCAGACCGACGTGCTCCGCGACGAGGGAGGGGGCCTTCGTGCTCATCGACACCTACGGCCGGGTGGCCACCGACCTGAGAGTCTCACTGACGGACCGGTGCAACCTGCGCTGCACGTACTGCATGCCCGAGGAGGGCTTGCAGTGGCTCGCCAAGCCCGACCTGCTCACGGACGACGAGATCGTCCGCCTCATCGACATCGCGGTGACCTCCCTCGGGATCGAGGACGTCCGCTTCACCGGCGGCGAGCCCCTGCTGCGACCGGGGCTGTCCGGCATCGTCGAGCGGGTCGCCGCGCTCGCACCGCGCCCCCAGATGTCCCTCACCACCAACGGCATAGGCCTCAGGCGCACGGCCGGCGCCCTCAGAGCGGCCGGCCTGGACCGGGTGAACGTCTCGCTGGACACCCTGCGCCCCGACGTCTTCAAGACGCTGACCCGCCGGGACCGCCACAAGGACGTCCTGGAGGGCCTGGAGGCCGCCCGCGCGGCGGGCCTCACCCCCGTCAAGGTCAACTCGGTCCTGATGCCCGGACTGAACGACGACGAGGCCCCCGACCTGCTGGCCTGGGCCGTCGAGCACGACTACGAGCTCCGCTTCATCGAGCAGATGCCCCTGGACGCCCAGCACGGCTGGAAGCGCGACGGCATGATCACCGCCGGGGACATCCTGACCTCGCTGCGCACCCGCTTCGAGCTCACCGCCGAAAGCTCCGAGGAGCGCGGCTCCGCCCCCGCCGAGCGCTGGCTCGTGGACGGCGGGCCCTACCGCGTGGGCGTCATCGCCTCCGTCACCCGCCCGTTCTGCGCCGCCTGCGACCGCACCCGCCTCACCGCCGACGGCCAGGTCCGCACCTGCCTGTTCGCCCGCGAGGAGACCGACCTGCGGGCCGCGCTGCGCTCCGGCGCGTCCGACGAGGAGATCGCCCGCATCTGGCGGCAGGCGATGTGGGGCAAGAAGGCGGGCGCGGGCCTTGACGACCCGTCCTTCGTCCAGCCGGACCGCCCGATGTCCGCCATCGGCGGTTAGGGTCTGTCGTTTGGATCAGGCCGGCTGTGAGGCGCGGTGCTCTGCAGCCGACCCGAGCGGGGTCCGGTGCGTGCGGCTGCAAGGCGGAGGAGGGCGTGACGCGGAGCGTTGGCAACCGACGACAACGCGGCAGATGTGCGTGCCGGACCCCGCGACGCCGGGGTGATCCACACGACAGGTCCTCAACCGGCAGACGACCGGTGGCGGGACCAGAGGGCCGCACCGGCGTGTCGGACAGGCGAACCGCACCGTCATGCCGGACGGGTGGGCCGGACCGGCGGGTCAGACGGGCGGCCGGGTCCCGGGTCGCTCGGAGCCTTCGGGAGCCTGCCACTCGCCCAGCGGGACGACATCCTTCAGAAAGCCCCGTACGCCGAGGAACTGCGAGAGGTGGTCCCGGTGCTCCTCGCACGCCAGCCACGTCTTTCGGCGCTCCGGGGTGTGCAGCTTGGGGTTGTTCCAGGCCAGTACCCACACGGCGTCGGCGTGGCAGCCCTTGGCGGAGCAGATCGGGTTTTCGTCACTCACGGGTTCGTCTCACAGGTCCGCACACAAGGCGACGCCGAGCAGCCACGGGGGGAGCTGCCCGGCGTCGGTCCGTCGCTCCGACGGGGGATGCGGAGCGCTTACGAAGTATGTCACGGGTGACCGGTCGCTCGGCACTGGAATGGCACGATTGATCTGAGCTTTTCTTGAGTTTTGGCGTGAAACCTGCTTTCGCTTACGGCCCGGACTGCACCTCAGGACTTCTCGTGTTTCTCGCGTCCCGCGCCCGGCATCGCGTCGGACACCACGTCTTCCGGGACGGATTCCGCCGGGCCGCCGTCCGCCCGGGGCGGCTCGATCATCTGCCGGGGTGGGGCGGCGACGAACGTCGACGGGAGCGACGGCGCGTTCTCGCGCCCGGCGTTGGCGATCACCACCGCCACATAGGGGAGCACCACGCCCAGCACCAGCGCCACGATCGCCACGTGCCGTTCCACGTTCCACAGGGTCGCCGCGAGGATCACCGACAGGGTGCGGACGGACATCGAGATGACATACCGGCGCTGCCGGCCGCGCACATCCTCCTGGAGGCTCGTCCGGGCTCCGGTGATCCGGAACACCTCGGCCTTACCGTCGCCGTGCAGTTTCCGCTTCACACTCCACCATCCGCCCGCGTCGGCCGTCCCGCCCGCCACCCGGTCCGTGGCCGCTCGGGTGACCGGGCCCGGACACCTCCCACGGTACGCCGCGCCCGCGACCGTCACGAGCCCGGGGCGCCCGCCACTTCCGCCCGCTCGACCTGTGCCGTTGACCGTCGGTCCCGTCCGACGTGCGGCATGCGGTGGGCGGGCCGAAACTGGCGGTAATGCTCACGTCGAGCCGGACGAGGAGGCAGCCATGGGCTGGTTGTGGGCGATCATCGTGGGATTCGTACTGGGGCTGATCGCCAAGGCGATCATCCCTGGTAAACAGCACAGTCCCCTGTGGCTGACGACCATCTGCGGCATGCTGGGCGCCATCGCGGGCAATGCGATCGCCCGCGGCTTCGGTGTGGACGAGACCGAGGGCATCGACTGGGCACGGCACATCTTCCAGCTCGTCGCCGCGATCGTCATCGTCTTCCTGGTCGACATGGCGTACATGACCCTGCGGGGCAAGAAGAAACAGCGGGCTTGAAACAGCGGGACCGGCGGGCGCCGGGTCCGGCACCCGGAGGCCGGCGGATCTCGCTCGCCTCGAAGGGGGCGCCTCCCACGTGGGAGGCGCCCCCTTCGAGGCGAGCCGTAGGGCGGCTAGCGCCCGCCCGGCCGTGCGCCCGGTAGAGGCGGCCGACCCGGCGGCGACGGCCCGGGTCAGGCGCCGGTGACCTCCACCGCCGCCAGGTTCTTCTTGCCGCGGCGCAGCACCAGCCAGCGTCCGTGCAGCAGGTCCTCCTTGGCCGGGACGGCGTCCTCGGCGGTGACCTTCGCGTTGTTCACGTAGGCGCCGCCCTCCTTCACCGTGCGCCGCGCGGCCGACTTGCTGGCGACCAGACCGACCTCGGCGAACAGGTCGACCACCGGGCCGAGATCGGCCACCCGGACGTGCGGCACCTCGGACAGGGCCGCCGCCAGCGTCCGCTCGTCCAGCTCCGCCAGCTCGCCCTGCCCGAACAGCGCCCTGGAGGCGGCGATCACGGCGGCCGTCTGGTCGGCGCCGTGCACCAGCGTCGTCAGCTCCTCCGCCAGCGCGCGCTGCGCGGCACGGGCCTGCGGCCGCTCCTCGGTCTGCTTCTCCAGCTCCTCCAGCTCGGCGCGCGACCTGAAGGACAGGATCCGCATGTAGCCGGAGATGTCCCGGTCGTCCACGTTCAGCCAGAACTGGTAGAACGCGTACGGCGTCGTCATCTCCGGGTCGAGCCACACGGCCCCGCCCTCGGTCTTGCCGAACTTGGTGCCGTCCGCCTTCGTCATCAGCGGCGTCGCCAGTGCGTGCACCGAGGCGTCCGGCTCCAGACGGTGGATCAGGTCGAGGCCCGCGGTGAGGTTGCCCCACTGGTCGCTGCCGCCCTGCTGGAGCGTGCAGCCGTAGCGTCGGTAAAGCTGGAGGAAGTCCATGCCCTGCAGGAGCTGGTAGCTGAACTCGGTGTAGCTGATGCCCTGGTCGGACTCCAGGCGGCGGGCCACGGAGTCCTTCGTCAGCATCTTGTTGACGCGGAAGTGCTTGCCGATGTCCCGCAGGAACTCGATCGCGGTCAGGCCCGCCGTCCAGTCGAGGTTGTTCACCATCACCGCGGCGTTCTCGCCGTCGAAGGACAGGAAGGGCTCGATCTGGTGGCGCAGCCTGTCCACCCAGCCGGCCACGGTCTCCGGTGAGTTCAGCGTGCGCTCCGCCGTCGGGCGCGGGTCACCGATCAGGCCCGTGGCGCCGCCGACCAGCGCCAGCGGCCGGTGCCCGGCCTGCTGGAGCCGGCGCACGGTGAGCACCTGCACCAGATGCCCCACGTGCAGCGACGGCGCCGTCGGGTCGAATCCGCAATAGAACGTGACGGGACCGTCCGCGAGCGCCTTGCGCAAAGCGTCCTCGTCAGTGGACAGGGCGAACAGCCCGCGCCACTTCAGCTCGTCGACGATGTCCGTCACGGTTCTCGCGTCTCCTAGGTGATCTTCTTGCCGGTGTTCTCGTGGTCGTCCACCGGTCGTCCTGCTGGTCTCGGGCGGCCCGACCTCCGGCCGCGAACGCCTACGAGGTTATACGCCCCGGCTGACAGAGCTCATGTTGAAATCCGGGACCCTGAGCGGCGGCATCGCGGCCCGGGTGAACCAGTCGCTCCACTCCCGCGGCAGCGTCTGCTCCGTACGCCCCGCCTCGCTCGCCCGGCCCAGCAGGCCGACCGGCGACTCGTTGAACCGGAAGTTGTTGACCTCGCCGGTCACCTCGCCGTTCTCCACGAGGTAGACGCCGTCCCGGGTCAGGCCCGTCAGCAGCAGCGTCGCCGGGTCGACCTCGCGGATGTACCACAGGCAGGTCAGCAGCAGCCCCCGCCCGGTGGACGCGACCATCTCCTCCAGCGAGCGGTTCTCGCCGCCGTCCAGGATCAGATTGTCGATGCCCGGCGCCACCGGCAGCCCGGTCAGACCGGCACTGTGCCTGCTGGTCGTCAGCCGCGACAGCTCGCCCTCACGCATCCACTCGGTCGCGGCCAGCGGCAGCCCGTTGTCGAACACCGACTGGTCGCCGCCCGAGGAGTGCGCGATCACGAACGGCGCCGACTGCAGACCCGGTGCGTGCGGATCACTGCGCAGCGTCAGCGGCAGGTCGGTCAGCCTCTCGCCCACGCGCGTGCCGCCGCCCGGCTTGGAGAACACGGTGCGCCCCTCGGCCGCGTCCCGGCCCGACGCCGACCACATGTGGTAGATCAGCAGGTCGGCGACGGCCGTCGGCGGAAGCAGCGTCTCGTACCGGCCCGCCGGCAGGTCGATCCGCCGCTCCGCCCAGCCGAGCCGTACGGCCAGTTCCGCGTCCAGCGCGGCCGGGTCGACGTCCTTGAAGTCCCGGGTCGACCGGCCCGCCCACGCCGACCGCGTACGGTCCGGTGACTTGGCGTTCACCTCGAGCGTGCCGTTCGGCTGGTCGTGCCGCAGCCGCAGGCCCGTGGAGCTGCCCAGATAGCTGGAGACCATCTCGTGGTTGGCGAAGCCGTACAGTTCGCGGCCACCGGCACGCGCGCGTGCGAACGCCTCACCGAGCGCGGGCGCGAAGTCCCCGAACACGGCGGACGACGTCTCGGCCGGTGCCTCCGTGAACTCCGGCGACGCCGCCACGCCCGCCACCAGCGGCTGGGCGTCCTCCGCGGGCGCGGCACCCCGGGCGGCGGCCTCGGCGGCCCGCACCAGCGGCTCGAGGTCGTCGGCCGTGACCGCCGACCGGGACACCACACCGGAGGCGGTGCCCTCCTGGCCGTCGACGGTCGCCACGACGGTGAGCGTCCGCCCGCGCGTCACGCCGTTCGTGGTGAGCGCGTTGCCCGCCCAGCGCAGGTTGGCGGTGGAGTGCTCGTCGGCGATGACGACACAGCCGTCCGCACGGCACAGTGCGAGGGCCTGCTCGACGATCTCGTGGGGCTTGCTGACGCGGGCGCTCATCGACCGGCCTCCTGCGTGGTGTTGAGGATGTTGACGCCCCGGAACAGGGCGGACGGGCAGCCGTGCGACACGGCCGCGACCTGGCCCGGCTGGGCCTTGCCGCAGTTGAACGCGCCACCCAGGACGTACGTCTGGGGGCCGCCGACGGCCGCCATCGAACCCCAGAAGTCGGTGGTGGTCGCCTGGTAGGCCACGTCCCGCAGCTGCCCCGCGAGCCGCCCGTTCTCGATCCGGTAGAAGCGCTGCCCGGTGAACTGGAAGTTGTACCGCTGCATGTCGATGGACCACGACCGGTCACCCACGACGTAGACGCCCCGCTCCACGCTCCCGATGAGGTCCTCGGTCGACATCCCGGCCGGGTCCGGCCTGAGCGACACGTTCGCCATGCGCTGCACCGGCACGTGCCCGGGGGAGTCGGCGTACGCGCACCCGTTGGACCGCTCGAACCCGGTCAGGCGGGCGATCCTGCGGTCCAGCTGGTAGCCGGTCAGCACCCCGTCCTTCACCAGGTCCCAGGACTGCGCCTCGACGCCCTCGTCGTCGTAACCGATGGTCGCCAGGCCGTGCTCGGCGGTGCGGTCGCCGGTGACGTTCATCAGCTCGGAGCCGTACTTCAACGTGCCGAGCTGGTCGAACGAGGCGAACGACGTGCCCGCGTAGGCGGCCTCGTAGCCCAGCGCCCGGTCCAGTTCGGTGGCGTGCCCGATGGACTCGTGGATCGTCAGCCACAGGTTGGACGGGTCCACGACCAGGTCGTACGTGCCGGCCCGCACGCTCGGGGCGCGCATCTTCTCGGCGAGCAGCTCGGGCAGCTCGGCGAGCTCGGACTCCCAGTCCCAGCCGGTACCCGTCAGGTACTCCCAGCCGCGCCCGGCGGGCGGCGCGATCGTCCGCATCGAGTCGAACTCGCCGCTGGACTCGTCGACCGCCACCGCGGTCAGCTGCGGGTGCAGCCGCACCCGCTGCTGCGTCGTCACGGTGCCCGCCGTGTCGGCGTAGAACTTGTTCTCGTGCACGGTGAGCAGCGAGGCGTCGACATGGTCGACCCCGCGCGCCGCGAGCAGCCGCCCGGACCACTCCGCGAGCAGCCCGGCCTTCTCCTCGCCCGGCACGGTGAACGGGTCGATCCCGTACGACGAGATCCACGTCCGGTCGGCGTGCACGGGCTCGTCGGCCAGTTCGACCCTCTCGTCGGACCCGGCCGCCCTGATGACCTGCGCGGACAGCTTCGCCATGGCCACCGCCTGCGAGGCGACCCTGGCGGCGGCGTCCATGCTCAGGTCCACGCCCGAGGCGAATCCCCAGGTGCCGCCGTGCACGACCCGCACCGCGTACCCGAGGTCGGTGGTGTCCGACGACCCGGACGGCTTGGCGTCCCGCAGACGCCAGGACGCACTGCGCACCCGCTCGAACCGGAAGTCCGCGTGCTCCGCCCCCAGCGCACGCGCGCGTGCGAGCGCGGCGTCGGCGAGGGCGCGCAACGGCAGTGCCGTGAAGGCTTCGTCGATCGTATGAGGCACCGGCATCTCTTTCTGTGGATCTTTCTGCGACGTGACCTGGCTGCCTCCGATCATGTCCCGCCGGGCCGCCCGCGGACCACACCTTTCCCCACGCCACGGCCGACGGCGCGGGAAAGGCCGCGGGACGGATGACCCGGGGGATCGCGGGGCGGGAGGGGGCAAAGACCGGGAGAGGGCCGGGAGAGGGCCGGATCGCGGGGCGGGTTTTCTGTAGGGACCCGACAGGGAGTCCTGTAAGGCACTGTGGATGCCCGAATGTCCGGGGCCCGTACCGGACCGATAGGTTTTCGGGGAAGCCGCCTGTGAGCCCGGGGGTAACCCCCGGTGAGGGCGGTGTGTCAGACCGCTAAGGAAAGGGTGATCCGTTGAGCCGCTCGGTTCTCGTCACCGGAGGAAACCGGGGCATCGGCCTCGCCATCGCCCGCGCTTTCGCCGAGGCCGGCGACAAGGTCGCGATCACGTACCGCACGGGTGAGCCGCCCGCCGCCCTGACGGAACTGGGCTGCCTCCCCGTCAAGTGCGACATCACCGACACCGAGCAGGTGGAGCAGGCCTACAAGGAGATCGAGGCCGAGCACGGCCCGGTCGAGATCCTCGTCGCCAACGCCGGCATCACCAAGGACCAGCTCCTGATGCGCATGAGCGAGGAGGACTTCACGTCCGTCCTCGACACCAACCTCACGGGCGCCTTCCGCGTGGTCAAGCGCGCCAACCGCGGCATGCTGCGCGCCAAGAAGGGCCGTGTCGTCCTCCTCTCGTCGGTCGTCGGCCTGTACGGCGGCCCCGGACAGGCGAACTACGCCGCCTCGAAGGCCGGCCTCGTCGGCTTCGCCCGCTCCCTGGCCCGCGAGCTGGGCTCGCGCAACATCACCTTCAACGTCGTCGCGCCCGGCTTCGTGGACACCGACATGACCAAGGTGCTCACCGACGAGCAGCGCGAGGTCATCGTGAAGCAGGTGCCGCTCGGCCGTTACGCGCAGCCGGAGGAGATCGCCGCGACGGTGCGGTTCCTCGCCTCGGACGACGCCTCGTACATCACTGGAGCCGTCATCCCCGTTGACGGCGGACTGGGAATGGGTCACTGATCACCATGAGCGGAATTCTCGAGGGCAAGCGCGTCCTGATCACCGGTGTGCTGATGGAGTCCTCCATCGCCTTCCACACCGCGAAGCTGGCCCAGGAGCAGGGTGCCGAGATCATCCTGACCGCGTTCCCGCGCCCCACCCTGACCCAGCGCGTCGCGCGCAGGCTCCCCAAGCCCACCAAGGTCATCGAGCTCGATGTCACCAACGACGAGCACCTCGGCCGCCTCGCGGACACCGTCGGCGAGGAACTGGGCGGCCTCGACGGTGTCGTGCACTCGGTCGGTTTCGCGCCGCAGGACGCGCTCGGCGGCAACTTCCTCAACACGCCCTTCGAGTCGGTCGCCACGGCCATGCACGTCTCGGCGTTCTCCCTGAAGTCGCTCACCACGGCCTGCCTGCCGCTGATGCAGAACGGCGGTTCCGTCGTCGGCCTCACCTTCGACGCGCAGTACGCCTGGCCGCAGTACGACTGGATGGGCCCGGCCAAGGCCGCCCTGGAGGCCACCAGCCGTTACATGGCGCGCGACCTGGGCAAGCAGAACATCCGCTGCAACCTCATCTCCGCGGGCCCCATCGGCTCCATGGCCGCGAAGTCCATCCCGGGCTTCTCCGAACTGGCCACGGTGTGGGACAACCGCGCGCCGCTGGAGTGGGACCTGAAGGACCCCGAGCCGGCCGGCCGCGGCGTCGTCGCGCTGCTGAGCGACTGGTTCCCGAAGACCACCGGCGAGATCATCCACGTGGACGGCGGCCTGCACGCCATCGGCGCCTGACCTGCCGTACCTCCTGGGGACCTCTGCCACAAGCATCCGTCGCCCGTCGCCGACGCCCCGTTTCCCGCAGTGCGCGGGGAGCGGGGCGTCACCCGTTCGGCTCCGCAGGCCGGGCGGAGACCTCGGCCGGCCGCGCACGCTGGAGACGCGTTCACCGAGCGATCCACTGAGACCGAACCGTGCTCCCCGGTGGTCCTCCGTGCTTCCGGCGTGATTCCCTCCCCAGCGCGGCCGAGGAGGTCCCTGTGCAGCTGATACACAGCCTGGCCTCGGCGACCGTGGCCGCGGCCCTCCTGCTGAGCCTGCCGTGCGAGGCACTCGCGCACACCCGCCTGCGCGTGCCGCGCGGAACACCGGCGCACGCGCACGCGGCGGGCCCGTCGGCGGGGCGAGCGCCTTTCGGCGCGGAGTGCCGGATAGCCGTCCGCGGCTCGCAGGCGGTGGTCCACTGCCACAACCCGTACGTGGACACCGACCGGGTGCGCCTGCACATCGAGTGCGAACGCTGGTGGGACCTGGACACCGACAGCGCCCCCGCCGACACCGGCCCGGCCGAGACGGTACGGCTCACCGGCCGGTGCTGGAAGGAAGTCGGCGCGGTGTGGGTGAGCCACCAGAACCGGGGCTCCTGAACCGCCCCGGACGGCACAGGAACGGATAGCCGGCCGCCTCCGCCGCGGCGGCCGCCGTGTCGCCCGCGCGGATCGCGTCGACCAGCGGCGCGTGGCCCATGTACGACTCCGGCGTCAGCTCCGCTCCGACGTCGTCGCGCAGCCAGTCCCGCAGCACCTCGCCGAGGTCCGCGTACATCGTCGTCATCACGTCGTTGTGGGACGCCGACACCACGGCCAGGTGGAAGGTGGTGTCCGCCGCCACGAACGCCTCCGTGTCACCCGATTCCCACGCCTCCTCGCGGCGCAGCAGCAGCGCGTCCAACTGCTTGAGGTCCTTCTCGGTGCGCCGCTCGGCGGCCAGCTTCGCGGCGGCCGACTCCAGCGCGGACCGCAGCTCCGCGACGTGCCCCGGGTCGGCGTCCGCGAAGCGGCGGTGCATCACGCCGGCCAGCTCGCTGGTCGCCACGACATACGTGCCGGAGCCCTGCCGGATGTCCAGCAGGCCGTTGTGCGCGAGGGCGCGGACGGCCTCCCGGACCGTGTTGCGGGCCACGCCGAGCTGCTCGACCAGCTCGGGCTCGGTCGGGATGCGCGAGCCCACGGGCCATTCGCCCGAGGTGATCTGGGTGCGCAGCGCGGCGATGACCTGCTCGGAGAGCGCGGAACGCCGGGGATGGCTCAGAGGCATGGCACACCTTCGAACGGCGGCTCGGGCAGCGGGGCGCCGGGCCATGGACGGTTAATCATCCCATGATTCTATGATGGGCCGCATGGCACGTGAGGAAATTCGGTCACCCAGGTCCACGACGATCACCGCGAGCGCAGGCCCGTCGGGAGGGTCCGGTGAGCCCGTGGAATCCGGTGGGAGCGGGGCGGCCCGCCCGCGCGCGTGGACGGCGCGGCTCCTCGTCGTCGCCATCGTGCTGGCCGCCGTCAACCTCCGCCCGGCCATCACCAGCCTCGGCGCGCTCCTCGAAGAGGTCCGTGACGGGCTCGCCATGAGCGGCAGCGTCGCCGGCCTGCTCACCTCCGTGCCCCCGCTCTGCTTCGCGGTCTTCGGCGCCACCGCCTCGCGGCTGGCCCGCCGCTTCGGCCCCGGCGCGGTGGTCTGCGCCGGCATGGCCGCCATCGCGGCGGGCCTGCTCATACGCCCCTACGCGGGCGGCACCCCCGCGTTCCTGGCCGCCAGCGCCCTCGCCCTCATGGGTATCGCCGTCAGCAATGTCCTGATGCCGGTCGTCGTCAAGCGCTGGTTCCCCGACCGGGTCGGCTCCATGACCGGCGTGTACTCGATGGCCCTGGCCCTCGGCACCTCCGTCGCCGCCGCGGCGACCGTCCCCGTCACGGACGCGCTCGGCGGGAACTGGCACGGTGGCCTCGCCCTGTGGGCCGTACCGGCGGCGGTCGCCGTCCTGCCCTGGCTCGCGTTCGTACGGGACCGGGGTACGCCGGGTACCGGGCGGCCCGGCGCGGCGCGGCGCGGCACCGGCACCGGTACCGGCACCGGTACGGGCGGCGGCGTGGAGCGGCCCGCCGCGCGCATCACCCGGAGTCCGACCGCCTGGGCACTCGCCGTGTTCTTCGGGCTCCAGGCCACCGCCGCGTACATCACGATGGGCTGGATGCCGCAGATCTTCCGGGACGCGGGCGTGCCGGCCGGCACCGCCGGGCTGCTGCTCGCCCTGATCATGGTGATGGGCGTCCCACTGGCCTTCGTCATCCCGCGCCTGGCGACCCGGCTGCCCCACCAGGGCCCTATCGTCCTCGTCCTCGGTGCCTGCGGCCTCGCCGGGTACGCCGGCCTGTACGTCGCGCCGGCCGGCGGTGCCCTGGCCTGGGCGCTGCTGCTCGGCGTCTCCAACTGCGCCTTCCCGCTCGCGCTCACCATGGTCGGGATGCGGGCCAGGACCGGCGCGGGCGTCGCCCAGCTGTCGGCCTTCGCGCAGAGCACCGGCTACCTGATCTCCATCCCGGGCCCGCTGCTGGTCGGGGTGCTCTACCAGCACAGCGGGGGCTGGGGACTGCCCCTCGCCCTCATGGCCGCGCTGATGATCCCGCAGATGCTGGTGGGCACCCTGGCGGGCCGCAACCGCACGGTGGAGGAGGAGACGGCCCGCTGATCCCGGTGCCCGGACTCCTGCCCGCGGCCGCGCCGGGACGAGGCCCGGGTACGGGTGGGAGCCCGGGACCCCACGTCGGGCCCGGACCGCCGGGGTGCGAGACTTGCCGTATGCCAGTGCTCGACCCGAACCCCCGCGACGGCCAGAAGAAGATGCTGCGCATCTTCGGCGCGTTCTTCGCCATCTTCGTGATCATCGCCGTCATCGCGACCATCGCCGCTCCCTGACGGGACGCCCTGACGAGACCCGCCCGGCCGAGGCGTCGACGCCGACGCCCTGCCGCGGGCCGCGATGGTAGGGCTGGCACCCCTGTCCCCTAGGGGGTCAGGGTCAGGGGCAAGTGGGTGGATCTCCGGATGGGTTGAGGGCCGCGGATTCCGTAGCTTCGAGAGGTGGCCGCGTACGGCGGACCACGCGGCGCGGACCATTCGTCCCGAGACCTGCGGAGGCACCCATGTCGGCCCCCTCGCACACCCGGCCCCACCCGGCCTCCCCGGGCGGCGCCGACGGCAGACTGCCCTGGTGGGCCCTCGCCCTGCCGACGGTGCTCTTCGCCGCCCTGCTCACCCTGATCCTGCACCCGTCCGATGCCCAGGCCGCCGCAGGAGACCCGGCGGTCAGCAGGCTCCTCGAACACCTCCAGCAGCTGATCACGCGCTGACCGGCCGATCACACGCCGACGGTGGCCGGGAGGGCGGTCAACTCCCTGCGCCTCATGGCCTGTTTCATGCGAAGCTGGAACACATGAGCGTCGCAGAAGCCCGCAGGATTGTCCTTTTCCGGCATGCGAAAGCCGACTGGCCACAGGTGACCGACCATGAGCGACCGCTCGCCGAGCGGGGGCGCATGGACGCCGCGTTCGCAGGACGCAAGCTGGCCGACACCGGCATCCCCTTCGACCTGGCCCTGTGCTCCACCGCGACCCGGACCCGCGAGACCTGGAAGCTCGCCGTGCACGAGTTCGAGCACCGACCGAAGACCGTCTACGAGGAACGGATCTACGACGCCTCGCCCGGCGAGCTCGTCAGCGTGCTCAACGAAACCCCCGACGACGCGCGCAACGTCCTGCTCATCGGTCACAACCCCGGCATCCACGGCCTCGCCGAGGTCCTGGCAGGGGCGGCGGAGGACACCGCCCGTGACCGGATGGCCCGCCGCGGCTTCCCGGCCGCCGCGTTCGCCGTCCTGACCTTCACGGGGAACTGGAAGTCCGTGGAGCCCGGCGCCGCCGCCCTGGTCGCCTACTGGGCGCCCACGGAGTAGCGGCCCACGGCACCCCGGCCCACAGCCTTGGGTGACCGACGGTCCCTCGGCCCACGGAACCCCCGCCCCGGGCTTTCCACGACCGGGGTTTCTCGGCCCACGGCTTCCCGATCCACTGCGTCCCGGCCCACGGAACCCCGATCCACGGCATCCCGGCCCACGGAATGCCGTCGCCCGGCCTTCCGCGGTCGGCGGGAGTGACGGGCCCGGGCGGGGGCGAGGGTCGCGGACGGAAGTGACGGACCCGGACGGGCGGTACGACGGGCCGGGGCGGGTGTGAACGTCGCACCCGACGGACACCACGGGCGAGAACGCAAACGCCAGGCCCGGCACCACGAAGCACGAAGTGCCGGGCCCTTCACGCACGTGTGCGGGTGAGCGCGTGCCGAGGCGCCTGCCGCACCGGGCCCCGGGCGCGGGGCGAGCAGGGCGGCGAAGATCACCGTCGGCAGGGCGAGGGCCCACCGAGGCCGGCGATGACGGCGTTGGCCGCGATGACGGCGATGATCACGAAGATGGTGAGGACCGGGTCAGCGTGACCGGGGGTGCGCCTCGGGGCCCGTGGCCGGGTCCAGGTCGAGGTCGAGGTCGAGGTCGAGCGTGTCCGCCGCCTCGACCTCTTCGCGGGTGACGCCGAGCAGATACAGCACCGTGTCCAGGAACGGCACGTTCACCGCCGTGTGCGCGGCCTCCCGGACCACCGGCTTGGCGTTGAAGGCGACGCCGAGACCGGCCGCGTTCAGCATGTCCAGGTCGTTGGCGCCGTCACCGATGGCCACTGTCTGTGACAGCGGCACGCCCGCCTCCGCGGCGAACCGGCGCAGCAGCCTCGCCTTGCCCGCCCGGTCCACGATCTCGCCGGACACCCTGCCGGTCAGTTTCCCGTCGGCGATCTCCAGCGTGTTCGCCTGGGCGAAGTCCAGACCGAGACGTTCCCGGAGGTCGTCGGTGACCTGGGTGAACCCGCCGGACACGACACCGACTTGGTAGCCGAGGCGCTTCAGCGTACGGATCAGGGTGCGTGCGCCGGGCGTCATCCGCACCTCGCTGCGCACCTTGTCCACCACCGAGGCGTCCAGGCCCGCCAGGAGCGCCACGCGCGCGTGCAGCGACTGCTCGAAGTCGAGTTCGCCGCGCATCGCCGCCGCGGTGACCTCGGCGACCTTGTCCTCGCAGCCGGCGTGCGCGGCGAACAGCTCGATCACTTCGTCCTGGATGAGGGTGGAGTCCACATCCATGACGACGAGCCGCTGGGCGCGCCGGTGCAGACCCGCGGCGACGACCGCCACGTCCACGCCGAGCGCCGCCGCGTCCGTGACCAGGGCCGTGCGCAGGGTCGCGGTCTCGACGCCGGACACCGCGAACTCCACCGCCGTCACCGGGTACTTGGCGAGCCGGAAGATACGGTCGATGTTGCCGCCGGTCCTGGTGATCCGGGCCGCTATGGCGGACGTCGCCTCCGCGGTGAGCGGGTGGCCGAGCACGGTGACGAGGGAGCGGCCGAGGCCGCGCGGCCGGTTGTCGCCGAGCCCGGAGATGATCTCCGCCTGGAGTTTCATCGTTTCCGCCCAGCTGTGGACGGTCGCGCGCAGCTCGCCCGCCAGACCCTGGGGCGGCTCGGTCACGAGCGCGCACAGCACGATCCGGCCACGCGTGACGACCTGCTCGATGTCGACGACGTCGACGGAGTAGGCGGCGAGAGTGTCGAAGAGGCCGGCCGTGATGCCCGGCCTGTCCTTGCCGAAGATCTTGACAAGGAGCGTGGGGACGTCAGAGGTCTGCAGTGCGCTCATGGTGTTTCCACCGTATCCGGCACCCCGCGGGTTCCGCCCCGGCGGTCCGCCAGCCGGACAGGAACCGCCGCGGCGCCGCCGTCGTCGGCCGCGCCCCGAATGGCGTGATCTCGGTGGCGCGATGCGCCTCGACGCCGTAGCGGCCGAGTGTGGGCGCCCGGCCGGAATGCGTGACCATACCGACTGCCCCGAACGCCGCAGCCGTCCCCCGTCTCACGCGCCCGCCGCACCCCGCAGCTCCACCACCCGGGCAGAGTGCACCAAAGGCCCTCCGGTCACACGGCCGCCGCTCCGATCGCACCACGGGCACCCGGATCCGCGACGCGGCTCTTGCCGCCCATGTCCCCCTCACGGGAGGTTGCTACGCTCCGACCCGCTTTCCACCCCCTCAAGGAGGTCGGCGGTGAGCTCCTGCGGGGTCTTCACAAGGCCCGACTTTCGGTCAGGGGCCCGAGCCTGAAATAGTTCCCTCCGATGTTCGACATCCCTAGGCTCCCCACGACGGGGGCACTATTCGGGGGACAAAATCAGTGGGGCATGGAGTGCCGGAACTCGTACTGGAATTCAATGGGCGGACCTGGACGCTGGATCCGTCCAGGTCGTACACGCTCGGACGCGATCCACAGGGAGACGTCGTGTTCGACGACGCCAGGGTGTCCTGGCGTCACGCCACGGTCGGTTTCAACGGCCGTAGTTGGGTCGTCGAGGACCACGGCAGCACCAACGGCACGTTCATGCAGGGCCGACGGATCCAGCAGCTGGAGATCGCTGCGGCCACGGTCCTGAACCTGGGCAACGCGACCGAGGGACCGCGGGTCACCTTCTCCGGTTCCGCTGCCGCTGCGCCGCAGGCGCAGCCCCAACAGCAGTTCCCTCAGCCTCAGCAGGCCCATCACTCCCAGCAGGCCCATCAGCCGCAGCAGCCGCCGTATGGGGCGCAGGGCGCGAACGCCGGCTGGGCGCAGCAGACGCCGCCGCAGCAGGCGCCTCAGCCTCAGCCGCAGCAGCCCGCCGCGCACATTCCGCAGCAGCAGGCACCCGGTGGTGGCGCGGGGGCGCCGCCGGTGCACGGCGACCGCAGCCCGACCACGTTCCACCAGTTCGCCCTCGGCCGTGTGATGCGCATCGGCCGTGCCCTGGAGAACGACCTGGTCGTCTCCGACCTGCAGGTCTCGCGCAATCACGCCGAGTTCCACGCGACGCCCGACGGCCGCCTGGAGATCCGCGATCTCGGCTCGCACAACGGCACGTACGTCAACGGTCAGCCGATCGCGAAGGGCGGCTCGCAGCTGCTCGGCCCGGCGGACATCGTCGGTGTCGGCCACTCGACGTTCCGGATCGTCGGCGACCGGCTCGAGGAGTTCGTCGACACCGGTGAGGTGTCCTTCTCCGCGCGCCACCTGACCGTCACGGTCGACGGCGGCAAGCAGATCCTGAAGGACGTCTCCTTCGGCGTCCCGGAGAAGTCGCTGATCGCGGTCATCGGACCGTCCGGTTCCGGCAAGTCGACGCTGCTCAAGGCGCTCACCGGCTACCGCCCGGCCGACCAGGGCGAGGTTCTCTACGACAACCGGAACCTCTACAAGCAGTTCGCCGAGCTGCGTCAGCGCATCGGTCTGGTCCCGCAGGACGACATCCTGCACAAGGAGCTGACCGTCAAGAAGGCCCTCAAGTACGCGGCCAAGCTGCGCTTCCCGGCCGACACCACGGCCGCCGAGCGGGACGCCCGCATCGACGAGGTGCTGCGCGAGCTCAAGCTGGACATCCACAAGGAGAAGAAGGTCACCTCCCTCTCCGGCGGCCAGCGCAAGCGCGTCTCGGTGGCCCTGGAGCTGCTCACCAAGCCGTCGCTGATCTTCCTGGACGAGCCGACCTCGGGCCTCGACCCGGGCATGGACCGCGACGTCATGCAGCTGCTGCGCGGCCTCGCCGACGACGGCCGTACGGTCCTCGTCGTCACGCACTCGGTGGCCGAGCTGGCGATCTGCGACAAGCTCCTGGTGATGGCGCCGGGCGGTTCGGTCGCCTACTTCGGCCCGCCCGAGGAGGCGCTGAACTTCTTCGGCTACGACACCTGGGCCGATGTCTTCTCCGCCTTCGAGAACTACCGCGACTACGACTGGGCGGGCCGCTGGAAGGGCTCGCAGCACTACCAGATGTACGCCGCGGAGATCGACGCCGTCGCCCCGCAGCCCGTACAGGTGCCGTCGATGCAGGCGATGCGGCCGCCGAAGCCGCAGGGCTGGATGTCGCAGTTCGTCACGCTGGTGCGCCGCTACGTCTCGGTGATCGCCTCCGACGGCGGCTTCCTCGCGCTGATGGTGATCCTGCCGGCGGTGCTCGGCGCGGTGAGCCTGCTCATCGACGCCGACAAGGGCCTGCTGCCCAACCCGGTGAACCCGCAGACGGGCCGGACCCTCCCGAACGGCACGGCCACCACGGTCCTGCTGATCCTCGCGGTCGGCGCCTGCTTCGCCGGTGCGGCGAACTCGGTCCGTGAGCTGATCAAGGAACGGGTCATCTACGAGCGGGAGCGCGCGACGGGCCTGTCCCGGTCGGCGTACCTGATGTCGAAGGTGTTCGTGCTGGGCATGATCACCGTGCTGCAGGGCCTGCTGGTCGGCGTCATCGGCTTCGCCACCCGGGAGATCCCGGAGGAGGGCCTGGTCCTCGGCGGGCTCACGCTGGTCGAGCTGTCCCTGCCGATCATGGCGCTGGGCTTCACGTCGATGATGTTCGGCCTGATCATCTCGTCGCTGGTGAAGACGGCCGAGAAGACCATGCCGCTGCTGGTGATGTTCGCGATCATCCAGGTCGTGTTCACGGGCTGCCTGTTCGCGCTGAACGGCACGGTCGGCGTCAACCAGTTCTCGTATCTGATGCCGTCGCGCTGGGCCGTCGCCGCGGCGGGCGCCACGCTGGACTTCAACAGGATCAGTCCGCCGGAGGAGGGTGCCGACACGGATCCGCTGTGGGAGCACAGCGTCGGCGCCTGGGGCATGGACATGGCCGCCCTGATCCTCCTCGGCGTGGTCTGCGGCTTCTTCGTGGCCCGCTTCCTGCGCCGCCACGAGCCCGAGGTCATGCGCAAGTAACCACGTTCGTCATGCCCGAAGGGCGGCACCCCGACAGGTGGGTGCCGCCCTTCGGTGTTCACGGGCAGAGGTCCGCGCCGACCTCAGTACGCGCTGTTGACGTTGTCGATCGAACCGTAACGGTCGGCCGCGTAGTTCGCGGCGGCCGTGATGTTCGAGACCGGGTTCCAGATGTTCTTGGGCGTGCCGTTCACGTGGTACGTGTCGAAGGTCGGCGGGATCACCTGGAGCAGACCCTTGGACGGGATGCCGTTCTGGGCGTTGATGTCCCAGAGGTTGATGGCCTTCGGGTTGCCCGAGGACTCCCGGATGATGTTCTTGTGCAGGCCGTGGTACGAGCCCGGGATGCCCTTCTGCTTCATGATGTCGAGGGCCTCACGGATCCAGCCGTCCAGGTTGTTCGCGTAGGTCTTCTCGACCGGGGCGCGCTGAGCGGAGCGGCTGGCGGTCTCCTTGGCCGCGCGCTCCTTCGCGACGGCCTGGGCGACGGCCTTCTTCTTCGCCTCGGCGGCCTTCTTCGCGGCGGCGTCGGCAGCCGCCTTCTTCTTGGCCGCGATGGCCTCGACCTTGAGGTTCGCCTCGGCGAGCTGGTCGGTGACGCTGGTCTGCACGTCCGCGACGCGCTCGGAGCTGTACTTCACCGGAGCGGCGGACACGGCCTCGGTCGTGGTCGTCGACGCATTGCTCGGCACGGCCGAGAAGGCCAGGGCGGAGACGCCGAGGGTGGCGGCACCGGCAATGGCGACCTTGTACTTGCGGTCGAGGGGGCGACGGGAACCACGGTTCAGGCTGATCTTGGGCATGGCGATTGGACCTCTTCGGATAGCGCGGAGGTCGCTCGTCGTCCGGCGGACACTGGTGCTTCCCTGCACGAACGCCGCGGAAGAACCCACGACGCTGAGCGACGTGAGCCATTGTTAGCGGCGGCAAAAAGCCATGGCAAAGATGTGACGTACGAAGCTCTGTAGTGGATCACGAAAGGGCGAAACAGCGCATACCCGGACAGATTCCTAGGTGATGTGGGATGCCTTGGGGGAGTTTATCTCCTATTGGCCTTCGTACGTGACCTGCGCCCTATGCCCGGGCTCACACGGGGCGCCCCCGGCTCTCACCCCGCGTCCCCCGCGCGCTGCTCTGCGTAAGCAAACTCCCCGCCCGGCTGCGGCAGTACGAGATGGACGTCCCCGAACTCGTGCCACAGGTAGCGCCCGCGCAGGGCCTCCGCGTAACCGCGCTCCACCGCCGCCCGCCCCGCGACCGCCTCCAGCATCAGCAGGTGCGAGGCCTCCGGCTCGTGCAGACCGGTCAGCAGCCCGTCCACCGCCCGCACCCCGCGCTCCGGCGTCACCACCAGATCCGTCCACCCCGACCGCGCCCGTACGACCCCGTCGGCGCCGGCCGCCGACTCCACGGCCCGTACGGCCGTCGTGCCCACCGCGATCACCCGCCCGTCACCCGCCCGCACCGCGTTGATGACCCGCGCCGACGCCTCCGGCACCACGAACCGCTCCGGATACGGCGGCTCGTGCGCCTCCGCCGACGCCACCCCGGTATGCAGCGTGACCGGCGCGAACTGCACCCCCCGGCTCACCAGCTCCGCCACCAGCCGCGCCGTGAAGGGCCGCGCCGCACTCGGCATCTCCGCGCTGCCCAGCCCGTCGGGCGACGGCAGCGCGAACACCGTCTGGTACACGGACAACGGCTGGTCCCGCTCCGTGTACGCGTAACGGATGGGCCGCCCGTACTCCCGCAGCACCCCCGGCACCCCCGGCCCCGACACCGACGCCCACCACAACCGGTCGCTCCCCGCGGCCAGCGGCTCCACGAGCACCAGCCTCACCCCACCGGGCAGCCACACCTCCGTACCCGCGGGCCCGCCCGCCCGCGGGCGCGTCGTACCCCCGGCAGGAGCCGCGCATGCCCCCGCCGGTGAGGAGGGAGAACCCGCACCCGCGCGCGTGGCGCCCCCACCGCACGGATCCCGCAGCTCGACCGCCCACCGGCCGTCGTCCGCGCGCGTGGAAAAATGCACCACCACGCACGCGCGCCCGATCCGCCCGTCGACGGCCGCGGCCAGCGTGGGCGAGGTGTTGACGACGAGCAGGTCTCCGGCCCGCAGCAGCCGCGGCAGCTCGGCGAAGGCGTGGTGCGTCACATCGGTCCCGCGCGACACCAGCAGCCGTACCGCGTCCCGGTCCCGCCCAGGGCCCCGCTGCTCGGCCGGCACCCGCGCCGACAGCTCGGCGGGCACCCGCCAGGCCCGCACCGGGCTCCCCGCGGCCCGCGTCACCGCCGTCCCTCCAGCAGAGCCCGGGCGGCGTACCGGCCGCTGACCGGCCGCTCGTCCAGCAGCCGCAGGAAGGCCGGCGCCACCGCGGCCGGATCGGGCCGCGGCCCCTCGTCGTCCGGTACGGCCGCCGCGTACAGGTCCGTCGCCATGTCCCCGGGATCCACCGCCCACACCCGCAGCCCCGGCTCCTCCACCGCCAGAACGGCCGCGAGCTGCTCCAGCGCCGCCTTCGACGCCCCGTAACCGCCCCACGTCCCGTACGCCTCGGCCGCCGCGTCCGAACCGACCGCGATCACCGTGCCCGCCCGCGACGCCCGCAGCAGCGGCAGCGCCTCCTGGACCAGACCCAGCGCCGCCACCACGTTCACCTCCAGCGCCCGCCGCAGTCCCTCCAGCGGCAGCTTCTCCAGCTCCACGAGCGGTTCGGCACCCAGCGCGCTCGCGTTGTGCACCAGCAGATCCACCCCGCCGAGGCGCCGTGCCGCCGCGACGAGCTCCGCGCGGTGCCCGGCGTCCGCGACATCCCCGGGCAGCGCCGTCACGCGCGTGCCGTGCGCGGACACCACCCCGGCCGCCTCCGCCAGCGGGACCGGCCCCCGCGCGTCGAGCACCAGATCCCAGCCCCGCGCGGCCAGCGCCCCGGCCAGCGCCAGTCCCAGCCCCCTCGAAGCCCCCGTGATGATCGCAACAGGCATGACACCCGTCCCTTCGTCTCGTCGTCGCCACCGCCCCCTCGGGCGTGCCGCCAACCTATGGAGGGACCCCGCCCCGCCACCTCGGCCGCCGGACGCAGACCCCGAGGGCACTTCGCCCTACACCACCGGCCCGGGCCCGCGGCCCTACGCCCCGTCTCCCGGCCTCCGGACCTACGCCCCGCGCCCCGGCCACAGGGCCCACAGACCTACGACCACCGTCCCCGGCCGGGGCCATCACGCGCCCGATACGCACGGTCACCGGCCGCCGGTACGGTGAGGACATGAGCAACGGCCCCCGGTCCGGTCTGGCAGCGGTGAGCTCCGCGCTACTGGCCATGAGCAGGCACCTCGAGGTGCGCGACGTCCTCAAGACGATCGTCGCCTCGGCCCGCGAACTGCTCGACGCGCAGTACGCCGCGCTGGGCGTCCCCGACGACCACGGCGGCTTCGCGCAGTTCGTCGTCGACGGAGTCGGCGACGAGCAGTGGAAGGCCATCGGCCCCCTCCCGCGCCAGCACGGCATCCTCGCCGCGATGCTCCACGAGGCCCGGCCCGAGCGCCTGGCCGACGTCCGCGACGACCCCCGCTTCGAGGGCTGGCCGGCCGCCCACCCCGACCTCGCCGACTTCCTCGGCCTGCCGATCCGCGACGGCGACGACGTCATCGGCGCGCTCTTCCTGGCCAACAAGACCTGCCCGAAACCCGGGGGCGGCTGCGGCTTCACCGAGGAGGACGAGGACCTGCTCGGCATCCTCGCCCAGCACGCGGCGATAGCCCTCACCAATGCCCGGCTCTACGAACGCAGCCGCGAACTCACCATCACCGAGGAACGCTCCCGCCTCGCCCACGAACTGCACGACGCGGTCAGCCAGAAACTGTTCTCGCTGCGCCTGACCGCCCAGGCCGCCACCGCCCTGGTCGACCGCGACCCCGAGCGCGCCAAGGGCGAGCTGCAGCAGGTGACCGCGCTCGCCGCCGAGGCCGCCGACGAACTGCGCGCCGCCGTCGTGGAGTTGCGCCCCGCCGCCCTCGACGACGACGGCCTCGTCGCCACCCTCCGCACCCAGACACAGGTCCTCGACCGCGCCCACACCGCGCGCGTCACGTTCACCAGCCACGGCGTACGAGCCCTCCCGTCGGCCCAGGAAGAGGCTCTGCTCCGAGTCGCCCAAGAGGCCCTGCACAACGCGCTGCGGCACTCCGGCGCCGACCACGTCGACGTCACCCTGGACCGGCGCGGCGGCGGCGCCGTCCTGCGGATCACGGACGACGGCAGCGGCTTCGACCCGCGCCCGGTGCGCCGCGCCGGACGCCACCTGGGGCTGGTCTCCATGCGCGACCGCGCCAATGGCGTCGGCGGCGGCCTGACGGTGGAATCGATGCCGGGCAAGGGCACCACGATCGAGATGGAGGTCCCCGGTGGCTGACGCAATCAAGGTGCTCCTCGTCGACGACCACCAGGTGGTCCGCAGGGGCCTGCGCACGTTCCTCGAAGTGCAGGAGGACATCGAGGTGGTGGGCGAGGCCGCCGACGGCGCCGACGGAGTCGCCCGCGCCGAGGAACTCAAGCCCGACGTCATCCTCATGGACGTCAAGATGCCGGTCATGGACGGCGTCGACGCGCTGCGCCGCCTCCACGAACTCGGCAACCCCGCGCGCGTACTGATCGTCACCAGCTTCACCGAACAACGCACGGTGGTCCCCGCCCTGCGCGCGGGCGCCGCCGGCTACGTCTACAAGGACGTCGACCCGGAAGCCCTGGCCGGCGCCATCCGCTCCGTGCACGCGGGCCACATCCTGCTCCAGCCCGAGGTCGCCGGCGCCCTGCTGTCCCAGGAGGAGACCAACGCGGGCCAGGGCAGGGGCGGTTCGCTCACCGAGCGGGAGCGCGAGGTACTCGGCCTGATCGCCGAAGGCCGCTCCAACCGGGAAATCGCCCGCGCACTGGTCCTGTCCGAGAAGACGGTGAAGACACACGTGTCCAACATCCTGATGAAACTCGACCTGTCGGACCGCACCCAGGCGGCCCTGTGGGCCGTACGGCACGGCCTGGCCGGCTGACCGGCACCCCGGGAAGTTCCCTCCGGGCCGAGATTCATACTGTCGTGGGAATGTCCCCCGTATGGCGCACCCACCGCGCGCCCCGGCCGTTCTCCAGTGCGTGCCGCGGCGACTGCCGCGGTGATCGCGAGGAGGGCTCGAGAAGTGAAGAACCTGAAGAAGGCCGTGGCCGCGACGATGATGGCGGGCGGTCTCATCGCCGCCGGTGCCGGCCTGGCCTCCGCCACCGACGGCGCGCTGGTCGCGGGCCAGACCGTGGCGTCGCCGGGCGTCGCCTCCGGCAACCTGGTCCAGGCCCCGGTGCACGCCCCGGTCAACGTCGTGGGCAACTCGGTCAGCGTCATCGGCGCGATGAACCCGGCCTTCGGCAACGTCGGCCTGAACTGACACACGGCTGACCCACGACGGGGTGCCGACCGTGCATCCGGCGGTCGCCCGCGCCACCCCCCACGGCACGGGCCACCGCAGGCGGCACCCCGTCGATGCCGGGCGTATACACACCATCCGGCGCCCGCGGTCAGCGAGCCCCGCGCTCCCGCTCCTCCACCACGGAGTTGTACGCCGCGACCTGCGCCCGCCGAGCCGTCCGCTCCACCGGCCGCAACGCCTCGGCCCGCGCCCCGATCTCCGAGGCACTCACCGCACCGCCGTGCCCGTTCTCGTACGCCACGGAAATCAGCAGCCCCACCCGCTGAGCCAGCTCCAACACCCGCACCGCCCGCGGCGGATACCCCGGCGCCAGCACCTCCCGCCCCCGCTCGGCCCGTGCCCGGTACGCGTCGACCGCCGCCTGGGCCACCGGCCCCGACCCGGCCACGTCCAGCCGCGACAACACCTCGGTCGCGTCCCGCAGCGCCTCCGCCAGTTCTCGCTCGGCCTCCCCGAGGGACGGCACATCGGCGGGCGGCGCCTCCCGCACCGGCAGGCAGTGCCACACCACCTCGACATGCACATCACCGTCCGGCCCGGCCTCGTACACCTCGGGCACCAGGCCGAACGCCGCGCCGTGACAGACCACGGCCTCCTCCGCCTCCAGCGCCCGCGCGTTGAACTCCGGCGGCCCGCTCAGCCCCAGCGGATGACCCGGCGCGGGCAACGCCACCCTCAGCGCACCCACCCCGAGTGCGCGCAACCGCCCCAGCGCGAGCGTCAGCCCGACCGGCGCGGATTCACCCGGCAGTCCCTCCACCCGGTGCACGGCGTCCCCGCCGACCATCGCGAGCACAGCGTCATCTGGCGAGACAAGTCCGGCCAAAAGGGCATTCCCCCACGAGGCCAGTCGTCCAGAGCGTGGTTCCGACAACATGCCTCCACCCTAAGGACAGGACCGATGGAATGGATGCGCCGACCAGTGGCGTAGATTTCTGAAGGGCTGCGCCCGCGGGCGCGGCGGACCGAGCCACAGGCGACCGCGACAGCCGAGACCGGCCACACTGCAAGGGGAGACAACGCGCTCATGAGCGATGTTCTGGAGCTTCAGGACGTATCCGTGGTCCGCGAGGGCCGGGCTCTGGTGGACCAGGTCTCCTGGTCGGTGAAGGAAGGGGAACGCTGGGTCATCCTCGGTCCCAACGGCGCCGGCAAGACCACCCTCCTGAACATCGCCTCCAGCTACCTCTACCCCAGCAGCGGCACCGCCGCCATCCTCGGTGAAACCCTCGGCACCCCCGGCACCGACGTCTTCGAACTGCGCCCCCGCATCGGCATCGCCGGCATCGCCCTCGCCGACAAGCTCCCCAAGCGCCAGACCGTCCTCCAGACCGTCCTCACCGCCGCCTACGGCATGACCGCGCACTGGCAGGAGGACTACGAGGAGATCGACGAGCAGCGCGCCCGCGCCTTCCTCGACCGCCTCGGCATGTCCGAGTTCCTGGAGCGCAAGTTCGGCACCCTCTCCGAGGGCGAACGCAAGCGCACCCTCATCGCCCGCGCCCTGATGACCGACCCCGAGCTGCTGCTCCTCGACGAGCCCGCCGCCGGCCTCGACCTCGGCGGCCGCGAAGATCTCGTACGGCGCCTCGGCCGTCTCGCCCGCGACCCCATCGCCCCTTCGATGATCATGGTCACGCACCACGTCGAGGAGATCGCCCCCGGCTTCACCCACGTCCTGATGATCCGCCAGGGCAAGGTCCTCGCCGCCGGACCGCTGGAGCTCGAGCTCACCTCCCGCAACCTCTCCCTCTGCTTCGGCCTGCCCCTCGTCGTGGAACAGGTCGGCGACCGCTGGACCGCGCAGGGCCTGCCGCTGTCCTGAACCCCAAGAACCCACCACCGCAAGCGCCTTGAACGGACCGGCGCACTGTCGGTGACCGGGCCCCGCGACCTACCATGAACCCGTGGACATCGACGCATGGGTGTGGTGGCTGGTCGGAGCGGCAGCGCTCGGCATCGGGCTGGTGGTCACCGCCATGCCCGAGCTGGGCATGCTCGCGGTGGGTGCCGTCGCCGCGGCGACGGTCTCGGGCTTCTTCGGCGGTGGTGCCGTCGTTCAGGTCGTGGCCTTCGTGGTCGTCTCGACCGCCCTCATCGCCGTCGTCCGGCCCATCGCATACCGGCACCGCTCACAACGCCCCCGGTTCACCAGCGGCGTGGACGCGCTCAAGGGCAGAACAGCCGTCGTCCTGGAGCGTGTCGACGCGCGCGGCGGACGTATCAAGCTCGCCGGGGAAGTCTGGTCGGCCCGCGCCCTCGACAACGGCAGCGCCTACGAGGTCGGACAGGAAGTGGACGTCGTGGACATCGAAGGGGCCACAGCGATCGTCATGTGACCGCGAACGACGCAGACTGCACCGAATGCCCCACGTGGCACACGACGGTCTGTCAGACTCGACCAGCAAGATCTTCAAGAGCCGTAGGATCTTCGGATCTTCCACGAGCGCCAAGGCGGAGAAGGGTACGGGGAACGTCGATGGAACCGGTCATCATCGTCCTGATCATTCTGGTGGTGTTGGTCTTCATCGCCCTGATCAAAACGATCCAGGTCATCCCACAGGCAAGCGCCGCCATCGTGGAGCGCTTCGGCCGCTACACCCGCACACTCAACGCGGGCCTCAACATCGTCGTCCCGTTCATCGACACCATCCGCAACCGCATCGACCTCCGTGAACAGGTCGTGCCGTTCCCTCCCCAGCCGGTGATCACCCAGGACAACCTGGTCGTCAACATCGACACCGTCATCTACTACCAGGTCACCGACGCACGGGCCGCCACCTACGAGGTCGCCAGCTACATCCAGGCGATCGAGCAGCTCACCGTCACCACCCTGCGCAACATCATCGGCGGCATGGACCTCGAGCGGACCCTGACCTCCCGTGAGGAGATCAACGCGGCCCTGCGCGGCGTCCTCGACGAGGCCACCGGCAAGTGGGGCATCCGCGTCAACCGCGTCGAGCTCAAGGCGATCGAGCCGCCCACCTCCATCCAGGACTCGATGGAGAAGCAGATGCGCGCCGACCGCGACAAGCGCGCCGCGATCCTCCAGGCCGAAGGTGTGCGGCAGTCCGAGATCCTGCGCGCCGAGGGCGAGAAGCAGTCCCAGATCCTGCGCGCCGAGGGCGAGGCCAAGGCCGCCGCCCTGCGCGCCGAGGGCGAGGCGCAAGCGGTCCGTACGGTCTTCGAAGCCATCCACGCCGGCGACCCCGACCAGAAGCTCCTCTCCTACCAGTACCTCCAGATGCTCCCCAAGATCGCCGAGGGCGACGCCAACAAGCTCTGGATCGTCCCCAGCGAGATCGGTGACGCTCTCAAGGGCCTGTCCGGTGCCATGGGCAACTTCGGCGGCCTCGGCGGCCTCGGCGGCGGTTCGGGCAGTGGAAACGGCGGAGCCGGCGTCCCGGCGCAGGAACGCCGCGAGAAGCCTTCCATCGACTGACACCAGCTCTCCCCGCACGCACGAAAGGGGGCACCCCCTCCGCCTTGGGTTCTAGGAGTCGTTGCAACACCCCAGTGCAAGGGATGCGATGGACTTCGAGATCCGTAAGGACCGGACGAAGCCTCAGGGCAGGAAGAAGCTCACCCGGGAGCGGGAGGCATACTCCCGGCTCATGCAGC
>NZ_JBEXVL010000007.1:0-255828 GCF_040638805.1 Streptomyces sp. NPDC005925 | reverse complement strand
CCCCGCCCGTCAACACCCGGCAGCAGCGGTGCTATCCGCTCCCACGCCACATCCGTCAGCTCACCACGACCCACCACAAGATCAATTATCAGACACGGCCTAGGGCCGCGTCGGCGCAGCCCGGCGTCGGGGGCGGCACGCTCCTAACCCCGCCGGGGACGGCCGGGACGTACCGTGCCGCACGGCCGGTCTGATGCGGACGACACCCCCGGGCCGCCGCTTCCGCTCGTCTTCGGCCCCACTCTGTCCCCGGCCGGTACAGGGCGGCCGGGGACAGGGCGGGGACAGGGCGGCCGGCCCGGTCTGCCGGGATCACCACGGGAGCCCGCCGGGTCACTGCTCGGCGGGCTCTCCGTACGTCAGGTCACCGCGGCCGGACCGGTCCCTGCGCCGGGCTCGGACCGGGGATGCGGACCGGGCTGCGGACCCAAGGATGCGGACCGGGGTTCAGGGCAGCAGCTTGTCGAGGGCCGCCGGGCCCTCCGCCGCCAGCTTGCGCCTGGCCCATTCCAGGTTGCCGGGGGTGAGGTCCCGGCCCGCGGCCAGCACCAGGTCCTCCGGTGACACATCGGTGCCGGTGCGGGCGTGGAGCAGGCCGTCCGGGGTGGTGCGGTCCTCGGGCGGCCGGGACGCGTCGGGCTGTGACGTCGGCATGATCTCTGCTCCTCGGGTCCGGATCGCTGGTGCGGCCCCGGTGCGCTCATCGGGTCCGGTGTTCCGGTATCACCATTCAACGCCGGAGCGTGGCGTGCATCCGGAGGGGCGGACCGGAGCCGACCGCTCCCTGTCCGTGCCGGGGTACCTTCCCGGGCCGCCCGGAAACCTCGCCGGCAGGGCCGGTGGTCCCCCGTCCGGACGCTCACCGATGTCGCACCGGCGGGAGCCGGGCTTATGTGGAGTCACGTGTTCCAGCGAGTGGCACGTGTCCCAGCGAGTGACAGGAGTTCTCCATGCGTAACCGTGTGATGGCCGCAGTCGGTCTGGCCAGCGCCGCGCTGCTGGCGTGCGCCGGTACGGCGAGTGCCGACGACGGCCCGGTCGTGGGCATCGCCACGCACAGCCCCGGCGTGCTCTCCGGCAACGTGATCCAGATCCCCATTGAGGTACAGGCCAACGTCTGCGGCAACACGATCAACGTGATCGGGCTGCTCAACCCGGCGTTCGGCAACATCTGTGTGAACCGCTGACGTTCCCAGGACGGGCCAGGGCCCGGACCCACGACCGGGCCCTGGCCATGCGCGGACGGCGGCGCCCCGCGGACACCCCGCGGGGCGCCGCCCTCGCGACACCCGGTGGGCCCGGAAAGCGGTCTAGAAGGGCGTGACCGTCAGCTTGACGCCGGTGGGCGCGTTGTCCTGGATGTACGACGCGAAGTCGGCCACGTCGTCGAAGGCGAAGCCGTACGCCCTGCCGTCCTCCGTGGCCGCGTGGACCGCCTTGGAGTAGTGGTTGGTGAGGCCGGTGGCGTAGAACGTCGCCGGGTCGGTCGTGGGCTGGTCCGGATGGCTGACCAGGGTGGTGCGGTTGAATCCGGCGCCGAGTACGGCGGCCACCGGGCCGGTGGTGCCGTCGTTGGGCGCGGCGAGCTTGCCGTCGCAGAACAGCACGTCACGCGTGGACGGCTTGTCGAAGCCGACCTGGGCGGGGCCGTCGAAGGTGAACCTGTCCGCCCGCACCCGCCCGGTGAACTTCCCGGCGTTGGTGGTGACGGTGAGGTCCTTGCCGGTGTACGTGCTCCACACCTCGTCGATGTACGGCGCGAAGTAGTCCTTCGGGAAGATCCCCGCGTCCAGTCCGTGGCCGGGCGCGATGATGCGGGTGTCGTCCACGACCAGCTTCGAGAAGTCGGCGTTCCCCCTGACCGCGGCGAACGCGGCGTCCCGTCCGCCCTCCCGGAGCGTGCCCGTGGTCTGGTTCTTGGCGCCGGTGAGCTGGATGGCCAGCGGCACGCTGAACATGTCGACCATGGTCGTGTTGCAGTACATGCCCGTCGCGTTGTACGTGAACTCGGCGCAGTCGTGCAGCACGGCGTAGTTCGGGTCCGAGCCGACCCAGCCCGCCGGGTACTGCAGCGCGGCGTTGCCGCTGCCGTCCGCGACGGCCTTGAACTTGAGCTTCTCGCCGAGCGAGACGTAGATACGGCCCGACATGTACGGCAGGTTCAGCCGGGTCTCGCTGCCGGACAGGCTGATCGCGTAGTCGGTGTATCCGTCGGCGCCGTTGTCGGCCAGGGCGACGGGCGCGAGAGTGCCCTCGGGAGTGACCCGCACCTGCTGTCCGTCCTGGTTGCCCACGATGTAGACGTGAACGTTCGCGTTGTCGAAGGCACCACTGTTGTTCACGATCGTCAGGGGCAGGCCGGCGGCGGCCCCCGTGCCGGACCTCTGGGCCGGGTCCGCGAAGGCGTGGGGGGCGATCGCGGCGAGGACGGGGGCGGCGACCGCCGCGCCGCCAAGGGCGTAGAGGACTGTGCGACGGCCGGGAGTGCGCTGGTGACGGGGTGTCATGTGGGGAACTCCTGTGGGGGGATGGTGGTGCTCTCGAGCTGTTCCCGAGGCGGCGCCACGCGCACAAGAGAGCGCTCTCAAAGCGGGCGGGACGCCGACGCGGACCCCCGATGCTACGTGCGCACCCCGCCTCGGCCAACAGCCCGGATCCATCCAATTCTTCTTCGCGAGCGGGAACTTGGGTCATACAAGGCAAACCGCGACCCGCTTGACCGACCGTCGAGGTTCCTTCAAAGGAGGGCCGTGAGGTACTGAGAGCGCTCACAGGGGTGCGGGCATCCCTCATCACCGCCCGGAGCCGGAAATTCGGTGGACCGCCGGCCCGGGGCGCCGTAGCGTGTGCCGGGCCACGCCCCGAGAACGACGGAAGGAGGAAGCCGTGCAGTGCACCGACCACCCGCGCTCCCTCCCCGCCGACCCGGCGTGCCACGTCTGAACCGTCCGGGAGCGCTCCACGCAGCAGCAACCCGGAGGAATCCATGACCGGCACGGTCATCCGCGCGCTCGACGCGAGCGACGCACACCTCTTCGACGCCATGCCCGACCCGCTGGGCGCCGCCGAGGGACACCGGCTCACCCGCCACCGCCCCGACTGGAAGCGCGTCGCCCTGCGCGACGGCGCGGTCGTCGCCCGGGGCGCCTGGTGGGGCGGCCCCGACGACACCCAACCGATCGTCCTCAACTGGTTCGACGTCGCCGAGGGCGAGGAGGAAGCAGGGGCCGAACTCCTGCGAACCGCTCCCTGGCAGGCCGAGCTCGAACTCGACCTGCCCGAGGGCTGGCGCACCGACCCCGCGCTGCGCGCCGCCGCCGGGGCCCGCGTCACCGCGGCCCACGCGGCCGGCTACGAACTCCTCGTCGAGCGCCACTTGTACCGCTGGACACCCGAGTGCGGACTGCCCGAGCGGCCCGGCCGCCTGCTGTACGGTCCGGAACCGGACGACGCGGTGTTCTTCGACGCGCTGCGCCGCATCCACTCGGTCACCCTGGACGCGCACGCCCGCCGGGCCGTCGAAGAGGGCGGTCTCGACCAGGCGGCCCAGGAGGAACTCGACTTCTTCCACTGGTGCCCGTCCCCGCGCGAGTGGTGGCAGACCGCCCGCACACCGGACGGCGAACTGGCCGGCGTCCACATCCCCGCGCACAACCCCTCCGGCCCCTGCGTCGGCTTCATCGGTGTCCTGCCCGAACACCGCGGGCACGGCTACGCCTACGACCTGCTCGCCGAGTGCACCCACGTCCTCGCGGAGCACGGCGCGGAATTCGTCGCCGCGGCCACGGACCGGGGCAACATCCCCATGGCCAAGGCCTTCGCCAGGGCCGGATACCCGGCGGTGCGGGAACGCCACAACTTCCATGTGAAGCACCGGAACAACTGGCCCGTCCCACCGGAACGGCGGCCCGGACCACGTCCGGGCCGCCCGCCAGTGCCCGGTGCGGTGCTCGCCGGAACAGGACGCCGACCCGGCGGGCGCTGACCCGACGGCGGTCTCCGGCGTCCTTTCCCGCCACGAGGCGAAAAGGGTGGGACATGAGGGGACGCGTCGAGCGCCGACAGCGCTTCCCGGTGAGGTCGACGGGAGCGCGGTAACGACGGCTCTCATCAATGGGCTCATCTGCCCGGACTCCTGATTCCGGGGCAGATGAGCCCATTGATGAGGGGATAGTGATTGCAGGTATGTCCCGCAGGAAATGGCCTGCCCTACATCCGGTCGGCGCATCTCCATGCAGGTGGTCGTGTCGATCGTTCGGGCACCTCTTCGAGTACCGCATACTCGGAACAGCGGTTGCGCATCACTCGGCCAACCGTAACGCCTCTTCGGAATCAGGCGGAGGAAGCATGAACAGCCCGAACGCTGATCAGGTCGTTGCGGCGCCGACCTATCTCGCAGACATCCGCTTCTTCTTCCGACCCGAAGACGTGGAACACATGGCCGCGAAGGGAATCGAGCTCGGCACCTACGACGGCGTGCGGAGTAACGCACTATCGATTCACGCGCAGACCGCGCCGCCAAACTCACAGATGCCCCCGGACGCGGAAGGGAAATGGAGTCCCGAACGCTCGCAGACGTTCCGGAACTGGATCATCAACGGATTCCCGCTCGGGACGGCGATGCCGGTCGAGCCACCGACTGAGGGGAAGCCCCCGACCCGGCTGCGCAAGGACGTCACGACGCTGAGCGCTGCCGAGTTCGACCTGCTCACGGCGGCGTTCACCGGCCTGATGGCCCGCGACCCCGAGGCTCCGGACAGCTACTTCGCCCTGGCCGGGCAGCACGGTCTCCCGAAGCGCTGGTGCCTGCACCACGAAGACCGCTACAACCCCTGGCACCGTCAGTACCTGCTCGTGTTCGAGGACGCGCTGCGCACCGTCCCCGGCTGCGAAGGCGTGACGCTTCCGTACTGGGACATCACGACCGAGCTGCCGGACCGGCTGCAGAACCCGCCGTTCGACCAGTACGTTCTGCCCGCCGATCCCGGCAGTGCCGCGACGCCGAACCCGGTGACCGGATTCTTCCCGTACACGACCCAGCGCTACTCGCCCGCCGACATCGCGCAGAATGTGACGGACTTCGGGGTCCTGGCCGACATCGCCACGTCGCTGAATCAGTCGCTGTGGGGCGCTTTCGATGTGAACGGTTACCAGGACTTCTCGATCCAGGCCCACGACGGTGGCCACGGCTCGATCGGGCGGACGATGGGCAACCAGAATGTCGCGGCCTTCGACCCGGTCTTCTGGTTCTTCCACTGCAATCTCGACCGCCTCTGGCTGAGCTGGCAGACACGCGTCGGCGCGACCACGCTGACCGGATTCCGCTCCACCCTAGGGCAGAACACCGACTGGCTCACGGCGCCTTTCAACGCGTTGCCACCTTTCAGCGCGACCGCCGACCAGACGATCGAAAGCGGCATCTCGTACGACCGACTGGAACTCGTCGGCGTCGCGGAGGGCGTGTTGGAGAATCTGTCCGGGAGCATCGACGCCGTGCGCTCCTTCTCGTTCCGGAGCGTCCACCCTGTCTCGGTGCGGGTGAAGGGGATCGACCGGCTGAGCATCCCGGGGTCGTTCGTCGTGAATCTGCTCGCCGACGGTGAACCGGTCGCGAAGCGCTACTTCTTCCAACCCGACGATCCGCGGAGCTGTGCGACGTGCACGCAGCACGGCGTCGTCAACATCGACTTCCGGCTGACACAGAAGGAGCTCTTCGACCGGACGCTTTCCGTCCGTATCGACGTGCCGGGGCAGTCCGAGGAGATCGGTACGTCCTTCCCGCTCGCGCGGGCGGGCAACCTCACCATCAACGCGCGGCTGCTGGTGCAGGACGCGTAGCGTCGGGCCACCCCTCCGGAGGGGAGCGACCACCACCGCTCACGACACGAACCGCCGCCGAGCACCAGGCGCGAACCTGTCCGCCGCGAACCGGATGGTGTCCCCCGCCATGGGGCCGTCGCCGTCCGGTCCTCGGCGCGGTGTCGCAGGGCGGGGTCCAGCGGCGCCAACACCCCACGGGGGACGACGTGGGTGTTGCCGCAACACTCACCACGGGACCGGTCCCGACCTGCGGGTCGGGAGTGTTGCGGAGTGGCCGAAGGGACCGACAACGGGCCTCCATCGTTGCCGATGTGCCGGTTGACCGGCGCAACGGATTCATCTGCCGTCATTGTGTGGTTCACCGCAAAAGCGGGCCCATGGGGGGCGCGCTGTTCCGCCGACGTCCGGCGGGGTGAGAAAGGGCAGATCCGATGGATCGATCGCTTGTGTCGGTGCGAGCGGCGCTGGTGCTGTTATTCGTGGGGCTGACCGGTGTGGGCGTCGGCCTGTTGTCGGTGCTGGCCGGGAGCGGGACAGCGGCCGGCGTGCTCGCCGGCCTCACCGTCGCGGGTGGAGCCGTGCCGGTGTTCAACCAGGTCATCGCCCCGGACACCACCCGCACCGGGCCGACCGTGCGCGGGGCGGGAACGAGGGGCGGGAACACCCGTGGGTGAGCTGCGGCCCCTCGCCCAGGACCTGACGCCGCCCTCGCGCGCGCTGGCCCTGGCGCTGCGGGAACTGTTCGAGTGCCTCGAAGTCTCGGTCCGCCGCTACGCGGCCCGTCGCATGCGTGACGCCGGCACCTTCTCCCGCTACCTCAGCGGCAGCCGGATCCCGCCGTGGGAAGTGGTGATGGACCTGTTCACCGACGCCGCCGAACACCGCGGCATGGCCGCCACCCCGGACGCCATCGAACTGGTGCGCCGCCTGCACCGGGCAGCCGTCGAAAGCAGCGCCTCGCCCCGCCACGCGATGGAGGTGCTGGAGCAGCAGCTTGCCGAGGCCGACCGGGTGTCCCGCCGCTCCACGGCCCGTGGCGACGCGCTGGGCGACGCGCTGCTGGACCGCAAACACCGCATCGCCGACCTGGAAGTGCGTCTGAACCAACTGGAGGCGGAATGGAGCGCGGAGCGTGAACGGGCCGAACGCCTGGCCGCCTCCCACCCCGACGTCACCGACCTGCTGCACGAACGCGACCGCCTGCAGGACGAGGTCACCCGCCTGTCGGCCCAGCTCAACGAAGCGGAACAGCAGCGCAACGACGCCGAACAGCGCTGCACGCTGCTGGAAAGGCAACTGGAAGCCGTGGAACGGGTGCGGAGCGTCGCCGCCGTGGCACCGGCGGTCCCGCAGGCCATGCCCAAGGTCCTCATCGTCGACGACCAGCCGGACAACCTGCTGGCCATGACCGCGGTCCTGTCCACCCTCGACCAGGAACTGGTCGCCGTCCCCTCCGGACGCGAAGCCCTCAAGGCACTGCTCGACCACGACGACTTCGCCGTGATCATCATGGACGTCCAGATGCCCGACATGGACGGCTACGAGACCGCCGCCCACATCAAACGCCGCCCTCGCACCAACGACGTCCCCATCATCTTCCTCACCGCGATGGGCACGGACCCCGAGCACTCCGCCCGCGGCTACGCCGCCGGTGCCGTGGACTACATCAGCAAACCCTTCGACCCCTGGGTCCTGCGCGCCAAGGTCGCGGTCTTCACCGGCATCTACCTCGAACAGCGGCGCCTGGCAGGCCGGCGGTGAGCACCGCGGGCCCACGGACGGGAGAGAAGCGTCGGGTGCTGCGGGCGGCAGCGCGGCACGGCGCCCACGCCGACGCGAGCAGGCCGCGCGCCCCTACGAACGGACGGCGGAGCGCTGGGTGGCCGTGCCCAGCAGCCCCGCCGCCTCCGTGAGCACCTCCGTCACCCGCAGCGCGAACGCCGCGTCGCACGGGTGCGGGCTGTCCGTCCGGGCCGCGGTGAGGAGGGCGTCCGCCGCTCGGACCAGTGCCGGCACCGGGCCCCGGGTGCTGTGCGGCATCAGCCGGACGCCGGACTCGCCGCGCAGTTCCACGGTCGCCCCCGCCGCGGCGGGAGGGGCCGTCAGGCTCAGCGTCACGGTGCTCGACGCGCCGCCGGCGTGCTCCAGCACGAGGTGCGCCGTGTCCCCTGGGCCGGGCGCGGCGGACGCCACACGGCGTACGTCGCCGAGCACCGGCAGCAGCACCGACAGGGCGTGCGGGCCGACGTCCCACAGCGCGCCCATCTCCCGCCGCCACGGCGTGGCGAACGGGCTGTCGCCGGTGAAGACCGCGCCCAGCCACTCCGCCCGCGCCGTGAACCAGCCCGCGCGCCCGGTCTGTTCCGCGATCCACGCCTCGGACTCCGGCTGGAAACGCGTCGTGAAGAAGACGACCGAGGCGACCCCCGCCTCGCGGACCGCGTCCACCACGGCCTGTCCACGCGGGACCGTCAGCGCGAGCGGCTTGTCGAGCAGGAGGTGGCACCCGGCCCGTGCCGCCCGCACCGCGAGGTCGGCCTGCACGTCCGGCGGCAGCGCCACGGCGACGGCGTCCACGTCGGTCAGCAGCGCGTCCACGTCCTCGTACGCGCGCGTGCCGTGCGCGTCGGCCACCTCCCTGGCCGCCGCCGGCCGGCGTCCCCACACGCCCGCGAAGTCCAGGCCTTCGTGCGCGCTCAGGGCGGGCGCGTGAGCGATCCGGGCCCAGGGCCCGGTACCGAGCAGTCCGATGCGCATGTCGTCGCCTTTCCCCCGCACGAGCGGTAACCGATCATCGGCACAGGCCGGTGCCTGCCTCCGCGATGATCGTACGGGCCGGTGTCACGCCACCCCCGTGCTCTCCCGCACGATCAGCCGGTAGTCCGCCGCCACCTCCCGGGCGCCGGGCAGACGGCGGCCCTGGCGGCGGGAGCCGTTTATCTGCGCGTCCAGCATCTCGACGGCGACCCGGGCGATCTGCGCCTTGTCGGGGGAGACCGTGGTGAGCGTGGGCGTGCTGTAGCGGCCGTCCTCGATGTCGTCGAAGCCCGCCACCACCACGTCCCGCGGCACCCGCAGACCGGACGACAGCGCCGTACGCAGCGCACCGAGGGCCAGCAGGTCGTTGCAGCAGAACACGGCCTGCGGCGGCTCGGGCAGCTCCAGCAGCCGCCCCATCAGACGGGCGCCGTCGGCACGGTGGTAGGACGGGGTCGCCGGGACCAGGCGCTCGTCGTAGGCGATGCCCGCCGTGCGCAGCGCCTCGCGGTAGCCGGCGAGCCGCAGGTGGGCGGTGTTGGCGCTGGGGTTCTCCTGGCGGCCTATGGCGGCGATCCGGGTGTGCCCGAGCGCGATCAGATGCTCGGTGACCTCGCGGGCGGCGCGCTGGTTGTCGATGGCGACGTGATGGGTCGGCCCGTCCAGCACCCGCTCGCCCAGGAGCACCAGCGCGGTGGTGTCCGTGCGGGCCGACAGTTCCTCGCGGCCCACCGCGATCGGGCTGAAGATCAGCCCGTCGATACGCTGCTCGCGCACCCCGTCCAGGACCTCGCGCTCGCGTTCGGGCCGCCCGTCGGTCTGCTCGATGAGCACGGTCCAGCCCCGCTGCGACGCCGCCTCGATCACGAACCGGGTCAGCTCGGCGAAGTAGGGGGCGTCCAGCTCGGGAAGGGCCAGGGCGATCACGCCCGTGCGGCCCTGGCGCAGGTTGCGGGCGGACAGGTTGGGCCGGTAGTCCAGCTCCGCCAGTGCCCGCTCCACCTTCTCGCGCGTCGCCGGCGAGACGTACGTATAGCCGTTGACAACGTTGGACACCGTCTTCACGGACACCCCGGCCAGCGCCGCGACGTCCTTGAGACTCGCCCCCACCTGATCACCTCCACCGCACCCGCGGGTGCTCCCGCCCCCTGGCGCGTCTCACCGTCGCACACGGGGTTCCCGTGCCGAGCACCGCCCCTGGGCCCGAGGGGTCCGGGGCCGGGGCGGTCTCGAAAATATTTCGGCAGAACCTTGCCGTAGGTATTTACCACGCTGTTTCAACGATGTAATCGTACTGCCTACCGCGCCGGGCTCCCGAGCCCCGCGGCTGCCCGTTGCACCAAATCAGGGAGTCACGCTTCATGACCACCGCCCGCCTCACCGTGGATCCGGCCTTCCGTACGGGGTCCGTCGACAGACGACTGTTCGGCTCGTTCGTCGAGCACATGGGCAGGTGTGTCTACACCGGCATCTACGAACCGGGCCACCCCGCGGCCGACGAGGACGGCTTCCGTACCGACGTGCTGGACCTGGTGCGCGAGCTCGGCGTCACCACGGTGCGCTACCCCGGCGGCAACTTCGTCTCCAACCACCGCTGGGAGGACGGCGTCGGCCCGCGCGAGGAGCGCCCGCGCCGCCTGGACCTGGCCTGGCGCAGCATCGAGTCCAACGCGTTCGGGCTCAACGAGTTCATGACCTGGGCCGGCAAGGCGGGCGTGGAGCCCATGATGGCGCTCAACCTCGGCACCCGCGGCACCGCCGAGGCCCTCGACCTGCTCGAGTACGCCAACTACCCGTCCGGCACGACCATGTCCGACCTGCGTCGTTCGCACGGCGTTGAGCAGCCGCACGACGTGCGCATGTGGTGCCTGGGCAACGAGCTCGACGGGCCCTGGCAGATGGGCCACAAGACGGCCCACGAGTACGGGCGCATCGCCGCCGAGACGGCCCGCGCCATGAAGCGGTTCGACCCGACGCTGGAACTGGTCGCGTGCGGCAGCTCCAACGCGTACATCGACACCTTCGCCTCCTGGGAGGCGACCGTGCTGGAGCACACCTACGAGTTCGTCGACTACGTGTCCCTGCACGCCTACTACGACCCGACCGGCGACGACGTCGACTCCTTCCTGGCCAGCGGCGCCGAGATGGACCGGATGATCTCCGCGATCACCGCGACCGCCGACCACATCGGCGCCAAGGTGCGCAGCGACAAGAAGATCAAGCTGTCGTTCGACGAGTGGAACGTCTGGCGCCAGAGCCGTTTCGGCGGCGAGACCTCCCTCGACTGGCGCCCGGCCCCCGAACTCATCGAGGACGTCTACGACGTCACGGACGCCGTCGTCGTCGGCAGCCTCCTCGTCACGCTGCTGCGCCACGCCGACCGGGTGGGCGCTGCCTGCCAGGCACAACTCGCCAACGTGATCGCGCCCATCCTGACCAGCCCCGAGGGCCCCGCCTGGCGCCAGACGATCTTCCACCCGTTCGCGCTGACGGCCCGGCACGCCCGCGGCACCGTGCTGCGCGTCGACCCCGAGTCGCCCGTCGTCGACACCGCCAAGTACGGCGAGGTGCCCGCACTGTGGGCGACCGCCACCCACGACGAGGAGACCGGCGACGTCGTCCTGTTCGCCGTCAACCGGGGCCGCGACGAGCCGCTGAGCCTCACCGCCGACGTACGGGCCTTCCCCGGCGCCCGCGTCGTGGAGCACGTGGTGCTGCACGACGAGGACACCGCCGCCGTCAACACCGCCGAGCAGCCCGACCGTGTCCGGCCCCGCCAGGTGGACGGAACCAAGCCCGAGGACGGCGCGCTCACCGTGGAACTGCCGCCCGTGTCCTGGAGCATGATCCGGCTCGCCACCCGCTGATCGCCCCCGCCGCACACGACCGGCTGATCACCTCCGCCGACCACCATCCGCTGATCACCTCCCGCCGATCCCCGACCCCAACGCACCCGGGCCCCCGCGGCCCACTCCCGAGGAGCACAACATGCGCACCACCGCCATCCCCACCTCCCCGCTCTCCCGCAGAACTCTGCTGGGTGCCTCGGCCGCAGCCGCGGCGGGACTCCTCACGGCGTGCAGCGGCGGCACCAAGATCGGCTCGGACGAGGGCGGCTCCGACTCGGCGCCCACCTTCAGCGGCGGCGAGTACAAGGGTCCCAAGGTGACCCTGGAGTACTGGAACGGCTTCACCGGCGGCGACGGCCCGCACATGCAGGCGATGCTCCGCGACTTCAACAAGCGCTACAAGGGCCGGATCGAGGTCAAGAACACCACCCGCCAGTGGGCCGACCTGTACCCGGCGCTGCCCACCGCCATCGCCGCCGGTAAGGGTCCGGACGTCGCGGTCATCCACAACGACCAGATCGCCACCTTCGCCGCCCGCCGCACCCTCATCCCGCTGGACGACGTCGTCGAGGCGCTGGAGCTGACCGAGTCGGACTTCATCCCCGCGGTCTGGCAGGCCGGCGTGTACGACGGCAAGCGCTACAGCGTCCCGCTCGACGTGCACTGCCTCGCCGACTACTGGAACGCCAAGCACCTGAAGAAGGCCGGCCTGGACGAGGCCCCGGCCGACCGCAAGGGCTTCGAGAGCGCCCTGGGAGCCATCAAGGACGCGGGCGTCGCCCACCCGTTCTGGATGCCCAACAAGTGGCCGGCCCACCTGATGTTCATGACCCTGCTGTGGCAGTTCGGCGGCGACCTGTACAACACCGAGGGCACCAAGGCGCTGTGGGGATCCGACTCCGGCGAGGAGGCCCTCGCCTGGATGGTGGAGCAGATCCGCAAGGGCCACAGCCCCGCCCAGGTCGCCCAGGACGCCCAGTACAACGCCTTCAAGAACAACAAGGTCAGCTTCACCTGGGACGGCATCTGGCAGATCAACGACCTCAAGGAGACCGCGAAGAGCGTGCCGTGGCAGATGTCGAAGGTGCCCGTCATCGGCGGCACCGACGCGGTGTGGACGGCCAGCCACAACTTCGTGCTCACCTCCCAGGCCGGCCGTGACAAGAACAAGGTGCAGGCCGCCAAGTTCTTCATCGACGAGATGAGCGCCGCGTCCACCGAGTGGGCCAAGGCCGGCATGATCCCCGCCCGCAACAGCGTGCGCGCGCAGGCCGAGGTGACGAAGCTGCCGCAGACCGCGCTCGCCAAGGACGTCGACGTGTTCCGGTTCCTGCCCGCCGTGCCCGGCCTCGGCGACGTACAGACCAAGGCCCTCGAACTGGCCGTTCAGGAGGCCGTCCTCGGCAAGAAGTCCCCGGCCAAGGCCCTGGCAGACGGCGTACGGACCGCTGACAAGGTCCTCGCCGAGAACAAGCAGAAGTACGCGAAGTGAGGCCCCTCCCATGGTGCAGCCGCTGACCACGCGGCCGTCCGCCACCCGGGCCGGCAAGGCCCGGGACGGCGAATCGCCCCGGGCCACCGCCCGTTACCGGTGGTGGACCCCGTACGTTTTCATGGCACCGTATCTGGTGCTGTTCCTCACCTTCGTCGTGGCTCCGATCGGGTACGGGCTGTGGATCAGCCTGCACTCCTGGGACATCAACGTGCCCACGAAGCCGTTCGTCGGACTGGACAACTACCACGAGCTGTTCGACCCCGATTCCGTGGACGGCCCGCGCTTCTGGCAGTCGATGCGCGCCACCGGCATCTTCACGGCGCTCTCCCTGCCGTTCCTGATCGTCGTGCCGCTGTTCGTCGCCCTGCTGATGAACGGCAGGTTCCGCGGCCGGAACCTGTACCGGGCGGTCTACTTCGCCCCGTACGTCCTCGGCGTGGCCGTCATCGGCCTGCTCTGGCGGTTCCTGCTGGACGGCAACATCGGCATGGTCAACCACTACCTCGGTGTGCTCGGACTGCCCGACGACATCCAGTGGACCACCGACACCCCGGCCGCCTGGTGGGCTCTCGTCCTCGTCACCGTGTGGTGGACCCTCGGCTTCAACGCCGTCATCTACCTCGCCGGACTCCAGGACATCCCCGCGGAGCTGTACGAGTCGGCGCGCGTCGACGGCGCGAACGCCTGGCAGCGCTTCGTGTACGTCACCCTGCCGGGCCTGAGGCCCGTGGCGCTGTTCGTGGTCAACTCGACGCTGCTCGCCTCGGCCAACATGTTCGGCCAGTCGTACCTCATCACCGCGGGCGCGCCTGCCGACGAGACCAAGACGGCGATCTACATGATCGCCGAGACCGGACTGCGCCGCTTCGAGATGGGGTCCGCGTCGGCGATGAGCTTCGTGCTCGCGCTGGCGCTCATGGCCGCCAGCGCGCTCGTGTTCCGCATCTTCCGCGAGCGGCAGGAGGACCGATGACCGTCACCAAGACCCTGCCCGACACCGACACCGATACCGAGCGGGCGACCGCCGTGACCGCGCGGCGACGGCTGCGGCGCTCCCTGCTGCATCTGATCCTCGCCGTGGTGGCGGCCCTGTACCTCAGTCCGCTGCTGTACATGCTGGTCACCTCCTTCAAGAACAGCCCCGACGCGGGCGCCACGGACCCGCAGTGGATCCCGTCGCCCGCGACGCTCGACGCGTACCGCAGCGTGCTCGGCGCGTCCGACAGCCCGGTGCTGCGCTGGCTGCTCAACAGCCTCCTCGCCGCGACGGCCCACACCCTGCTGGTGCTGGTCACGGCGACCCCGGCCGCGTACGCCCTGGCGCGCATGCGGTTCCGGGGCCGTACCGCCATCTTCACGGCGGTCGTCGCCACGCTGTTCGTGCCGCCGATGGTGCTGCTGATCCCCAACTTCCTCATCGTGAACGAGCTGGCCTGGGTCGACAGCCTGCCCGCCGTGATCGTGCCGGGAGCGGCCAGCGCGTTCGGCGTGTTCTTCCTCCGGCAGTTCTTCCTGACACTGCCGGGCGAACTGGAGGAGGCCGCGGAGATCGACGGCTGCAACCGCTGGCAGATCTTCGTGAGAGTGGTGCTCCCGCTCACCCGGCCGGCCCTGGCCACCCTCGGCCTGCTCGCGTTCCTCGCCAACTGGAACGACTTCCTGTGGCCGTTGTACGTGCTGATCAGCCCCGATTCGCTGACCCTGCCGGCGGGCCTGGCGAACTTCCAGAACGCCAACAACATCCACTACGACCTGCTGATGGCCGGCGCGGTCATCGCCAGCGTCCCGGTGCTCCTGCTGTACATCGTCGCGCAGCGCTGGGTCATCGAGGGGGTGTCGCGGTCCGGCCTCAAGGGCTGAGCCGCCGGGTCCGGACGTCCGGCGCCGGGCACCGCGCGGCGAGTGCCGGGCCCCCGGACGCCGGGCGCCGAGCGCCTGGTGCGGGACGGCCGCGGGGACCGGCGATACCGCCGGTCCCCGCGGCCCTGCCGCGACGAACTGCCCGCGGCGCCGGGCACCGGGGACCGCCGAAGTCCGGCGGACGAGCCCCGGACCCTCCCGGACCGGCGGAGATCTGGCACGTGTGTGCTGGTTTCGCTGAACGGTGCCTACCCACGATGTACTCTCAGTGAGGCCAGCGCAGTTGGCGCTTTGTGATGCTGGGGGAACGATGGAACCGGGTAAGCAGCTGTCCACCGAGATCAACGCCGAGGTGCCGACAGCCGCTCGCATGTACGACTTCTACCTGGGCGGCAAGGACAACTACGCCGCCGACCGGGCAGCCGTGGCGGAGCTCGACAAGGTCGTCCCGAGCACCCGCCAACTCGCCCTGAACAACCGGCGCTTCCTCCAGAGGGCCGTCAAGGTTATAGCCGCCGAGTACGGCGTACGTCAGTTCCTCGACCACGGATCCGGCCTGCCCACGCAGAACAACGTCCACCAGGTCGCCCAGAGCATCGCCCCCGACTCCCGGGTGGTCTACGTCGACAACGACCCGATGGTCCTGGTCCACGGCCGCGCCCTGCTCGACCAGAACGACCGCACCGCCGTCATCCACGCGGACCTGCGCCGGACCGACGAGATCTTCGCGCACCACGACACCCGGCGCCTGATCGACTTCTCCGAGCCGGTCGCCGTGCTGTTCAACTCCGTCTTCCACTGCATCCCGGACGATGACACCGACGGCCCGCTCGCGGTGGCCCGCCGGGTCCGCGAGCGTCTGGCCCCCGGCAGCATCATGGTCATGTGCCAGCTGGTCAGCGAGGACCCGAAGGTCCGTCAGTTCGTCACGGACTTCATGGACCAGGCGACGCAGGGGCACTGGGGCCGGGTCCGCGAGAAGAAGGACGTCGCCGAGTTCTTCGAGGGCCTGGAGATCCTCGACCCTGGCCTGGTGGAGGTCTCCACCTGGCGCCCCGACACCGAGGTTGCCCCCCGGCAGCCCACCCAGGAATGGATCGAGTTCGGCGGCATGGGCCTGCTCCGCTAGCTGCCGGAGGGACTCCCGGCCGTACGAACACCAAAAAGGGCCGCCGACACCGGCGGCCCTTCACTCATGCTCGGACGGACTGCGTACGCCCCACCGGGCACCCGGCGGTCACGGCTTGGCGCCGTACCGCTGCTCCATCGTCTGCCGCAGCAGTTCGATCGTCTCGCGCGGCTGGAGAGCCTCGTCAGCGAGGCGGTCCAGCGCGAGCCGGTACTCCTCCGTCTCGTCCCTGTCCTCGAGGAAGTTGGCGCTGCGGATGTGCTCCAGATACACCACGTCCGGCAGGTCGAAGCCGCCGAAGCGCAGATAGGTGATCGGGATCGCGGGCGCCGACGCGTTCGTCACCGAGAGCGGCACGACCTGAAGCGTCACATGAGGCCGCTGCGCCATCTTGACCAGATGGTCGAGCTGCTCCCGCATGACCTCGGGGCTGCCCAGCACCCGCCACAGAACGGACTCGTCGATCACCGCCCACAACTGCGGGGCGTCCTCGCGCGACAACAACTGCGCCCGCCGCATCCGCAGTTCGACGCGGCGCTGTACCTCATTCTCGGGCGCGTTCGGCAAACCGCGCTGCACGACCGCGCGGGTGTAGTCGGCCGTCTGCAGCAGACCGGGAACGTACTGGATCTCGAACGTACGGATCGTGGCGGCGGCCTCCTGAAGGCCGACCAGGCGGTCGAACCACTCCGGCATGATCCGCTTGTCGTACCGCTGCCACCAACCCGGTTCGCCCGCGCGACGGAGGATTTTCAGCAACAGCGAACTCTGGTAGGCGTCGGTGCCGTAGAGATTCAGCAGGGCGCGGACGTCGGCCTCGGTCGGAGGCTTGCGGCCCTTGCCCGCCTCGATGCGAGACAGCTTGGCCGGGCTGAACCCGACCTCACGCGCCGCCTGTTCCTGGGAGAGTCCCGCGTCCTCGCGGAAACCCGTCAATTGCACCCCGACCAGCATCTTCAGCAGCGTCGGGGCCGGTTCGGAGTTGTCCAGGTACGGTTCGAGACGGGAGGTGCGCTGTGAATCGGCGGACATCCTGGGCTCCCCAACTGACCGACAGAATTGATGATTACACTATCTCACCGGTCCTGACGTCGCCGCATCTTGACGAGTGCGTCACGCAAAGTAACCCAATCGCTGTCGGCTTCTGCGCGTTTATGTCCGTAGCGCGTCCGACGTGCCCTCGTCGGCGGCGGAACGGGTGGCCGGATACCGCCCCGCGGGGACCCCTTCTCCTCACAGCAAGTGGTCGAATTCGCCGTCCTTCGCCCCGGCGACGAAAGCGGCCACCTCGGCGCTCGTGTAGACGAGCGCGGGCCCGTCGGGATCGCGGGAATTGCGCACGGCGACACCGCCGTCCACCAGCGCCACCTCGACGCAGTTGCCCTCGGCGTTGCTGTGGCGGCTCTTGACCCAGCAGGCGTCCAGTGAGCTCGCCCGCACTCCGTTCTGTACTGGTGGCACCGCTATCTCCTTGGTGTTCGCGTTCCGCGCCGTCCGGTGTGCCGGCCGTCGCGAAGGGAGGGACCGCACGGTCGTCGACCCTGACTGCTCCCGATCGATTTTCGCGCAATTTCTCGTGCAATTGCACGCGAGCGCCATCGGCGTGGATAATAGCTCTGGCGTCAACCCCCCCTGGTGGCGCTTGATCCTGACGTCGCATCAGGGAGATGTTGTGTCGTTACCTGCGCATCCTGAGCTCCGCCTTCCCAGTCAGCCCCTGCAATGGGGGGCCGGCCTGGTGGGCCCGACGCGCGGGCTGCCGAGCGACGTTCTCCCGGTCGGCGAGCGACGAGCGTGGCGTTCGGCGGCCGTGACCCACCGTCCGACGCCGGTCGAGATGCGAATCGGCTGCACCGGCGAGGATCTCGCCCTGGCCCGCCGCTTCACGCGCGACACCCTGCGCCAGTGGGGGCTGGACCACTGCACGGACGACGCGGTCCTGGTCCTCACCGAGCTCGCGTCCAACGCCGTCTCCCACGCGGTCCCGAGAGCCGCCGGGCGTGAGCAGGACGTCCGGCTCGGACTCAGAGTCGACCCGAGGCACCTGACCCTCTCCGTCTCCGACCCCGCCGACGCCCCGCCCGTGTGCCGGCCGGCCGGCGGCTGGGCCCTCGAGGAGCGCGGCCGCGGGCTGCGTCTCGTCGACGCTCTGTCCGACGAGTGGGGCTGGAGCCCGCGGGACCCGGCGGGCAAGACCGTCTGGGCCAAGCTGCCGACAGGACCGAACGTCCCTCCCCTCTGACACGACTGCCGCGGAAAGGCCTCACGCCATGCGCACCGCTCCGACGCACCAGACGAGCAACCCGCGCACTGCTCGCGAGACGCTCACCACCGAGAAGACCGGTACCGGCCCGCTCGCTGCCCTGGACCAGGTGCCCTGGCACCAGATCCAGGACTCGACGGGCTCCGCGGCGGCGATTCCCGGGCTGCTCGTCCACCTCGCCTCGGAGGACGCCGAGACCGCCCGGACCGCACTGGGGGAGTTGCGGAAACGCATCTGTCAGTACGGCTTCGTCGTGGAGCAGGCGACCGCGGCCACCGTCCCCTTCCTCTGGGAGCTCGCCCAGGTACCCCGGGTGACCTGCCGTCCGCAGATCATCCAGCTGTTGAAGAACATCGCGGACGCGCGGCAGTGGGAGAGCATCGCCACCGCCTACCCCAAACTGCTCAACCACCGTGAGAACCCCGTCGTGTGGGAGCAGAAGGCCCGGCAGGCCGTCCGTTCCAGGCGCGGCGCCCTCGAGCATCTGATGGACGAGAACGACACCGAGATCGCCCGGGCCACCACGGAGTTGGCCCGAGCTCTCGAGGACTGAGGCCGTCCCTCCTCGTGCAACGGGGGTGAGGAGGGGCGGCCTCGCCCCAGCTCCCCGCGCCACGCCCCGGACGGCGTTATGTGTTTCTCACCACCTGCGCGGTGGACGTCGGCCGTGGGTGTCAACGCCCGGGGCGCATCACCGCCCCTGGCGTCGTCGCTGGGCAAACCACGCGACCGCCGTTACCGCGATGAGCGTCCGATACACACGCTCGCCCCTCTGTTGCGTGCCGACCGCCCGCGCCCACCTGCGGCGGTCGGCGTCGTCATGCTGAAGCACAGTCCGGTCCACGGTGCGCGACGCCGAAGGGCGCCCCTGGTGAGGGGGGACGGCCGGAGCCAGGAGATCGGCACCTGTGAGGACGCCTGCGCCGCGGCGGGGCACACGCGTGCCTGCGCCGCGGGCGGGTCCTGCCGGGCGACGGTACGAGGCCTCAGGCGGCGCTGTTGCGGGCGCGGTGGGCGCAGGCCGCGTCGTGGTCGGTGCCCAGGCTCGTCCACCAGCGGTCGCAGCAGGCGGCGCCGAGCTCCCCGCGCACGATCGTGTCCACGAGCCGCTCTCCGTGCCGGCGCGGCCGGGCGGTCAGCTCGGTGAGGGCCCGGCGCAGGTCGCCGATCACGCTCTCGCGGACGACGGCGACGGTGGGGACCGCGCCGGCCGCCGTGAAGAGGAGCCCTGCCCACAGCGGGCCGTACCGGTACTGGAGGACCGCGGTCCAGATAAGCAGTCCGCTGGTGAGGACGTACAGGATGGACAGGAAGCGGCTGGAGCGGTTCATCGGGTCGTACACCGTTTCGGGGTGAGGGAACGTGCCCTCTGCTCAACTCCTCAGCGGCGTCCGGGAAGCGGGTGGTGGGGTGCGATTTCTCTGCCGCCATGGAGCAGGGACCGAGCTTGGTCGTGCTTCGGTCATATCCGTGCAGACGGCGACAGGTTTCCGTCAATCCTTAGCACTTGCGCATGAGTGGTGAATGGTTTCGGCCCAATCGGGCATACGCAGCGAAAATCGAGAGAGGGGCGCTTCGTGCTCGTACCGGACCCGAAGGTCGTGAGGACGTTGCTGACGCGGTACGCGTCGCTGCAGATCGCTCAGGCGGAGCGGGCACAGCCGGCGGCGGCGCGTGAACTGGCGGACGTCAGCTACACGCTGTGCGTGATGATGGGAACCACCGATGTTCACGAGGCGATCGAGACGGCGGACGCCCTGCTGATGGGCAAGGGGCCCGTGACTCCCGAGTCGTCGGCCTCGGCGGCGGACGGCGAGAGCGGACTGTCGCTGGCCGTGTGAGCCAGGCCCGTTGGCCCGCCCCTCGGGTCACCCCGGGACCGGATCCCGGGGTGACCCGAGGGGCGGCGCCTTGTGTCCCGCCGAGCGCGCGGTCCCGCGCGGAGGGCCGCGCGACAGGCGTACGGCGTCGTCCCCACCGCCCACGACTCCCGACCGCACCCGCCTCCGGAGCCCCGCACGACGACGAAGTCCCGCTGTCCCTGCACGTCCTGGCCGCGATCGCGGCCGCCGGCCCCGTCGCCGTCACGGCCGTCAGGTTCCCGCCCGCGGCCCGCCGCGCCGCCCCCCGTGGGCGACGGGGAGACGCGGGAGCGGCGGCTGTCGGCACGGTCCGGCTGCTGCACCGCATCGGCCGCTTCCACGCCCGTCTCAGCGTCGCCGTGCCGGTCCTGGGCCTCGCGACCGCGGCCGCGACGGGCGTTCTCGGCGACGGCCGGCCCGTCACGTCCATCACCCTGACCACGGTGGCCGCGGGCATTCTGATCGCGTTCGTCCTGCCCGGGCAGGAGGAAGTCCTGGGGCAACTGGACGGTCGGCGGGTGGTGGAGCGTGCCGACACCGTCGACCGGCGATGTTCACCGGTGTGTCCAACATCGCGTGGGCCGCTGTGACGGTGCTCATGATGGTGCGGCCCGGCTCCATGACAGGGGCCTGACCAGGCCTTGAGCCCTGTTCCCCGTGGCGTCAAGACCTCCCGGGAAATCACGCCACGACGTGTCCGGACGCATACACTCGGCTGTTGTTGCCCATCACACGGGCAGACGACAGGAAAGGCGCGTTGACGGGTGTACCAGGATTCCCCGATTTATGACCGACTCGTCGCGGAATGCGGCGATGTACCGGCGCAGGTGCGCCGAGAGGCCGAGCGAGTGAGCAGGGAACTGGAGCTGGTCATGCGCCCGCTGCTCGGTTCCGGCCACGTACCGGGCGCCCCGCAGGCACCGGGCAACCCGGGCGCGGGCTGGCAGCGTTCGGCCCTCCTGCCCGGGCAGCGCTGACCCGGCGGCACGAGGAAGGGGCACGAGAAAGCGGGACGCCGCCCCCACGGCGCCCGCCCACCGGCTCCCCCGCTGACATCCCCCGGGCGTATCCGCCCGCAGGCTCCGGCCCACCAGCAGTCGTACAGCCCGGACGGTCGCTCAGCGCGCCGTGCAGTCCCGCCCGTTGACGTGCGCGGACTCCTGCGGGGCCGTGCGGGACAGCCACTCGGCGATGGTGCGGGCGATCGGCTGGGCCGTCTCCACCTCCACGAAGCCGAACTGGCCGGACTGGTTGCACTCCAGGAACCACCACGTGCCGTCGGCGTCCTCGGCGAAGTCGAAGGCACCGTAGGACAGTTGCACCTCTCTCATATACGCGCGGACCGACTTGGCCAGGCGCGGCGGGACCTCGGCCGGCAGCCACGGTGACGTCGGGGGAGCGAACCGCACATCGATCTCCCGGGCGTTGGGATCGGCGGTCCTGCGGGCCGCCAGCAGCCGCTCGCCCACCACGGTCAGGCGGACGTCGGCCCGTTTCGCGACCCGCCGTTGCAGCAGTGTCGGACCGTAGGCGACGGCGGAGAAATCCGCGTCCGGCGCGACCCGGCTGGTCGGCACGGCCTGCGGCGGGTCCTTCGGATGCGCCCCGGAGACGGGCTTGACGACCAGGTCCGGGAAACGCTCGGCGAACTCCTCGGCGGCGCGCGGGAACGTCGTGATCAGTGTGGCCGGCACGGGCAGCCCGCAGCGCTGGGCGACACGGAGCTGCCACGGCTTGTACCGGGCGCGTCTGGCCGCGTCCGGGTGGTTCATCCACCGCGCGTCCGACCCGCGGAGCATCCCGTACAACGCCTGGGAGGTCTCCTCGGACAGCCACGCGGAGGGGTTTACGGCGCGGGCGGCCGGGGTGCCGGGTCTGCGCACCCAGACCGACCGCAGTCCCTCTATTCCCACCAGCCGCCCACCGGACGACAGATGACCCTGGAAGGAGCCGTGAACGTATTCGCCGGAGAGCGCGACGCCGCCGGGCAGGTCGGCGGGATCGAGGCGGACCACCGGAACCCCCGAGGCGTTCAGGTGGACGACCACCATGTCGGCGGTCACGTCCTCTTCACAAGTCAGGATCAACACGGTCATCGTCGTCCGGTCCGCGTTCAGTCGTCGAAGTGTGTCTTCGAGCCCGCGGTGGAGGTCGTGGTGGCCAACTCCTTCAGCAGGGCGTGGTCGCAGGCGGCCACACGGCCGTCAAGAAGCACGTTCAACTGTCGTCCCGAGTCATAGACGTACGGCACGTTGGCCTCCAACTGGGCTGCCGGACGGGCGTAGTTGAGCGCGAACGGTTGCATCGCCTCTCCCTGGGTCGGTGCTTCCCCGGTCAGGCGACGGCACCGTTGACGCCGCCTGGTCCGCTTCTTCCTTGGACTTCCAGTCACTTATACGAATCGAACGGGCGAATGGTTTCCTCACGCTCCGTAGGAGCCGCAGAGTTCAACCTCGTGGCCCCGTCAGGTATCAGACCCGCGCGGGCGGCGCGGAGCGAGGAAGGGCACGCCGATGTCGTCCGGGTACACGTGATCGGGCAACAGGTCGGGCGGCAGTGCGACATGCGCCGTGCTACCCCGCAGGATCCGGCCGGGGTCCGCGCAAAGAGCGACGCGTCGCAGGTCACGACGGGTGCGCCCCCGTCGGGCGAGCTCCACGACCGCCGGGGCGAGCGTCGCCGCGGCGGCAGCGGCGGGCAGGGCCGTCGTCGCGTCCACGCCTCCCCCTTCCCCTGTCCCCGAGTGCCATCGTCCCGCATGTCCTCGTAGAGGATTCCCTGCGGCGACAGGTGTATGACGCCTGGCACCCAGTGTCTTCAAGGTCTCACGTGCGGGAGGTCAGGGCTCCGTCACCGTGTGCGTTCGCCGTCCCGCAGGCCGGTGAGTACCCGGTCGGGCGTCAGGGGCAGCTCGCGGAAGCGCACACCGGTGGCGTGGTGCACGGCGTTGCCGATCGCGGCGGCCGTGCCGACGATGCCGATCTCGCCGATGCCCTTGCTGCCCATCGGGTTCAGATGCGGATCGTCCTCGTCGATCCAGTGGGCCTCGATGTCGGGCACGTCGGTGTGCACCGGCACGTGATAGGCGGCGAGGTCCCGCTCGGCGAAGTCACCGAACGCGGGGTCCACGGTGCTGTGCTCGGTGAGCGCCATCCCGAGGCCCATGGTCATGCCACCGACGAACTGGGAGCGGGCGGTGCGGGCGTTGAGGATGCGACCGGCGGCGTACACGCCCAGCAGCCGGCGGGTGCGGACCTCTCCGGTGACCGTGTCGACGGTGACCTCCGCGAAGTGCGCCCCGAAGGCGTGCCGGGACCACGGGCTGTCGGCGCCGGCCCGGCCGCCCGTGTCGGCACGCCCGGTCAGCCCGTCCTCGGGCAGCGGCCCCTGGTGGTCGGCCAGGCGTGCGGCCAGCCGGGCGCAGGCGTCGTGCACGGCCCACCCCCAGGAGGCGGTGCCGGACGAGCCACCCGCCAGCGGTGCCGACGGCAGGTCCGTGCTGCCCACCTCGGCCGTGACCCGGTCCAGGGGCACCCCGAGCGTGTCGGCCGCGATCTGCGCGAGGACCGTACGGGCGCCGGTGCCGATGTCGGTGGCGTTGGTGCGCACCGCGAAGGTGCCGTCCGGCAGCGCCTGCGCGGTCGCCGTGGAGGGCGCGACGAGCACGGGATAGGTCGCGGCGGCCACGCCCGAACCGATCAGCAGCGGGCCCGCGGTGCGCGAACGCGGCCGGGGGTCGCGCGCCGCCCAGTCGAAGCGCCGGGCGCCCTCGCGCAGGCACTCCACGAGATGCCGGCTGCTGAACGGCTTGCCGCTGTCGGGCTCGGTGCCGGGCTCGTTGACGATCCGCAGTCCGACCGGGTCCATGCCCAGTTCGGCGGCCAGCTCGTCCATCGCGGACTCCAGGGCGTACATGCCGGGGGCCTCGCCGGGCGCGCGCATCCACGACGGGGTCGGCACGTCGAGCGGTGCCACGCGGTGGACGGTGCGGCTGTGCGGGGCGGCATACATGACGCGGCCCGGGACAGCGGCCTGCTCCACGAACTCCTTGACGCGGGAGGTGTGCGTGGTGACCTCGTGCACGAGACAGGTCAGTCGGCCGTCGCGACCGGCGCCCAGACGTACCCGGTGCAGCGTGGGCGCCCGGTGTCCGACGACGGTGGGCAGATACCGCCGGGGCAGGGCGAGGGTGACGGCGCGGCCGGTGTGCCGGGCGGCCAGCGCGGCGAGCACCACGTCGGGGCGGGGCGTCCCCTTGGAGCCGAAGCCGCCCCCGACGTGCTCCGCGACGACGCGGACCCGCTCCTCGGGCAGGGCGAACATCCCGGCCAGCACGGCCCGTACGGGGGCCGAACCCTGACTCGAGGTGTGCACCGTGAGCCGGTCGCCGTCCCAGCGGGCCGTGCTCGTGTGCGGTTCCATGGGGTGGTTGTGCAGCGGCGGAACCCGGTAGCCGACGTCCACCCGCACCGCACTCGCGGCCAGGCCCGCCTCCGGGTCGCCGTGCTCACGGACGGCCGGGTAACCGCCGTTGGCCTTCTCTGGCACGTACGCCGCGGGGTGCGACGGGGTGAGCGTGACGTCGGCTTCCTCGGCGGCGTAGTCCACGCGCACGGCGGCGGCCCCCGCACGTGCGGCCTCCGGGCTCTCCGCGACCACCAGGGCCACGAACCAGCCCCAATGCGGAACCCGCGGGTCCTGCAGCACCCCGAGGGTCGGGTCGTCGGGTGCGGTGAGGCGAGGCGCGTTCTCGTGGGTGAGCACGGCGAGTACGCCGTCCAGCGCGAGCGCGGCCGACGCGTCGACGCCGGTCACCCGGCCGCGGGCGATCGTCGCCGGGACGGGCCAGGCGTGCGCGAGGCCGGGGGAGAGGAACTCGGCGGCGTACCGCGCGGCGCCGGTGACCTTCTCCCGGCCCTCCCGGCGCTCGGCGGAGGAGCCGAGGGCGGGGGCGGGGCCGGTGGTGGGCTGCGGGGCGGCACCGGTGACCCGAGCCCCGGCCGGGGTGGCGGCGGTCCGGGAGCCGGAGCCGATGCGTGAGCTCCGACCTGTGGTGACGGCGTCTACGGCGTCGGTCATGGTGGCAGCCTCCTGTGGAGTGCTGTGAAGTGCTGTGGAGTGCTCGGGAGCGAGGTTCAGGACCGGGCGGGCGCGGCGAGCCGGGTCAGGACGTCCAGGGCGATGCCGCGCGCCAGCGGCACCTTGTAGGCGTTGTCCCGCAGGGGCCGCGCGGCGGAGAGCTCCACATCCACGGCGTGCTCGAAGGCCGCCTCGGTGGGCGCGGCGCCCCGCAGAGCCTCCTCGGCGCGGCGTGCCCGCCAGGGCCGGTGGGCCAGCGCGCCGAACGCGATCCCGGCGTGGGCGACGACACCGTCCTGGACGCGCAGCACGGCGGCGACGGACGCCAGCGCGAAGGCGTACGACGCCCGGTCGCGCGCCTTGCGGTACAGGGACGGCAGCCCGGCGGTCGCGGCGGGCAGGACGACGGCGGTGACGAGCTCCCCGGGCCGCAGCTCGGTGTCCCGCTCGGGCCGGTCGCCCGGCAGCCGGTGGAAGCCCGCGGCGGGCAGGCTGCGCGCGCCGTCGGGGCCGTACAGCTCCACCTCGGCGTCCAGCGCGGCCAGCGCCACGGCCATGTCCGAGGGGTGCGTGGCGATGCAGTGCGCGGAGTGCCCGAGCACCGCGTGGTCCCGGTGGACGCCGTCCAGCGCGCCGCAGCCACTGCCCGGCTCGCGCTTGTTGCAGGGCTTGGCGGTGTCCTGGAAGTAGGGGCACCGGGTGCGCTGGAGGAGGTTGCCGCCCGTGGTGGCGGTGTTCCGCAGCTGCCCCGAGGCGCCCGCGAGCAGCGCCTGCGACAGGGCCGGGTACCGCTCCCGGACGGCGGGGTGGGCGGCCAGGTCGCTGTTGCGGACCGTCGCCCCGACGCGCAGCCCGCCGCCGGGCAGCTCCTCCACCGTGTCCAGCGGAAGCCGGGTGACGTCCACGAGCGCGGCGGGTTCCTCCACGCCGAGCTTCATCAGGTCGACGAGGTTCGTGCCGCCGCCGAGGTAGTGGGCGCCCGGCCGGGCGGCGTAGGCGGCGGTGGCTCGGGTCACGGTGTCGGCGCGTACGTAGTCGAAGGGTTTCACCGGATCACGTCCTCCACGGCGTCGGCGATGCGCGGGTAGGCGCCACACCGGCACAGGTTGCCGCTCAGCCGTTCCCGGATCTCCTCCCGGTCCAGCGGCACGGGCCCACCGGCGGGTGCCGCCGGGTCGGTGACGCGCGAGGGGTGGCCCGCCGCGGCCTCGGCGAGCGCTCCGACGGCGGAGCAGAGCTGGCCGGGCGTGCAGTACCCGCACTGGAACGCGTCACGGTCCAGGAAGGCCCGCTGCAGCGGATGCAGCTGCCGTTCACCGTCACCCGCGAGTCCTTCGACGGTCGTGACCTCGCAGCCGTCCAGCGCGACCGCGAGCAGCAGGCAGCTGTTGACGCGCCGACCGTCGACGAGCACGGTGCAGGCACCGCACTGCCCGTGGTCGCAGCCCCTCTTCGCGCCGGTCAGGCCGAGATCCTCCCGCAGGACGTCCAGCAGGACACGGCGGTTGTCGACGGTGAGGGGGTGGGGCGTGCCGTTGACCCGGAGCGTGGTGTCCGAGTGCTGCGGGGACGGGGGGCCCGGGTGGGGCGGGTGTGCGGGGTCCGGGCGGCGCGGGGGCGGGGGAGCGGTGCCGCCGGGCCCGCTGGCGTCGTGGTGCGGGCTGCCCATGGCGGAGGACCTTCCGGGAGGGACGGCGTACTGCCTGTCCGCACCGCGTATCCAGGTCGCGGCGGGCGACACATCGGCCGCACCCGGTCGGCCGGTGTCTCCGCCGCCTGCGCCGCCCGGGCGGCCTACCGGGGGTCCTGCTCGACCACGTTCCCGGTGCCCGGTGCGGCGGGGTGCCGGCCCTTGGCCTTGAAGCGTTCCAGCGTCCGGGTCAGATGCCGCAGCGGCGACGCCGGGGCGGGGAAGGGCACGGGGAGGGAGCCTGGACGGGATGTGCCGAGGGCGTCGGGGCCGCTGCCCGCGTCGTGCGCCTCGCGCAGCGCGGCCAGTGCCTCGCCGGCCGCTTCGGCCGCCTCCCGGTACAGGTCGCGGGACTTCGTCATCGCCTCGAGCGCCTCGGCGTACATCGTGACCAGGCGCCGCTCCCGCGCGAGCTGTTCCTCCAGGGTCAGCAGGTGCCACTGCTCGCGCAGCGCCGTGAGCGCCCGGTCGGCGTCCTCGGGCAGCTCCCGGTCCAGGGCGGCGTACGCGGTCACCGCGGCCACGAGCTCGGCCGGCGCGGAGCCGTCCAGGAAGACCGCGCGCACGGAGAAGGCCCCGGCGCGGTACCCGGCGGGGGCCGGGCTGCCGGGCAGGACGAGCGCGCCGCCGCGCGGCACCTCCACGTCCAGCGTGCGCAGCGCCCAGTTGACGACCCGCAGCTGCTGCGGGGCCGCCCGGTGCTCCACCACGCGGTGCCGCAGCCCGGGCGGCAGATGCCGGGTGAGGGGGACCCGCCCGCGCTCGTCGGGCGTGTGCGCCTCGTGCACGACTACGTGCACGCCCCAGGCGCTGCGTCCCGCGTCGCGCAGCAGGCGGCGTACGGCCCTGTCGTCGTCGGGGAGGGGGTTGAGGTCCCTGACGCGCAGGCCCGTGGTGGTGTCGTGGTCCCAGGGGCTGTCCGGGGTGTCGGGCCAGAACATGGTGGCGGGTGAGGGCCAGTTCTCGTCCCAGTGGCGCTCGGCCTCTGCGACCAGCAGCCACTCCTGCGCGCCCTCGGCCGCGGGCGCCAGTTCCAGCCGGGCGCGGACCGGGACCGTCGCCGGTTCGGAGCCGTCCACCCGCCATCGGGCCTCGAACACGCGGCGCCGGCCGGTGCCGTCCGCACCGCCCTCCGCGGTGACGTCCGTGCCGGTCACTTCGAGGTAGTCGTCGAGGACCCGGCTGTCCTTGAGCCGTTCCAGGGTGCCGAGGACGACGTCTGCCGCGTCGGACCCGGCATGACGGCAACGGGCCGTCCACAGGGTGGGAGGGATGGGGCGGGCGGTTCGGGAAGTCGGCATGGATCCATCTGGAGGCAGGGACTGGTGCGACTGCCCAGTATCGCCGCCGTCACGGGGGGAAGATCGGGCGGGGTGTCCGGATCCGGGATGGTTCCGGCGGGCGTCCGGTCGCGCGTCCCGGTCGCGCCGCCGGTCGGGGCGGGGCGTGGGCGCCCTTCAGTGATGTCCGGCGTGCCGGCCCTCAGGTGCCTCGCCGTCACCCGGACGAGGGGTGCGGGGTGGGCGCGGGGCCGAGACCGGGGCCGTCCGGTGCGGGGCGGCGCGCTCGGGGTGCGCGGCGTCCGCACGTACCGGCCCCCGTTCACCCGTCGACCGGCCGCGGGCGGGGTCACGGCAATGGGGCGGTCGGCGGGGCCCGTTCACCATCCGCACCGGAACGGGCCCCGCTCGCGTGCCACCGGTGGACCGCGACCTCACAGGCCACCGACGGGACGCGACGGTGACCTCGCTGCTCACGGGTCACCGCCACCGGCACAGGTCACCGAGGGAGGGCGACCCGGTCGGTCACCGGTGGTAGGTGATGTAGCCGTTGTTGTCCGAGTCGGAGCCGCTCTTGGTGTAGGAGTGCACGTCGGCACGGCTGCCGGTCGGCTTGTACAGGTAGATCGTGTCCTTGTCGTTGTTCCACATGAAGTTGCAGTTGTCGCGGTAGACGACGTTGCCCGCGTCGGAGTCCGAGCCGTGGCCGCCGCGCAGCTTCACGTAGTCGCCGGGCTGGAGGTAGTGGTTCGCCGTGAAGGCGAAGCGGTTGCCGGCGGCGTCCTTGACCACGTAGCCCCTGAGGTTGACGGTCTTCGACGACGAGTAGTTCTTGACCGTCAGGTACTCCTCGTCGGTGTTGCCCGAGGAGCAGCTGTTGGAGTCGCGGCCCGGCGCGTCGTACTGGACGCCGCGGACCTTCAGCGCGGAGTCGTACTCGGTGGCGTGTGCCGGGACGGCGGCCAGCGTGGTCAGTGAGCCCGCGACGGCGACCGTGGCGAACATGGCGGTGGACATGCGTCTGCGCATGAAAACAAACCCCCCTGGTGTGCAGGTTCAGTGAAGAGCTGGAGCGTATACGGTGCGTGGTCGGTCGGCAACACTGGGGTGCGGGCATGGACGGGCGAGGGCGGCACCAGGAGGCGAGCGACGTCGGAGGGGCCCGCGGAGACGCGGGGAGGGCGGGGAGGAACGCGGAAGGGCCCGGAGGTGTCCGCCTCCGGGCCCTTCCGCGTCGACATGTGCGTGGCTGCGCGAACTTGGCGGTTACGCGCCGCTCTCCCGCAGCATGTCCTCGCGCTCGACGATCTTCACGCGCTCACGGCCCTGCGGTTCGCCCAGTGCCTTCTCGGCGGCGTCCAGCCGGTACCAGCCGTCCCACGTCGTGAAGCGCACCTCGTGCTCGGCGAGGAACGCGTCCACGGCCTCCGGCTCGGGCGCGGCGGGCGCGTGCAGCCGGCCGTTCGCGAAGTCGGCCAGCAGGTTCGCCACCGTCTCGTTGGCGTCCCCCTTGGTGTGACCGATCAGGCCCACCGGACCGCGCCGGACCCAGCCGGTGACGTACGTCGACTGGACGTGCTCACCGCTCTCCGTCACGACCCGGCCGCCCAGGTCCGGAACGGTGCCGGACTCGAGATCCCAGGGCAGCTTGGGCAGCTTGTCGGACAGGTAGCCGACCGCGCGGTAGACCGCGGCGACGTCCCAGTCGGTGAACTCGCCCGTGCCGCGCACGTTCCCGGTGCCGTCCAGTTCCGTGCGCTCGGTGCGCAGGCCGACGACGCGGCCGTCCTCGCCGAGGATCTCCGTGGGCGATTCGAAGAAGTGCAGGTACAGCTTGTGCGGCCGGTCGCCGGTGTCGCGGATCGCCCAGTTCTCCAGGGTCTTGGCGACCATGTCGGCCTGCTTGTTGCCGCGCCGCGTCGCGATCGAGCCGTCGTCGTAGTCGATGTCCTCGGGGTCGACGATCACCTCGATGGTGGGAGAGTGGTCCAGCTCCCGCAGTTCCATCGGGCTGAACTTCGCCTGGGCCGGGCCGCGCCGGCCGAACACGTGGATCTCCCGCGCCCTGTTGGCCTTCAGGCCCTCGTGGACGTTGGGCGGGATCTCCGTCGCCAGCAACTCGTCCGCCGTCTTGGCGAGGATGCGCGCCACGTCCAGGGCGACGTTCCCGACGCCGAGGACCGCGACCTTCTCCGCCTCCAGCGGCCACGTGCGCGGCACGTCCGGATGCCCGTCGTACCAGGAGACGAAGTCCGCGGCGCCGTAGGAACCGTCCAGGTCGATGCCGGGGACCGGCAGCGCCCGGTCCGCGGTCGCGCCCGTCGCGAAGATCACGCCGTCGTAGAACGCGCGCAGGTCGTCCAGGCCGATGTCGGACGGGTAGTCCACGTTGCCGAACAGGCGGATCTGCGGCTTGTCGAGCACCTGGTGCAGGGCCGTGACGATGCCCTTGATCCGCGGATGGTCCGGAGCCACGCCGTAACGGATCAGCCCGAACGGGGCGGGCATGCGCTCGAAGATGTCGATGGACACGCCGGGTTCGGAGGCGACGTCGGACTTGAGCAACGCGTCGGCGGCGTAGATCCCGGCCGGGCCGGATCCGACGATGGCTACCCGCAGCGGGCGGGACATGATCAGGTTCCCTTCGAGCGATGGCAAGCGACTCGATGGGAAGCCTAAGCTGAGGCAACCCTAAGTTGGTACGCGGGTCCGGCCTATGGGCCCATAAGGCGCGCTTATGGCAGGTCGACGTCGACGTCGAACCGGGGGAGCGTCGGCTCCACACCGGGCCCGGGCAGCAACTGCTGCGCCCAGATGACCTTGCCGTCCGGCGTGTACCGCGTGCCCCAGCGCTCCGCGAGCTGCGCCACCAGGAAGAGCCCGCGCCCGCCCTCGTCGGTCATCGCCGCGTAGCGCAGGTGCGGGGAGGTGCTGCTGCCGTCGAACACCTCGCAGATCAGGTTCCGCCCGCGCAGCACCCGCACCTGGACCGGTGCGCCGCCGTACCGGATCGCGTTGGTGACCAGCTCGCTCAGGATCAGCTCCGTGGTGAAGGCCAGCTCGTCGAGACCCCACTCCGACAGCCGCCTGCTCACCGCCGCCCGCACCTCGCCGACCGCCGCCGGGTCCGGACGCACCGGCCACTGCGCGATCCGGTCCGGGCCCAGCGCCCGGGTCCGCGCCACCAGCAGCGCGATGTCGTCCGTCGAGCGGGCCGGCACCGGCACCCGGGCGTCCAGCACGGCCCGGCAGGTCTCCTCCGGCGACGGACCCGCCCCCTCGAGCGCTGTGCGCAGCATCCCGAGACCCACGTCGATGTCCCGCGTACGGTCCTCCACCAGCCCGTCCGTGTACAGCACGAGCCTGCTGCCCTCCGCCAAATCCAGCTCCGCCGTCTCGAACGGCAGCCCGCCGAGCCCGAGCGGCGGGCCGGCCGGCACCTCCGGGAACTCCACGCGGCCGTCCGGGTGCACCAGGGCGGGCGGCGGATGCCCGGCACGGGCCACCGTGCAGCGCCGCGACACCGGGTCGTACACCGCGTACAGGCAGGTCGCACCCGTGACCGGCGCCGTGCTGCCCTCGGCCGTCGCATACGCCGTCTGCGCCTGGGCCGGTGTCTCGTCCTGGTCGATGCGCCCGACCAGCTCGTCGAGAAGGGTGAGCAGTTCGTCGGGCGGCAGGTCGAGCGAGGAGAAGTTGTGCACCGCCGTACGCAGCCGGCCCATCGTGGCAGCCGCGTGCAGGCCGTGCCCCACCACATCACCCACCACCAGCGCCACCCGGGCCCCCGACAGCGGCAGTACGTCGAACCAGTCGCCGCCGACCCCGGCCTGCGCCGGCTGATAGCGGTAGGCGACGTCGAGCGCGTCCTGCTCGGGCAGCCGCCGGGGCAGCAGGCTCTGCTGGAGCGTGACCGCCATGCTGTGCTCGCGCGTGTAGCGCCGCGCGTTGTCGATGGACACCGCCGCGCGGGCGACGAGTTCCTCCGCGAGTGCCACCTCGTCCTCGTCGAACGGCTCGGGCTTCTCCGACCGCCAGAAGCTCACCACGCCCAGCACCAGCGCACCGGCCCGCAACGGCACCGTGATCAGCGAGTGGATGCCGAACCCGACGATCTGCGCGGCGCGCTCGACGTCCTGCGCACGCCAGCCCGGCGCCCGGCTCAGGTCCGGCTCCAGCAGCGTCCGCCCGCTGCGCAGACAGCGGCTCTGCGGCGACGACTCCACGAACCGGATGCGCATGCCCACGCCGTACAGCGGGACCTCCTCGCGGACCCCGGCCAGGGCCGTACGGCGCAGCACCGCCGCCGCGTCGGGCTGGCCGCCGCCGAGCACCGGGTCGAACAGGTCCACCGTGAGGAAGTCCGCGAAGCGCGGCACGGCCAGCTCCGCCAGCTCCTCGGCCGTGCGGGTGACGTCCAGGCTGGTCCCGATGCCCACGCCCGCCTCGTACAGCATGTCCAGGCGCTCCCGCGTCACCTCGGCACGGCCGGACAGGGCCCGCAGCTCCGTGGAGTCGCGCAGGGTGGCGACGCTGCCCGGCGGGCCCCCGCCGCGGTCCGTGGGCCGCTGGTTGATGGCCAGCAGCCGGTCCTTGACCCGGTGCACCTCGTCCGTGGCGACCCGCCCGGAAGCCAGCAGGTCGGCGGTGCCCGGTTCGAGGGAGAGGGCCAGTACGTGCCGGCCCTCGGCGTCCTCGGGCAGGCCGAGCAGCCGGCGCGCCTCGTCGTTGGCGAGCAGGAGCGTGCCGCTGCCGCCGACGATCAGCACGCCCTCCTTGACGGCGTGCAGCACGGCGTCGTGGTGCTCGTACATCCGGGTCATCTCGTGCGGGCCCAGGCCACGCGTCTGGCGCAGCAGCCGCCGTCTCACCAGGGCGGCGCCCGCTGTCGCCAGGGCCAGCGCCCCGCCGGCCGTGGCCAGCACCAGCGGCAGCTGACGCGCGGTGGCGCCGCCGACGTGCGCGGTCGTGATGCCCGCCGAGACCAGGCCGACGACCCGCCCGTCGGAGTCCTCGACCGGAACCACCGCCTGCACCAGCGGGCCGATCGTGCCCCGGACCTCCTCGATCACGCTCCGCCCCGCGAGGGCCGGGCCGAGGGTCCCCACGAACTTCTTGCCGATGCGGTCCGGCTTGGGATGGGTGTAGCGGATGCCGTCGGTGTTCATGACGACGATGAAGTCGACCTCGGCCCGCTTGCGGGCCGCCTCCGCGCGGGGCTGCAGTACGGCCGTGGGACGGGGGGAGTCCAGCGCCTCACGGATGCCCGGCGCGTTGGCGAACGTCTCGGCGACGGCCAGCGAACGGCTGCGGGCCTCGTCGTCGCTGTCGTGCCGCACCTGCAGCACCAGCGCCGCGACCGCGGACAGCACCAGGAGCAGCACGATCACCACGACCAGCAGGAACACCTGCCCGGCGACACTGCGCCGGCCCAGCGCCGTCCGCAGCCCGGCGGCACGCAGCAGGCGGGGCCACTTCCCGTCCTGCCGCTGCCGGTCGGGCTCCCGGTCCGGCGCGGGGCCGCCGGGGCGCCGGGTCGACCGGGTCCCGGAGCGACCCATCAGTCGGACCATGTGCTCATGTCTACACTGCACGGCCCCGGGAGGCGAGGGACGTCCTACGGGGTGACGGGCACGGCCCTCCACCGAGAGCCGTACGGGCCGCCCACGCGACGGTGAGCGGGCGGGCGGGGGCGCCCCGGCCGCTCGTCGAGTCGTACGGGGCCATTACGCCCTGCCGGGTGAACGCGACCGGAGCGTGCCACGCGCCGAGTCCCGGGGCGCCGCGGCCGGCGCGCCGAGTCCCGGGCGCCGAGTCCCGGGCGCCGCGCCGCGGCCGGTGCGCCGAGGACGGGCCGGGCTCGGAAGCGCGGCCGGCGGGCGGCCGGCCCCGTCAGGACAGGCGCAGCGTGCGCTTGGCGAGTTCGTACGCGGGGAGCATCGCCTCGTGCTCCGCGCCGTCCATGCCGCCGAGGTGCAGGACGACCGGACCGTCGGGCGTCTCGACGGCGAGCGCGCGCTCCGTCTTCGTCTCGCCGAGGAGCTTGCTCGTGCAGAGGTACGTCACCTCCGCACCCTCGAGCCCGCCACCGGCCAGGGCCCGGTACTTCGCCCTGCTCGCACCGTCCTCCGCGGCGACGAAGTCCTCCAGTACGGAGCGGGCGTCGCCGCCGGTGTCCGGCTCGCCGGTCCATACGCGCAGGAACCCGATGTGCCCCGCCGGCTTGGCGTCGATCTCGCACGCGGCCGTGACCGGACCCTGGTGCAGGAGCGAGTCGGCGATCTCCTGGGCCAGTTCGTCATCGGCCCCCGATCCGTCGCCGTCGCCGTCGCCGTCGCCGTGGCCCGAGGTGTCGGAGCTTGCGGAGCCGCCCGGCACGCCGTCCACGGCCTCGGCCGTCCAGTCCGCCGCCGTGTCGAAGACCACCGGCAGCTCGCACGCCGAGCCCGCGGCACCGATCCGGCCGCCGCTCCTGGCTACCCCGTTGCCGCGGTCCGGCGCCGGCTTCGCGTCCGAGGACCGCTTCGCGTCCGGCCCGGCGCCGCCACCCGAACAACCCGCCAGAACCCCCACCAGCAGCGCCGCGCAAACAGCAGCCGCGCGTCCTTCGTTCCCCACCCCTGCATCCCCTCCCACCTGGAGCGGAACACTGTAGCCGCGGCGTCGGGCGCCCCCTCTGCGGCCGAGGCGTCGGCAGGCCCGGTCCGCGTCGGCCGCGGGCACTCCGCGCGCCTCGGGCAGGGGACGTACACCGGACCTATCCCTTCGGGGCCCGCGGTGGAAGAGGTCCGCGCCGGTTCGGGGGACGCCTGAACACAGCGCTCCCGGCATGCGTATGGGGCGGGGGCACCTTTCGGCCCACCCCCCACCGATGTGTAGGAGCACGCCTTGGGACGCAATACGCGCAGACGTCCGACCGGCGCACGACGCGCGACCTCCGCAGCCGTCGCCCTGATCCTGGGCGGCGGTGGTTTGGTGGTGGTCGGCGTGTACGCCTCCGCCACCGAAGCCGGTCCGGACGGCACCGGCGCGTCGTCCCGGCCGGCCGGGGCCGTCACGATCGACTGCCCGGACGTCGGCAGCCGGCTGACGGAGATCCCGCAGCAGGCGAAGGGCGACGTCGACGGTGAACTCGCCGCACTCGACGAACAGGTCGCCGCCGCCTACCAGCAGCTCCAGGACGCGGCCAAGACCGCCCGACAGGACGGTGGCGGCACCGCGGACCCCGACACGACGATCGTCCGGCCGCTGGAGAAACAGCGCGCCGAGACCTTGGGGCGCATCGCCGCGGCCATCGGCCGGGAGGGCGAGCGGCCCCGGGACCTGGACAGCCTCGCCGACTGCACCCTGCGCGGCACCGAGCCCGCCGGCGAGACCGGCGAGAAGGGCGAGGCAGGTCGCGGCGGAGGCGGTGACGGCCGGGAAGGCGACGGGAAGGGCCGGCCGCCGGACAACGGTGGCCAGGCCGGCAACGGGCCCGTCGCGGCCGACTACGCGGACATCACCACCGTCCAGCCGAACACGGCCGCCCGGGAAAAGGCCGCGTCCGGCACCTTCAGCTCCGACTGCGGCGTGAACCAGAACGGCCTGTTCAACTCCGACAACGTCATCGCGGCCCCGGGCGTCACCAACGGCGCTCACCACTTCCACGACTACGTCGGCAACCAGGCCAACAACGCCTTCGCCGCCGACGGGGATCTCGCCGTCGCCGACACCACCTGCGTCGACGAGGGTGACAAGTCCTCCTACTACTGGCCCGTACTGCGGCTGCAGAACGGCGAGCGGGAACAGGACGCCGCCGCGCCCGGCGGTGGCATCGAGGGCAACGCGGGCGAGATCGTCACCCCCGAGGACGTGACGCTCACCTTCGTCGGCAACCCGCGCGGCGACGTCACGGCCATGCCCCGCCTGCTGCGCATCATCACCGGCGACGCCAAGGCCTTCGTCAACGGCACCACCAACGCCAACGCCTCCTGGAGCTGCACCGGCTTCGAGGACCGGCAGCTCAGGGACAAGTACCCGCTGTGCCCGGACGGCAGCGAGGTGGTGCGTACGTTCCGCTTCCAGAGCTGCTGGGACGGCCGGAACACCGACAGCGCCAACCACCGCACCCACATGGCCTTCGCCGCCCCGGACGGCGCCTGCCCCGAGGGTTTCAGGGCGGTCCCGCAGCTCGTCCAGCGCATCGTGTACGACGTGGACCGGCCCAGCGTCGAGGACGGCGGTCGTAGCACCCCGCTGTTCGCGGTGGATTCCTTCCCCGAGCAGGTGCACAAGCCGGTGACGGACCACGGTGACTTCATCAACGTGTTCGACGAGGACCTGATGCGGGAGATGGTCGACTGCATCAACGAGGGTCGCGCGTGCGGATCGGACGACGTCCCGCAAGAACCCGGAGACGGAGCGGGGCAGGAGACCCCGCCGCAGCCGACGCGGGCCCCGGGCACGCCCACCGATCCCCCGACCACGGCCCCGGACACCCCGACGCCCACCGCCGAGCAACCGCAGGACGGCAAGGACAGCGGAGACGGCAAGGGCGACGGGGACGGTAAGGGCGACGGGGACGGTAACGCCCAGAGTGGCGGGCCGGGTGGCGGGGACGGCAACGGCCAGGGAGGCGGTGACGCCGGCGATCAGATTTTCGAGCCCACCGCACGCCCCGACGCCCCCGTCGATTCGCCGACGCCGTCGGGCAGGTCCGTATCCCGTGCGGCCACGACCCGGTCGGCCACCGACCCGTCCGAGCCCCCAGCCGCAGATGCCATCGACAGCGACAGCGACAGCGGCGGTGGCAGTGGTAGCGGCAGTGGCAAGGAAAAGGGCGACGGCAAGGGCGACGGCAAGGGTGACGGCGACGGCACCGAGGCCGCGGCACAGACCGGCCCCCAGGTCCAGGGCGTGCTCGCCGAGACAGGCGCCGGTCTCGGGTGGTGGCCTGCCGCCGCCGGGGGTGTCCTGCTGGTCGCCGGCTGTGTCCTGCTCCTGCGGACCAGGCGCCGCGCGATGTGACGCGGGCCCGCGCGGGCCGCACCGAGAACGCGTCCGCCCGTATGCGCGCAGGTCCACGCGCACCCGGTACGGGCACGCACACCCACGGGGCCCGTGAAAGCGGGCGGGCCCCCGTGCTCGTGCCGGGGACCCGCCGTCGTGTGCCCGAGTGTCAGGCCGTGTGGAGCGTCAGACCGAACCGGCCGAGGATCTCGTTGATCGGCTGGAACCAGGTCTCGCCGCCGCCGCTGCAGTTGCCCCAGCCGCCGGAGGTGACGCCCTGCGCCTGGTCGCCGCTGATGAACGAGCCGCCGGAGTCACCGGGCTCGGCGCAGACGCTGGTCTTGGTCATCTGGTGCACCGCGCCCTGGCTGTAGTTGACCGTCTCGTTCATGGCCAGGACGTTGCCGCAGTGCCAGTGCGTCGTCGAACCCGAGCGGCAGATCGAGGCACCGATCGGCGCCACGCCCGAGCCGCGCACGAGCTGGTCGGGCACGGTGCCCCAGCCGAGCACGACCGGCACCGTCCACCAGCCGCTGCCGACGTTGACCCAGGCGTAGTCGTTGTCGGGGAACGAGGAGCCCTGGAAGTTTCCGATGTAGGACCCGTCCCAGCCGCTCACGCTCTGGCCCGCCCCGCCGCAGTGGCCCGCGGTCACGAAGCCGCCGTACACGGAGAAGCCGATGGAGCAGCGGACGTTCCCCGTGTAGTACGGGTCGCCGCCGACGGTTCCGGCGGCGAACGTCTTGGGTGCGGTGGCCGTCTCCTTGACGGCGACCGGACCCGCGTCGCGGGCGCGGTCCAGGAACCGCTGCACGTCCGCGTCGTCGCGCTCACCGCGTACGACACCGACCACGACCGTGCCGGCCTTCGGGTCGACGTGCCAGCTCGCCACGCCGTCGGGCGCGGACAGTGTGTCGAGGCGGGCCTTGGCAGCGTCGAGTTCCTTGGCGGTGTGCTCGGCGGTGCGCACGGTGACGCCGGCGGCGCGCAGTTCGCGGACGGTCGCGCCGGAGGCGTCGTCGGTGACGGCGACGGTCAGCCGATTGGTGGCCGCGTCGAACCAGGAGCCGCCGTAGGCCGCGCCGGCGGTGCGCCGGACCTTCGGCTCCAGTGCGGTCGCCTTCTTCTCGGCGGACAGGCGCGTCTTGGCCTGCGCGGGGGTGAGGCCCAGGTCTCGCTGCATGGCGGTGAGCAGCCCGGCCGAAGCCGGCTGCTCGGCGGCGGAAGCCTTGGAGGAAGAAGCGCCGTCGGCGGCGGGGAGGGCCTGTGCGGCGGCCGTGCTGCCCAGGACTAGCAGCGTGGTCAGGGCCAGGACGGTACGTGGCATGCGTCTCACGAGGAGTTGCCCTTCGTTGTTCCAGCAGGGGTGGGGGTGGAACGGCAGAACTCTGAGAGCGCTCTCATCGCGGAGTTTAGCTGTTGATCATGAACAGGTCCATGCCAATGTACGTCCGGGTGGGGAGGGTGTGGCGGGAGGGAGTGGCAGCCCGCCGCACGTCCGGAAAAGCCGCAGGGGTGTGCGCAGGGGCGTAGCCCGGAGCCCCGGCGGAGGGGTCGCTGGTACGGCAGCCCTTGAGGGGGTGATCCATTTCCGCTGAAGTCCGAAACACCTGGTGGTTCTACGGGCTTCGGCAAAGACGGGGGATAGCGGCGGATACGTATCCCGATCGGTGTGCCGACCACCCTTCCGTGCACGGATGTTCCTCGGAAAGGGATGCGCGACCGCCGTCGGTGCGGGACGCTCGAGCTACCGCCCCGTGCCGGGAACGGACAGGCTTTTCCCGCCTGTGGTGAGCCCTTCGGGGCCGCCCACCGGCACGTGGGGCGATACCGCGCCGCGACCCCCTCGGGCGGCGCGCGACGGCGGGCGGCTGCCTTCACCGGCGGGGGCAGCCGCCCGCCTCAGCCCGGGCGTCGCGCCGTCGCGTACGAGTGGATGCCGTGCCCGAGCCCGTGCCGGTGGTGGCGGTCGTGGTCGGTGGGGAAGAAATGAACACGGGACAAGCCTGCGGGTGGACCACGTCCTCGGTGTGTTCTCGCCGAGTGGCGCGCCCCGGGCACCGCACCCGGCGGCCGCTTCGCGTCGTCCGTTCCCCTGAACGGGTCCGCGACCCGCACGCTCCGCCTGTGATTCCGCCCGTGACCCCGCCCGTCGCGACGGGCGCGTGATCCGGCCGAAAGTCGTGGGTGCCACCGGCCGGAAGACTGGCGTTGCGATGCGACGCGCTGTTTTAGAGTGACACGACCAGTTCAGGCGAACAGTGGACCTGTGAGGTAGTCGCGAACCATGCCGACCGAAACGTTTGAGTTCCAGGTAGAGGCCCGTCAGCTCCTGCAGCTGATGATCCACTCGGTCTACTCGAACAAGGATGTCTTCCTGCGGGAGCTCGTCTCCAACGCCTCCGACGCGCTGGACAAACTGCGCCTCGCCTCCCTGAAGGACGACGCACCCGACGCCGACGTCACCGACCTGCACATCGAGATCGACATCGACAAGAACGCCCGCACCCTCACCGTGCGGGACAACGGCGTCGGAATGTCGTACGACGAGGTCACTCAGCTGATCGGCACCATCGCCAACTCCGGGACGGCCACGTTCCTGAAGGAGCTGCGCGAGGCGAAGGACGGGGCCGGGGCCGACGGGCTCATCGGCCAGTTCGGCGTCGGGTTCTACTCCGCGTTCATGGTGGCCGACGAGGTCACCCTGCTGACCCGCCGGGCCGGTGAGACCCAGGGCACCCGCTGGACCTCCCGCGGCGAGGGCACGTACACGCTGGACACGGTCGAGGAGGCACCGCAGGGCACGACCGTCACGCTCCGCCTCAAGCCGGCCGACGCCGAGAACCAGCTGCACGACTACACCTCGACCTGGAAGATCAAGGAGATCGTCAAGCGGTACTCGGACTTCATCACCTGGCCGATCCGGCTCGTCCCCGAGGCCGCCGGCCAGGACGGCGACGAGGACAAGGCGCCCGAGCCCGAGACGCTCAATTCGATGAAGGCCCTCTGGGCGCGTCCGCGCGACGAGGTGTCCGACGACGAATACCACGAGCTGTACAAGCACATCAGCCACGACTGGCGCGACCCGCTGGAGACGATCCGCCTCCAGGCCGAGGGCACCTTCGAGTACCAGGCGCTCCTCTTCGTCCCCTCCCACGCCCCGCACGACCTGTTCACCCAGGGTTACCAGCGCGGCGTGCAGCTGTACGTGAAGCGCGTCTTCATCATGGACGACTGCGAAGAACTGCTCCCGCCCTACCTGCGGTTCGTCAAGGGCGTGGTCGACGCGCAGGACCTCTCGCTGAACGTCTCCCGCGAGATCCTCCAGCAGGACCGCCACATCCGCATGATGCAGCGCCGCCTGACGAAGAAGGTCCTCGCCACGGTCAAGGACATGAGGACGCAGGACGCGGACCGCTACGCCACGTTCTGGCGGGAGTTCGGCGCCGTCCTCAAGGAGGGCCTGGTCACCGACGCCGACAACCGCGACGCGATCCTCGCCGCGTCCTCCTTCGCGTCCACGCACGACGCGGAGCAGCCCACCACGCTGCGGCAGTACGTGGAGCGCATGAAGGACGGCCAGGACGACATCTACTTCATGACGGGCGAGTCCCGGCAGGCCATGGAGAGCTCCCCGCACATGGAGGCCTTCCGTGCCAGGGGCATCGAGGTGCTGCTGCTCACCGACGCCGTCGACGAGGTGTGGGTGGACGCGGTCGGCGAGTTCGAGGGCAAGAAGCTGCGGTCGGTCGCCAAGGGCGAGATCGACCTCGGCGACGACGAGGACGGCACGGCCGACGCCGAGAAGGAGAAGCAGGGCGAGGAGTACGCCGGGCTGCTCGGCTGGATGACGGAGCACCTCGGCGAGGACGTCAAGGAGGTCCGCCTCTCCTCCCGCCTCACGGTCTCCCCGGCCTGCGTGGTCTCCGACGCGGGTGACCTGACACCCGCGCTGGAGAACATGTACCGGGCGATGGGCCAGGAGGTCCCGCAGTCCAAGCGGATCCTCGAACTCAACCCGGAGCACCAGCTCGTGAAGGCCCTCAACCGGGCCTTCGGCGAGCGCGAGGACCGTTCCGAGCTGGCCGAGACGGCCGAACTCCTCCACGCCCTCGCGGTTCTCGCCGAGGGCGGCCGGCCCAAGGAGCCGGCACGGTTCGTGAAGCTGGTGGCGGACAGGGCCGAACGCACCCTCTAGGCCACGGCACCGACAGCGGCGCCCGCGCTCGGCGCGGGCGCCGCTCAGGCTTTGCGGCCGAGGGCGCCGTACATGCCGATGTCCCCGTCCCGCATGCCGTCGCACGACGCGTCGGGCCGCCACTTGTGCACCTGGGTCAGGCCCGGGGCTACGAGGTCGAGTCCCCGGAAGAACTCGGCGGCCTCCGCCCGGTCACGCAACCGCATCGGCATGCCGCGGGCCGCGTACTCGTCGGCGACCCGCCGTGCCTCGTCCGGTGCGGAGTCCCCCGTCCCCACGGACATCGCCAGGAAACTGCCCGGGGCCAGCGGCTCGAGCAGCCTGCGGATGATGCCGTACGCGTCGTCCTCGTCCAGCACGAAGTGCACGATGGCGATCACCGTCAGCGCGACCGGCCGCGACAGGTCCAGGGTCTCCCGCAGCGCGGGGGCCGACAGGATCGCGGCCGGGTCGCGCATGTCGGCCTCGACGTAGGCCGTCCTGCCCTCGGGGCTGCTGCTGAGGAGCCCCTGGGACAGGGTCAGCACGATCGGGTCGTTGGCGACGTACACGACGCGGGAGTCGGGAGCGATCCCCTGGGCGATCTCGTGCAGGTTCGGGGAGGTGGGGATGCCGGTTCCGATGTCGAGGAACTGGCGTATGCCCTCTTCGGCGGCCAGATGGCGGACCGTGCGGTGCATGAAGTCACGACTGGCCCGCATGTGGACCGGCAGGGCGGGCCACTCCCGGCACAGCGCCTCACCCGCCTCCTGGTCGGCGGGATAGTAGTCCTTGCCGCCCAGGAGGTAGTCGGAGATGCGCGCGGGATGCGGGCTGGCGGTGTCGATCCGGTCAGCGGGCCATCCGTCGTCGGGCACCAGCGCTCCTTCGTGTCGGCTTCCCCTCTATTCACGCATGCGGGCGGCACCCGGTTCACGGGAAATACAGAAAGTTGCCAGCCGCCTTGCGGGAATGCAGAAAGTTGCCAGCCGCCCTGCGCGGAAAAAACTGAAAGTGACTCTCAAATATATTTTCTGAGCTTTTCCAGGGTCGCTCTGGTGGTGTTGATCGAGGGCGCCTGGGCGCTGAGTCGGTCCAGAGTCTCCCGGTAGACCACGACGTCCTCCGGTTTGTCCAAATAGGAGGCGTCGAGCAGTCCGCTCAAATAGACGACGTCGGGCATTTCCCGCGCCTGGAACCGGAACAGGTGGAAAGCCCCGGTCGACATGGCGGGGTGGAGTCCGCGGTCGAACCGCATGATCTGCAGCACCACGTGCGGGAGTTCCGAGAGTGCCAGGAGATGCCCGATCTGTGCGTCCAGCACCTCGGGCCCGCCGACCGGCCGGCGCAGCACCGTCTCGTCCATGACGACCCACAGGTGCGGCGGATTCCGCCGGTGCAGGAGGTTCTGCCGGCGCAGCCGCAGCGCCACCCGCCGCTCGGTCGCCTCCTGTGACACGCGCGGGTTGCCCGAGGTCAGCGTCGCGCGGATGTACGCCTCGGTCTGCAGCAGGCCGTGCACGAACTGTGGCTCGTAGGCGCGGATCTGGGTCGCGGCCTGCTCGAGGCTCAGGTAGGCGCCGTACCAGTCGGGCATGACGTCCCGGTAGGTGTGCCACCAGCCGCGGTGACCGGCCTCGTCCACCGACTGCAGGAAGGCGGCGATCTCCCGCTCGCCGGTGACCCCGTACAGGCACAGCAGTTTCTCCACTTCGGCGGGGCGGAGGCGGGCGACCTTGGCGTTCTCCATTCGGCGGATCGTCGCGTCGCTCACGCCGATCGCCGACGCCGCCTGGGCGTAGGTCAGTCCGGCCCGCTTGCGCAGCTGCTCGAGCTGCTTGCCCAGGATCAGCCGCAGGACGGCCGCGGATCCGCCCCGTTCGGCTCTGTCGGTCACTGCTCGCCTCCCGTTTCCGTAGGCCGCCAGAGTTTCACGTTCCGCCGCGTGATCCCGCAATAGAACAGCATTCAACTTCTTGGGGGTGAGGAGGAATTCGGTAATCTGCAAATTGCAGTTTGCCCTTTGCGTAATGCCTACTTGCGACAGTATGGTCGGCAGCACATCTCATCCCGCTTGTGTGTCACCGGCCTCGGTCGGCTCGACAGGCTTCAGGTCATCCGCCAGGCCCGTTGACGCCGCCCACAGGCCTTTTGAGAGCCCTCACCCATCCGGGGTCCGGTCACGGGGGGAGTTCCGGCACACCGGGACGCAGGTGCTGCCGCACCGTCCGTCGACCCTGCATGACGAGAGGCCGTCCCTATGGCTCCCCCTTCCCCAGTGGGCCCGTCACGGCGACACCCGGATGCCGGTCCGGAGCCGAAGAGACGCTGGCAGTTCCCCTCGCACGACGGCTCCGTCGGTGTGGCCCGCCGCCAGGTCCGTGACGCGCTGGCGCAGTGGGAGGCGCACCCCGGGGTGGTCGACGACGCGATCCTGGTGGTCTCCGAGCTGGCCACGAACGTCATCGCGCACACCGACAGCCCCCTCATGATCCTCACCCTGCGCCTCGACGCGAGCCGTCTGCGCATCGAGGTCGAGGACCGCTGCGGCGACAGCGGCAGGCCGCAGCCGGGCCAGTGCCGCCCGGACGACGAGAACGGACGCGGGCTGATGATCGTGGCGCACCTCGCCGCGACCTGGGGCATCGCCGCGAGCCCGGGCACCGGCGGCTCCGTGGTCTGGGCCGAGCTGCCGTGGCGCAGGGCGGGCGCTCCGACCGGGCACACGGAGCGGACCGAGCGGGACGGATCCTCCCGGCCGGTGCCGGGCACGGCCGAGCCCTCCGTGAGCCGCCGCACACTCCCGGGCCACTCGGTGCCGGGCCGCATCACCCGCCCCACCCGCGCACCGCACGCCCACACGCCGCACGGCGAATCGGGGCACGTCCATGCGTTGTACGGCGACGCGACGCACGCCCACGCGACGCACGCGCCCCACGCGGACCCGCCGCACGCCCATGCCCACCCGCCGCACGCCCACGGCGCCGCGAACCTGCCGCCGAACCGGGTCCCGTACGGGCCCGACGCTCGACCGACCTCGCCGTAAGCCCGGCCCGGGCACGGGATGCCGCGGTCAGCGCACGGCGGCGCTGTGCAGCGTGACCAGGAGCAGCCAGACGTGCTCGGCGAAGCGGGCGGGGTCCGTGTCGATGTGCCCGTGGAGCCAGTCGGCGAGCACCCCGGAGAACGTCGCGGCGACGGCCGACGCGATCAGCTCGGCCTGCGGCGCACCGGCGAGAGTGCGCTCGGCGAGACTGCGTGCCCGCAACTCCTCGTGCAGCACCCGTCCGAGAGGGCCGCCACCACCTGGCGCCAGCAGGGTCCGGTACACGTCGGCGTGCGGGACCAGCGCGGTGCAGAAGGCGGTCAGGGCGGGCGGCGGGCTCGCCGGGTCGGGGGCGCCGCGCCACGCGTGCAACGCCTCCACGGCATCGCGGACGACACCGGCACAGGCATCGACGGCCACCTCCTGCAAGTCGCGGTAGTGCAGATAGAACGTCGCCCGGCCGACACCCGCGCGCCGCACCACGGCGGCCACGTTGACCTCCGAGAGCGGGCGCCCGGCGCACTCGTCCAGAAGAGCCCGGCGCAGCTTCGCCCGGGTCCGTGCCGCGCGCGGGTCGGGGAGCTCCGTCACCGGGCGGCCAGGACGGCGATGAGCGTGAGTGTCGCCGGGAGGGCCTGGGCGACCAGGATGCGGCGGTTCGCGGTGGCGGCGCCGTACAGCCCGGCCACCAGGACGCACGCCAGGAAGAAGACCTGGATGTCGGACCCCGTACGGCCCCCGACGATCAGGCCCCAGATCAGCCCGGCGGCCAGGAAGCCGTTGTAAAGCCCCTGGTTGGCGGCCAGGGGCGCGGTGGCACGGGCCATCCCGGCGTCGAAGCCGGAGAGGCCGCGGCCCGGCGCCTTCTCCCACAGGAACATCTCGAGAACCAGGATGTACACGTGCAGGGCGGCCACCAGGCCCACCAGGACGTTCGCGGTTGTCTGCATGGAGGGGCCCTTCGCGGCATGACGCACATGGCTTGCTGGACAGGTGTCCATCTTAACTGAACATGTGTCCAGGAAATGCCCGGCGCCCTCGTGCCGACTCCTCGGGGTCGCGCACGTCGTGCCGACCCCGTGGGGCGCGGAGGCGGAGGCCGAGCGGTGCGTCAGGACGTGGGGCGGGTGGCGGCGGGGCGGGGCGGGCTCACTGCCGGGCAGGTGACGCCACCAGGCCGAACAGCGAGGCGACGGCCGAGGCGAGTCCGCTCGCGCACGAGGCGGCATACTCCGGGGGCACCGACAGCCTCCGTAACGCCCCGCTCAGGACGTCCTCCAGCAGTGCCACCTGCCCGCCGAGCGAGCGCGCCCACGAGGAGCTGTGCGGTGCCACCCCTGCGAGATGCGTGAGTACTTCCTGGGCCGCGGACTGCAACTCCTGAAGGACCGCCCAGTCCGCCTTCGACGCCTGCGCGCGCTTCAGGATCTGCGGCAGCTGCTGGACCACGCTCGCGTGCCACAGCGCGAGCGACCCCTCCATCTCCGCGCGTAAACCGTCGAGACAGAGCCGCAGGACGGCCGCTCCGGTCGTGATCCGGACCACCGGAGCGGACACCCTGGGGGCGGTCGGTGCGGCGGGCCCGGCGCCCAGATAGTTGCGCAGCACGACCGGCATGACCTCCGCCTCGGGATCGGACGTGCGCCGGCCGGGCGCCAGTACCGCGCATACGGGGGTGAGGCAGTGGGCGGCCCGCTCGGCCGCCGTCTGGCACGCGTAGTCAGTGGGCACGATGCGGTGTCCTTTCGCGGGCTTGACTGCGTTCGGTCTCTGCCCGGTTGCACGCCGTGAAGCGGCACTCGGTTCACCGCGAACCCGGAATCGGCGGGAACGGCCCTGCCCCGGTCACCCGGCCCCGCCTCCCCGCCGCGACAGCGGGAGCCCCGGCGTGGCGCCGGTGATCGGGGGGTCTCCGGCTCGCCGTGGTGCGGCGTGGCGTGAGCGATGCGGGTGACCGTGTGCGGGCGCCGCCCGGGCCCGCCCCTGTGTGTGAGCGCGCAGGTGCGGGCCGGTTGTCAGTGGCGGCTGTGATCCTGGCCGGTATGGATGAGCTGGAGTTCATGCGGGGCCGGGTGTACGGCGCCGACCACGAGGACCCCGCGCCCCGGCCCGGGCGCGTGTACGCGGAGCTGGTGGGCGGCCCGCTCGACGGCTTGCTCCTCGATGTCACCGACCGCGCGGAACGCGACCTGCGCGGTGGTGTCGTCCTGCCGACGGAGATGGGCCGCCACGGTCCGGGCGGCGGCGCCCTCTACGCATCGCGCGGCCCCGGCGTACTCCGCCTCGACTGGCGCGGTGACGTGCCCTGACGCGCCGGGAAGGATCCCGCGCCCCGCTCCGGAGGCGAAGGGGGCGCCGGGCACGGGCGGTTGACGAGGGCGCGTGGTGGTGGCGTACGTACCCCGGCCGGACGTCCTGGCCCGGGGGTGAGGCGTCCCGGACACGGAGAGTGGGCCCGCCACGGGAAGCGGGCCCACTCGGTCCTGTGCGGTGTGTCCGTGTCAGACGCCGCAGGTGGGGGCCGACCAGTACCGGCTGCTGCGGTGGTCGACGTGGGTGTGGTCGTTGTGGTCCGGGTAGCCCGGGCCGAGGATGCCGTTGAAGCCGTGGTTGCGGGCCTGCTTGGCCATCGTGCACAGGGAGTGCGATCCGGCACCGAGGTCGGCCGCGTCACCGTACAGGTGACGGCTGCTGCTGGCACCGCCCACCGCGCTGTTGCAGGCGTAGGAGCGGAAGCCGCTCGTCACCCGGAGCGGGGCGTCGCCGAGCGCGTGCCGCATGGCCTCGAGCTTCCACATCGTGCGCAGAGCGTTGGACTTGGCCGTCGCCGCGCTGACCGCGCCGCCCGACCAGTCCGAGTTGCAGTTGTTCAACTCGGCGTAGCTGAAGTGGATCGGCGTGCAGTCGTCGTCCTGGAGGGAGTACAGCTTGTTGAACGTGTTGGCACCCGCGACACCGTCGGCGGCCAGGCCGTACGCGGACTGGAAGCGCTTGAGGGCGGCGGAGGTGGCCGGCCCGAAGGAGCCGTCCACGGCGAGCACCGACCCGTAACCGGCGTAGCCGCCGAGCCGGACCTGGAGCTGAGTGACGTCGGAGCCCGAGGCGCCCTCGGAGAGGGTGCGGGACCAGGTGTAGCAGCCGTCCGCGTGCGCGGTTCCCGCGGTCGCGACAGTACCCACCGCGATACCAGACGTGATCATGACAAACGCGGCGAGGAGGCGGGCGAAGCGTCTGAGCATGCGATCTCCTGTGGGGTTGCGGGGCGGGGAGGTTGAGGTGTGGAGCGATGTTACGCGCGTCAACCATGGAGCACGTGAGCCGCAGGCGCAAGGGTGGATGGCATGGACGTGCCACCCTGCTTCCGGCCGAGGTGACCACGACGCGGGTGCGGGTGGGGAAGTGATCAACTGGCCACCCGCACAACGGAGTTCCAGGTGGTTCCGGACCGTCGCCCCTCCCCGGCAGCCGACGGACCGGGAGGTGCCGGTCCGGGAGATACCGGTCCGGTGACGCGCGGTGCGCCGACGAGGCTCGACCCGGTGCTCGGATCGCCGCCTGACCATTCCGCTTCAGGGGGTCGTCGACGGCCGTGGGGTGTCCGGTTGGGCGGTGGTGACGGCACGGTTCGGGGCGGACGGTACGGACGGGCCGCACCAGGGTGACGCGGTGGCGGCCGTGAAGACGATGAGGCCGACGAGCGCCGCGGTCGCGCCGAACACCGTCCGGGTCAGCGTGCGCATGCGTTCCTCGCTGCCGGCGCGTACGGAACGCGCGTTCGGGAGGGTCGCCGTCGACACCGTGGACACGAGCGTGGCGAGACGCCGTCCCAGCTCCTGGGGGTCCCGGATCTCGGGGACGTACTCCGCGACGGCGGCGCGTCCGAGCCGCAGCCGGCTGCGGGCGGCGTGGGTGCTGGCCGCTGTCTCGGCGGCGGCCTGCGCCACGCTCATGCCGAGGCCTTCGCACAGGAGAACGGTCCGGCGCCACCGGGGCGGCAGTGCGAGCAGTGCGGCGACGAGCGGGTCGGTGGGCGCCTGTCCGGTCCGGCGCCTGGGCGCACGCCGCAGACGGTGCCAGGGCGACAGTGCGTACTCGTGGGCCTGCGCCCGCACCCACCCGACGGGATCGGAATCGACGGCGATCTCGGGCCAGTGGTCCCAGGCCTGGTGGAAGGCGTGTTCCGTGGATTCGAACGCACGTCCGCGGTCCCCGGTGAGGAGGTACGTCTGGTGGACGATCGCCGGGGCCGCGTGGGCGTACAGCGCGTCGAAGGCCTCCTCGGGGGTGCGCGCGGAGCGCAGTCGCGGGTCCCGGGCTGGCCCGGAGGGCCGCACCGCGGCAGGGGTGGCACCGGCGGCCGGGGGAATGTGCATGCGCCAATCTTGCGTAATCGTGTCGCCGCCCGCCTGCAACATCCGGGGTCCCGGCGATTCTGTTTTCCCAACGCCGGTCATCCCGACCGGAATTGATCCGCAATGATGATTACTGGTTGATGAGGGAGCGGTTTTGAGGTCCTCGATGTCGGACCCGATCCCTGTGGGGAAGGGGGGAGAGGGGGTGGCAGGCAGGGTGCTGGTCGCCCGGTCCAGGGCGGGCCGGCCGGGCCGGCCCGAGTGGTGTGGGTGGCGTGGGGCGGGGCATCATCACCCGGTGTCCGACTTCCACCCGCCGCCGCTCGAAGTCGACGGCCGGGGCAACGCGTTGACGGCCTTCGGGTGCGGGGACGAAGGGGCACCCCCGGGTGATGCCCCGTTGCCGGCCGCGCTGGTGGCCCTCTGGTGCGGCGGACGGGTCCTCATGGTCTTCGACAGGTTCCGCGGGCAATGGGAACTGCCCGGCGGGCGACGGGAAGCGGGGGAGTCCCCGAGGCGGGCGGCCGTCAGGGAGCTGTCCGAGGAGAGCGGTCAGCGGGCCGACGGGCCCCTGCGGTTCATCGGCCACGCCCGGTTCGTCCTCGCGCCGGACGAACGGACCGAGTACGCGGCCCTGTTCTCCGGCCGCACCACCCGCGTCCGGCACTTCGAGGCCACCGAGGAGATCGCCGCCATCCAGTGGTGGGATCCGCGGGAGGATCTCCCCGGTCGTACGCAGCCTCTCGACGCCCATCTCGCGCGGCTCACCCGTGGCGGGGGCTGACTCTCAGCCGGCCGCGGCGTTCTTCGGCTCCGGGCGTGCGGTGTGCTCCGGGTGCCCGGTGCGCACGGCGGCGCCGGGCTCCTCGGTCTCCCAGCGCAGCAGATCTCCCGGCTGGCACTCCAGCACCTCGCACAGCGCGGCGAGCGTCGTGAAGCGGACCGCCTTCGCGCGGCCGTTCTTGAGTACGGCCAGGTTGGCGGGTGTGATCCCGACACGCTCGGCGAGCTCGCCCACGGACATCTTCCGCTTGGCCAGCATGACGTCGATGTCGACGGCGATCGGCATCAGATCACCTCCGACAGCTCGGCCCGCAGCTGTGACGCCTCGACGTCCCGCGCGACGGCCTGGGCGAGCAGCATCCGCAGGACGAGCACGATGAGCGCCACCCCGAGGACCGCAACGCCGACGCCACCGATCAGCAGGACGATGCCGGGGGCCACGGCCTCACCCGGCGCCAGGACGGTCCCGAGGGCGAACACCAGCCCGGCCGCCGCCACGAACGCGCCCGTCACCAGGTGTACGTAGCGGAACGCCGCGTGCGAGAAGACCGTGCCGAGCCGCACCATCGTCACCAGCCGCCACACGCAGACCAGGACGACCTGAGCCGTCGCGACGCCCAGGACCACGATCACGAGGACCGGGAGACGCAGATGCGCGACGTCCGGGTCGAGGCCCTCCATGTCGATGGCCAGCAGGGGCACCATCACCGTTTGGATCCCCACCGAGCCGGTCAGCAGCGCCACGAGCACGGCACGCAGCGCCAGGACGGTCAGCTTGCCCATCACATCTCCTTCGATCGACCAACGATAAGAACATATCGAGAAACGATAGGTAGCGGCAAGTGGGACGGTGGGAGACGGGGCGGGGCGGGTGTCTCAACGCACGGTCGGGGGGTACTCACCCGCCGACCGCGGCAGACCGTCGACGCCGCGGCCGGACGCGGGTGCGACGAAGGAGAGTGCACGGAGATGATCCAGCCGCCCCACGACGAACCCACCGCCGTCGGCCCCGAGGAACGGGCGGGCAGCGGAGCGGACCCGCCACCAACTGGGTGGCACGGTTCAGGAACCACCCGTCCGGACAGACGTCAGGTACCCGCCCCGGCGAAGGCCGCCGTAGATCAGAGAACATCGCGGCCGTAGCCAAGGAACAGGCGGCCGCGTGCCAGGGGGGTAGGCGGCCGCGCCCAAGGATGCGGCGGCCGCGAAGGTGAGGCGGCCGTCAGGGTGAGGTGGATGTGACGAGGCGCGGCGGCCTCCGGCCCGGAGCGCCGCACCCGGACGGGACGGCGCCGCACCCGCCACCCTCGCACTCGTACTCGTACGAAAGGCTCTGATCGTGTCTGCTCGTCACGCGGTGCCCGCGCTGACCGCGGGCGCGGCCACCGGCATGGTCCTGCTGCTGCGACGGATGTCGGCCCGCTCGTGGCGGGGCGGCAGGCGGCACGGCGCGAGTGCCGCCCGCCCGCCGTGGCGTCGCACCCCGGCCGCTGACGCGCCCGCGGCGGCGCCGAACCGCGATCTTGGAGCGCCGCGGGAACGCGAGACGGCCGTCCTCGTGGAGGAGGCCGAAGAGCATGTGTACCGGTACTGGAAGCGGCTGCGGACCCAACAGCCGCCCCCACCGGACTGAGGCCCGCAGCCCCCGCCCCCTTGGTCGGCCGTGCTGGTGCCGGGCGCCCACGGACCCTTGTCGGCGGTTTCCGTGCCCTGACGAGCCCCCTCCGGGTGGGCGCCGCCGACGTCACGGTGGTATCCGCCGAGGAGTGAGCACGTGGGCCGATGATGTACACGTCCCCCCGTGGCACCCCGGTCGTCGAGCCGCAGAGGTCCGTGGGGGGCCGGACGCAGGACCTCATCCCTCCGGCGTGGGAGCGACCGGAGGGCCCGTTTACGCCGGCCGGGGCGCGCCGGGACCGTAGTCGCTCACGTCGGCGTGCCCCCGTCCCACTCCTCGGCTCCGGGGCCGGGGCCGCGCCATTCGATCAGCGCGGACTCTCGCACCCAGTCCTCGTCCGCGTGTTCGAGGCCGGCGAGACGGAGGAACTCGACGATGTCCAGGAGGCCGTACGCCATCCCGACGAAGTGGCCGTCGACCCGGACGCGCCGTCCGCCGTCCGCCACGGGCGGGTAGATCACGATCGGTCGCGCACTCGCCATGAACCCAGCGTGCGGTCCGCCACCGCTGCCCGCAGGTCGGGCGCCCGCTCGCCCCGCCCCGTGATGCGGAAATGGCTGGCGGTCCCGGACCGGCGCGGCGCACCATGCGACGTATGAGTGATCAACAGAGTGATCGGCAGCATGGTCGGTCAAGTGATCAGCCCGCACGGTGGACCCGCGCCACCGTCTACCCCGACATGTGGACCGACCCGGACGACGACCCCCGCGACAAGGAAGGCGCGAGCCCGGAGGGCGAGCTCGCGACGCTGGACGACTTCCTGTCGGACTACCGCCTGACGCTGCGGATGAAGTGCGAGGGCCTGGACGCGGAGCAGTTGGCCCGGCGGTCGGTGCCGCCGTCCACGATGTCGCTGCTCGGCCTGATCCGGCACCTCGCCGAGGTGGAGCGGGACTGGCGCAACTGGATCACCGAGGACGACCCGCTGCCGAAGCTGTACGGCCGACGGGACGCGGACTTCGACGAAGCCGTCGCCGAGCAGGCCGTGGTCGACGCCGCGTACGCCGATCTGGAGCGCGAGCAGGCGGCGACCGACGCGGCACTCGCCGCACACCCTGACCTGGGCGCGCGCGTGGGCAAGGACGGCACCGCGATCCGGGAACTGATGGTCCACAGGATCGAGGAGTACGCCCGGCACTGCGGGCACGCCGACCTGCTGCGCGAGTGCGTCGACGGGCGGGTGGGGCAGTGACCGCCGCCTGACGTCAGGTCTCCGGCGTCATGTTTGCGGTTTCCCGGCAGCCGACCGTTTGCCCAGGTGGGGGGCGCTTCCGAGCGGCGGCCTCGGCTGCTGGGCGACGACCTCGGCCGCACACGGCCGTCACACGCGTTTCACCCGAATGGCCCGCCCCGGCTACGGGGGACCGGCCGCGCGGGGTGTGATGAGGGCTGAGGAAGGCGTCCAGAGGGGAGGCCGATCATGTACGAGATGTGTGCCGGCTCCGAGAAGCCGGGTGAAGCACTGGTATGGCACGTCATGGCGAAACCGGCGACCACCACCCTGTGCGGTCAGCGGCTCGCGCACAGGGTCGAGGGCCTCAGAGCACAGCGTGCGGCCCACTGTCCGGACTGCATGGCGTCCTTCGCGAAGCTCATGGCCAGTACGACCGTGAGCGGCTGACGCGGCAGGCGAGAGTGCTGCCGTGCCGGCCGCTTCCGGTGCGTCAGGTGCGCCGCCTGCCTCCGTTGCATCCGCCGCAACAGTCGTCCGTCAAGTCCGTCAAGTCCGTCGAGTCCGTCGAGTCCGTCGAGTCGGCTGTGACGGCCCGGCATCCGACTCGGACGCCGGGCATCGGCACGGACGGTGGGGCCCGCGGCGGCCCCGGCCGCACGGGGTGAACACCGGCGAGCCGGTTCCACCTCGGCCGGCCCCCCGACACGCCGCGTACCCCGTGCTCAGCGCGCCCGCAGATAGACCGGAAGCCGCTGGTGTCCGTTGCTGATCAGGGACGCCGTGGGACGCAGTTCGCCCGCCGGCACGGCGAGGTGGATGTCGGGGAAGCGGTCGAAGAGGCCCCGCAGTGCGAGGGCGACCTCGAGGCGGGCGAGAGGCGCGCCGAGGCAGAAGTGGACGCCGTGGCCGAAGGCCAGGTGGTCCTTGACCGTGCGTGCCGCGTCGAACGTGTCGGCGTCGCCGTGCCAGTCGGGATGCCGGTTGGCGGCGGCGTAGGACGCGAGGATGGCCTCACCCCGTGCGATGGTCTGCCCGTCCGGAAGCGGAATGTCGGTCACGGCGTACCGCAACGGCAGGTGCTTGACCGCCGGTTCGTGACGCAGCGTCTCCTCCACCACGTCCTCCCAGGTGACGGCCCCGCTGCGGACCATTTCCCGTTGGTCCGGGCGGGTCAGCAGGGTGACCACCGCCTGGTCGATGACGTTGACCGTGGTCTCGTACCCGGCGCTGATCATGAGCAACAGCGTGTCGCGCAGTTCCGCGGGCTTGAGCTGGGCGCCGTCGTTCTCGTCGTCCCGCGCGGCGATGAGCAGGGACGTCATGTCGTCGCCGGGCGCGCCGCGCCGGGTCGCGATGAGCTGGTCCATGAGCGCGTACAGGGCGACGGTGTTGTCCTGGGCCTGCTCCGGGGTGAGGGTGGTGTCGAAGACGCCGTCCACGAGCTCGCGGAAGTCGTTTCGCTGGTCGTCCGGCACACCCATGAGGTGGCTGATCACACCGATGGGCAGCGGGTAGGCCAGTTCCTGGCGCAGATCGACCGGCTCGTGCGCGGGCAGGGCCGCGAGGTGGTCGAGCAGCCCGGTCACCATGGCCTCGACCGCGGGTCTCATGGCGGCGATGCGGCGGGAGCTGAAGGCGGGCGCCACCAGCCGGCGCAGCTTGCGGTGCTGGGCGCCGTAAGCGGTGAACATGCTCTCCACGGCCACCCACAGGGCGAGCGGCCAGGTGTCGACGGCCTTCGCGAAGCCCGGCCAGTGGGCGCGGGCGTCCTTGGAGACGTCGGGGCTGGTGAGCAGTTGCTTGAGTAACAGCGGGTCGCTCACCGACCAGGCCTCGACGCCGAGGACGTCGACCCGGGTGGCCGGCCCGCGCTCGCGAAGGGCACGGTGCTCGGCGTGACGGTCGGTGCCGGCGGGATCGAGAACGTACGGCGGCAACTGGCTCATGTCGGTTCTCCTGTCCTGACGCGGGTCCTGAGGTGAGGAGGGCGGCGGAGCGGTGCCGCGGAGAGCGGCGGCGGAGCGTGGTGGTGCGCGGAGGTTTCACCCACCCGAGACATCTGCCCTTCCCAGGACCTCCGCTACCTTCGCGACCGCCCGATGCGCGTCGAGTTGTCGCAATACGGGTGCCAGGTGGGCGCTCGGCCGCGCCGAGGCGATGTCGGCGGACAGTTCCAGCGCGCGGCCGACGACGACCGCCGCCTCCTCGGGTTCACCGGCGGTGAGGTACGACCGGGCGAGCCACGACAGATAGATGCTCTTGTCGCGTGCGTGCGCGTCGTCGTACCGGCCGATCGCCTTCTCCAGGACGGGTACGGCCCGCAGCGGGCGCTGGAACTCCGTCCAGCAGCGGCCGGCCATGACCTGCACCTCGGTCTCGTCGACCCACGTCGCCCAGTCCGGCTGCGGACCGTCGATCTCGGTGAGCGCCGCCTGGGCGGCGTCCAGCGCGCGCTCGGCGGCACACGGTTCCCCGGCCGCCGTGTGCGCCCAGGCCAGCCGCGTGTGGAGCAGGGCCCGCACCCCGGGCGGCGCACCGGCCCCCGCCTCCGTGACGGACCGGACGGCCAGCTCCAGCCCGCCCCGCGGATCCCGCAGGAGGTGCTGGTAGGCGAGAAAGGCGAGCGCGTTCCCGGCCAGCGGCATGTCACCGGCCTCGACGGCGGCCCGGTGGCTCACCCGGTGCAGGTCCGCCGCGTCGGCCTCCCGTCCGGCGTCGAAGGCCGCCCAGCCCGCCTGCTGTGCCTGTTCGGCGAGTACGGAGCACAGCGCGCGCCCGGTCGCCTCGGTGTGACTGGTGTCGCGGATCAGCGCCTTCGTCGCCTGGTACTCCCCGAGGTACACCTTGTAGGTGTCGCCGCCCCCGAGCACGGTGTCCAGACGCCGCAGACGAGCCGTCCGCTCCCGTAATCGCTGCGGATAGTCCCTGCCGACCCGCCCCGCGGGCGGACGTTCGAGACCGCTCAGGGCGGCGGCCAGACCGGCCCCCGCCGCCGCCCCGAACCCGCGACGCGTCCCGCAGCCCGCGCCCCCGCCGTCGGTGCGGGTGCCGACGGCGGCCTCCCAGGGACGGGGCGCCAGGCCGACCAGATGACCGGGAATCCGCAGCGCGTCGGCGATGCGCACGATCTTCTCGTACGTGGTGACGCTGCCCTCGCCGCGCGCCAGCGCGCCCACCCGCTCCGGCTTGATGCCGCACTGCGCCGCGATCCTCGCGTAGCTGATCCCCGCCTGCTCACGCGCTACGGCGAAGACCGCACCGAAGTCGTGGGCCGCGAGCGCGGCGCGCACCGCCCCGCGCTCCAGAATCGCCGCCGGAAGCGCCGTACAGAGTTCGTATGCCGTCACCGGACGGCCCGCCCCGCGGACGGCAGTTGTCGGTCTCGCACGGCCGGGAGCCTACCCGTCATGGGGGTCCCTTTGTGGGGGAAGCGGAACGATACGCCCATGCTGGAACATGTGCCTGTTTAGTCCGTCCGGCACCTCGCCGAACGGGTCGGACGCACGTACGACCCCGGAATGCGCGACCGCCGGAACGTACGGCCTTCGGAACGCCGGAACAGACGAGTCGGACCCACGAACCAGAAACGGAGCGCACGAACCGTGCCATTTCCAGCCTCGACCCAGCCCGGACGCGAGACCGTCTGTACGGCGTGTGCATGTTCGGCGCCGGAGCGCCGAACCGCCCGGCCCCCGCGCGTGACGGCGCCGGGGGCCCGTGTGCTGTCGCGGGACGTCTCGGCCATGCGGAACGTCGCGATCCTCTTCCTGACCTGTCAGGAAGTGCCGCGGTACGAGGCGGTGCAGCGCCGGGCGCACGGTTTCTGCCGTGACCTGTGGCAGCTGATCCCGCTGATCGAGGAGCTCGCGGCCCAGCGCCCCACGGGCGATGTCCCCGGGGAGCTGGCCCTGGCGGCGGTCGGCGAGGCGCGCCGGCGCCTGAACCTGGCCGAACGCTGCGGACTGGACGCCGAGGTGGAACGCGTCCGCAGACTCGCCCGGTCGGTCGGCTCGCTGTGCGACCACTACGACGCCCTCACCGCGGTCGCCCTCGCCGAGCCGGTGGCCAACTGACGGGGCGCCGGGACACGTGGGCCCGAGCCACGGTCCGGGCCGGCACGACACTTCCCCGCGTGCCGACCCGGACCGTGGCCGTGCCATGTCCGGTCAGCGCCGGGCCGTTGCCGTCCTGCCGTGCCCCGGCAACGACCGGCAACGACCGGCAACGACCGGCATCGAGCGGCAACGGCCGGCACGGCACAGCCGGCGCAGCGGGGTCGTGCCGGCCGCCGCCCTGAGGTGCCGGGCCAGGTCCCGCGCGCTCGTCCCTGACCGGCGGGCCGGATCCTCCACGGTCAGCGGCCCGTCGAGGCGTTCGAGTACCCAGGCAGCGGCGCCACGGCCCGGCGGGTCCGCTTCACCGGCGGCCGCCCGACTCATCGCCGTGCGAGGCCGGGTGACGGCTCGCCGCCGGGTGCCGCACACTGCGCGGATGATGGTGATGCAGCCCGTGCTGGAGACGTACACCCGCGAAGGCTTCGACCTGTGGCCAGTGGCCGAGCGCGAGCCGTACGGCTTCCTGACGCTGGACGGAACGCTGGGCGCGGCAGAGATCGGCACGGCGGTCATGCGCATCGCCGACTGCAACGACATCGACCCCGAGGAGGACGGCCGCCCGCCGCGCCCCGCCGACCCCCGGGGGAGCCTTCTGCACGGGCTGCTCACCATGGACCCGCTCTACGCACCCGGCGGACTGCGGATCACCGACACCGCCACGGGCACGAGCCTGGTGCCGGGCTGCTGCCAGGGCATGGACGACAGGCGCGACTGGTGGAACGTCGTCGACGGAAGTGGCCGGGCCGGCTTCGGCCACGACCCCTCGCCGTGGGCCGAACGCCGGGGCGACGCCGTACGGCTGACCGTCGACGCCGAACGCGACGACAGCCCGGTGATCGAACTGCCCGTCACTGAGCTGCGCCACCTGCTGACCCGCGCCGAACGCGACCTGAACGACTTCCTGGCCCTGGCGGCGGCCTGGGCGGCCCGCCACCTGCCCGACCACGCCGCCCCCGTGACCGCCGCCCTCGGCAGGGCACTGGACTGCGGCACGGCGCGGAGCGCGTGAGAAGCCCACGCCGAGCGCGGACCGGGGGACCCGGGCACGGCCCGAGGACATACGCACCCGCGTACGTCCGGCGTCAGTCCACGGTCGGCCACGTGTCCGCACGGGGCGACAGAACCGCGGCGACCACCGCCCGTGACGACCCCATGACGTCCGCCAGGAAGTTCCAATGGCCGAGGCCGAGGCGGCGCAACGCCCGGCCGTGGTCGACGGTCACGACGAGCGAGGCGGCGAGCAGCAGAACCTGCCACAGCACCATCACCGGTCGGCGCACGGGACGGGGCAGTTCGGCGAGGGAAGTGTGCAACCGCAGGCAGTGGAAGGGGACATGGCGCTCCTCGTCGGCCAGGATGCGCCCCGCGACGTCCGAGGTGAGCGCGTCGCCGGCGCCGTCGCGCAGCGCGCGGTAGTAGCGCAGCGCCACCACCTCCGCGATCATCAGCACCAGCAGCTCCAGACGCAGTCCCATCAGACGCCGCGACCGTACGAAGACCGTGTCGCTCCAGTGGCCGTTCAGCGTCGGCATGCCGCCCGCGTCCAGCAGCCGGGCGAGCAGACGGGCGTGGTTCTGCTCCTCGGCCACGAAGAGACGGACCGCCCGCGCGTAGTCGGCGTCGCCGGCCGCGTCCGCCTTGCCGACGAGATTGGCGCCGTCCCCGTCCTCGCCCACCTGGAAACGCTGAACGCTCGCCCACACCGCCCGGTGCAGTGCGGCGCCCCCCGCCCAGTCGGGGTCGCCCTGGGCGTGCCTGCGCTCCCGCTCGTCCTCGAACTGCCGTACCCATGTGTCGAACCCGCCCGTACGCACCGGGGTTCCCCTCTCCGGGGCACGGCCACCGTGCCCCGGAGAGGGACGACGCCGATCACGTCCGAACCGTTCCGTTCCCGGACGCGTCGTCAGGCGGGCGTCTTTCCCGGCCGTGCGGTCTCCCACGACGGCGTCGCGGAAGGGGAGCGCGGCCGAGAGAGCGATCGTGACGAGGAGGCCGCTCGCCCAGGGGGACCGGGGTCGCCGGCGGACGTGCCGAGTGTGGCAGCCGGCTTCTCAGGGTCTGAAATGGTGCGACAGGCGCTGACCCGGTAGCCCTTGGGCATGGAATCCCCAGTGCCGAGATGAGTGCATCTGATTTACGGGTTGGTCCCGGACGAGCGTCGGCGGCCGAGAACGAGGCTTGTCAGCGTCGTGATCGCCATGGCGCCGATGCCGACCAGCGCCGCGGTGGTGTAGGCGCTGTCGTCGGGGAAGAGGCGGCCGGGGCCGGTGCCCGCGGCGAGGATCAGGCCACCGATGGCACTGCCCAGGGAGTACCCGACGCTGCGGACGACGTAGTTGAAGCTCATGGCGCTCGACGTCTCGCTCTTGGGGGTGGCGGCCAGGATGACGCCGGGCATCGCGGCCGAGAAGCCGCCGACGCCGAAGCCGAGCACGCCCATCGCCGCGAACAGTTCGGCCAGGTCCGACCGGGCCGCCGCGAACAGGGCGAACCCGCCGCCGACCACGACGGCGCTGCCGGCCAGGAGCAGGGGGCCGGCGATCCGCGTCCGGACCCGCGGCGTGAGTTTGCCGGCGACGAACCCCAGCACCGAGAACGGGATGAGGACCAGCCCGGCGACGAAGGTCGTCAGCCCGAAGCCGTAGCCGGCGCCGTGCGGCGTCTGCGCGTACCGGGTGATGAGCGTGAGCAGGAGGTACATGCCGATCGCGCCGACGAACATGGCGAGGTTCGCCCCGGCGACCGCCGGGTGCCGCACCGCCCGCACATCGACCAGGGGCGTCGTGCTGCGCAGCTCGATGACGACCCAGACGCAGAGCAGCACCACCGCGACGACGGCGAGGCCCGCCGCCACGGCGAGGTGCCGCCTCCACAGGTACCGTTCGCCGGCCAGGAACAGCACCAGGAGCAGCGCAGCGGCCAGGACGACCGCGCCTGTGACATCCACGCGGGCGGAGCGGCCCTCGGGGGCTTCGGGCATGGAGCGCCACGCGGTCAGGAGGGCGGCGGCGGTGACGACCAGGCCGAGGCCGTAGGCGGCCCGTACCCCGCCGAGCTCGGCGAGCAGCGCGGCCAGCGGGTAGCCGACGCCGGCCCCGATGATCGAGACCACCGAGATCAGGGCGATCACGGCCGCGCTGCGCTCCTCGGGGAGGTGGTCCCGGGCCACGCCCATCATCAGCGCCGTCAGCCCTAGCCCGACGCCCTGGGCCGCCCTCCCGGCCAGCAGCCACGCGAACGGCAGCGGCAGCACGGTGAGCGCGCTGCCGGCGACGACGACCGCCAGCGTGGCGAGGATCGTGGCCCGCCGGTGCGGGCCGGCTCCGAGCCGGCCCAGGACGGGCGTGGCGACGGCGCCGCTGAGCAGCGCGACGGTCAGCGTCCACTGCGCGCTGCCGAGCGAGACGTGGAACGAGGTCGCCACGCTGGTGATGAGCGGCGTCCCGAGGCTGGCGACCGCCGCCACGACCAGAGCGATGAACAGCAGGGCGGGGACCAGCAGCCGCGCCTCGGAACGCGCCACCGGGGACGCCTTCACCGCGCCGCCGACCGGCTGCCCGGTCACTGCTTCGGCCCTTCACGGTCCTGGCTTTCGAGCTCTGCCAGATGCTCCAGCGCCGGAAGGGCCGCCACCAGCGCCTCGACCTCGTCGCCGGTGAGCTCGCCGATCAACCGCTCGAACGCGTGGACGCCCGCCTGGCGCCGCGTCCGGACGTAGGAGGCGCCGGCCCCGGTCAGGCACACCAGTGTGACCCGCTTGTCGGACGCGTCGCCCCGCCGCTCGACCAGGCCGGACTCCTCCATCACCCGGACCAGGGCGGTCATCGCGGGCTGGGTGACGCCCTCGACCGCGGCCAGATCGGTGATGCGCCGCGGGCCGGTCCGGTCCAGGGTGGCCAGGGTGGCGGCGGACGTCAGGCTCATGTCCCGGGGCAGGCGTCTCGCGGCCCTGGTGGCCAGGCCGTAGAGGGCTGCCCCGATGGCGGCGGACACGCCAGGAGTGGTGTCTTGACGACTCATGCTCGAAGCATAGCTTTTTTATATTCATTATTTATGAACATGCCTCGACTGGCGCGGGCGGCCTCGACCGCACCCGCGACGGCCGGCCGGCCGCTCACCCTGTCCAGCATCGTCGACCATCCGTGAGGAGCGCGGAGTTCGGTCGCCGGAGCGGCGCCGTGGCCTGCCCCCTTCGCCAGCCTGGGCGTGGGCAGCGCCCTGGCCTCCGAGGCGGTGCGGCGCGCCGAACCGGGGTGTGACCGGGATGCGCGTCAGAGCGGCAGCGAGATGATCTCTCGCCTTCAGCTCCTCGGCCGGCACGGCGAGTTCGATGCCGAGGCCGAGGCGCCTGTGCTCGTGGGCGACGAGGGTGACGGCGACACCGAGGAGCGGATCTCCCCGGCGAGCTTCACGGCGGCCTCCAGGTCGGGACGCTTGGTGGCGCGGGTGGGGATCTTCTCCCTGTTCCGTAGGGACCGGTAAGTGCGGGTCAGTGGGTGGCCGAGCTTGGACTGACTAGATCCTCCGTCACGGGCAGGCACTCGGAGAGAAGGTCGACGAGGTCGCGCCAGGCTCGCTGCGCGTGCCGTGGGTGGTAGCCGACGCCGGGGACCACGGCGTGGTCGACCGGCGGGTGGTGGAAGGCGTGCAAGGCGCCGCCGTAGACCACGAGGCGCCAGTCGACGCCCGCGGCCTGCATCTCGGCGGTGAACGCGCCCCGTTGCGCGGGCGGCATGATGGGGTCTTCCGACCCGACACCGGCCCACACCGGGCAGCGAATGCGCGCCGCCTCGCCCGGTCGGCCCGTGGTCAGCGCGTTGACTGTCCCGATCGCGCGCAGGTCCACGCCGTCGCGCCCGAGTTCCAGCGCGATCGCACCCCCGGTGCCGTAGCCGACGGCGGCGATCCGGTCGGGGTCGGTCCGCGGTTCGGCGCGGAGCACGTCGAGCGCCGCGTGGCCGACGGCCCGCATCCGGTCGGGGTCGGCGAGCAGCGGCATGCAACGGGCCAGCATCTCCTCGGGGTCGCCCACATAGCGCCCGCCGTGAAGGTCGAAGGCCAGCACCACGTATCCCAGCTCGGCGAGTGCATCGGCCCGGCGGCGCTCGACGTCGCTGAGCCCCATGCCCTCTGGCCCGAGCAGCACCGCGGGCCGGCGGGAGACTCCGGCCGGGAGTGCGAGGTGCCCGGTCATCGTCAGACCGTCGGCCGGGTACTCGACCGTGCGCGTGGTAATCGTCGTCATGAGACTGGACTCTAGTGATCGCCCCGGTCCGGCCCAGGGAAAACCACTGGACAGGACGTACGCCGGGGGCGAGCGTGAGGTGGATGCAGCAGCAGGAGATCTGGGACGCCGACACCGCCCGGCGCTACGACACACCCGGCACCGGAATGTTCGCACCGGAGGTACTGGAACCGACGGTGGACCGTCTCGCCGCACTCGCGGGCACCGGCGCGGCACTCGAGTTCGCCGTCGGCACGGGCCGGGTTGCCGTTCCCCTCGCCGGGCGGGGAGTCCCGGTCGCCGGTGTCGAGTTGTCGCCGCATATGGTGGAGCGACTGCGCACCAAGGCGGACGAGACGTCGATCCCCGTGGCCGTCGGCGACATGACGACCAGCGTCGTCCCCGGCGAGTACACCCTGGTCTACCTCGTCTACAACACGATCTCCAACCTGCTCACCCAGACCGCGCAGGTCGCGTGTTTCCGCAACGCCGCCCGTCACCTCACGCCCGGCGGCCGGTTCGTGGTCGAACTGTGGGTGCCCGAGCTGCGCAACCTCCCGCCGGGGCAGGCGGCCACCGTCTGGCAGTCGGAGCCCGGATACATCGGCCTGGACACGTACGACGTGCTGAACCAGCTCGTCGAGTCGCACCACTTCCGGTTCGACGACACTGAGCAGGCCCGCCTGTTCCGCAGCCCGCACCGCTACGTCTGGCCGGCCGAACTCGACCTCATGGCCCAACTGGCCGGATTCGAACTGGAGTCGCGGCACGCGGACTGGACGGGCTCCCCCTTCACCGCCGAGTCACGCTCCCACGTCTCCGTGTACCGCATCCCGGCAGCGCGGTCGACAGCAACCGCGACAGCGGCGCGCTGACAGACGTCACGCGCCGACGTGCCGACGAGCCCGCACCACCGGGCCACCTCCTGGAACGGCCGCGCCCGGAACCTGACCGCATCGCGTGGACGTCGGCGACAGCGGCCACGTCCACGTCACCGTCGGCCTGATCACCGTCCGGCCGCGCGGCACGGCCGTCCCCTTCTTCGATGGCACGGCCGCGCCGCGGGCAACTGGCAGCACACGGACGGGCGGCCCGTCGAACGGCCGCTCCCCGCCGAGGGCTCCATGGAGGTGTGCGACGGCAACAAGGGGCGCTTCCGCGGCATTCGGGTAGAACCGCCGCTCCGAGGCGGGCCGCACCCCTGGTGGGCGGGCACGGGGTGGAGCAGAATCCACTGGTCCCGTACCGCCCCCTCTTCTGCTCGCGCACTTCCGCCCGTTCACCTCGCTCTGGAGAAGGCATGAAGTTCAGACTCAGACGTCCCGCCCGCCCCGTCGCCCACGGCCGTGCCGCCGCCGTCCTGCTGGCCGCCGCGGTGCTCGCCACAGCGGCACCGGCGACCGCCGCGGACGCAGACGTGCCCGGCACGCGGGCCCCCGCGACACCGCTGCGCGTGGCGACGTACAACATCCACGCCGGGGCCGGCGAGGACGGCGTCTTCGACCTCGACCGCACCGCGCGGGCCCTGCGCGACCTGGACGCCGACGTGATCGGGCTCGAGGAGGTCGACGTCCACTGGGGCGCCCGCAGTGACTTCGTGGACGAGGCCCGGGCACTGGCCGGGAAACTCGGCATGCGGGTCTTCTTCGCGCCGATCTACGACATGGACCCGGCCGCACCGGGCGACGAGCGCCGGCAGTACGGCGTGGCGGTGCTGAGCCGCTACCCGGTGCTGGAGGCCGAGAACCACGAGATCACCCGCCTCTCCACCCAGACGCCCGGTTCCCCGCCGGCTCCGGCGCCCGGCTTCGCCGAGGTGACGGTCAACGTGCGCGGCGCGCACGCGCACGTCTACGTCACGCACCTGGACTACCGGGCCGACCCGTCGGTCCGGGCGGCCCAGGTCGCGGACACGCTCAAGGTGCTCGCCGCCGACGACGGGCCGAAGGTCCTGGTCGGCGACTTCAACGCGGAGGCGTCCGCCCCGGAGTTGGCACCGCTGTGGGAGGAACTGCGGGACGCCACGCACGGCGTCGGCGGGACCTACCCGGCCATCGCGCCGGTCAAGCAGATCGACTTCGTCACCGTCTCGCCCGACATCACGGTGACAGCCGCTCACGCGGTGGCGACCGATGCCTCGGACCACCGCCCCGTGGTCACGGACCTGGAACTCCACCGGCGCGGCGACTGACCCGCAGCCGGCCCGCACTTGTGGGTGACGGAGTGAGGCGGCGCCCCGGGGGCCGCCTCACCCGGCCGTCTCAGCCTCCGCTCACGCCGCCGCCCGGGCACAGGACGAGACGTACGGGCGGCACCGCGGCGGGCTCCGGCAGCCGCAGCGGCCGCCGCCCGGGCGTGATCGACCCCAGGACACTGGGCCCACGGGCGCCGGTGCAGGTGGGTACCGTCCCCGCCAGCCCGTGCACGGTGAGGAACCCCAGGACGGCGAAGGCATAGGCCTCCTTCGCCGCCGACGGCAGTCCGAGCTCGTCGGAGGTCCGCAGCGGGATGCCGCCGCCCAGCGCGACACGGAGCATGGCCATGAGGATCGGGTTGCGGGTCCCGCCGCCCGAGGCGACGACCTCGCTCGCCCCCGCCGAGCGGACCGCGTCGGCGACCGTACGAGCCGTCAGTTCGGTGACCGTGGCCACGACGTCCTCGACGGGGAGGGACTCGCGGCCGGCCAGCGCGTCCCGCAGATAGGGCCAGTGGAACAGTTCCTTCCCGGTCGTCTTCGGCGGCGGCTTCGCGTAGTACGGCTCGTCCAGGAGCCGCCGCAGCAGAGCGGCGTCGACGCTGCCCCGGGCCGCCAGGCGCCCGTCCTGGTCGTAGTCGAGTCGGCCCCCGGTGAGGGCGTGCACCGCCGCGTCGACCAGGGCGTTCGCCGGTCCGGTGTCGAACGCGACCGGACCGTCGGGACCGGCGGCGACGGTGACGTTGGCGATGCCCCCGAGGTTCAGTGCGGCGGGCACGCCGGGCCGGCCGTTCAGCCACAGGGTGTCGAAGACGCTCACCAGAGGCGCGCCCTGACCGCCCGCCGCGACATCACGACTGCGCAGGTCGGACACCACCGGGCACCCGGTGGCCTCGGCGATCCAGGCGGGCGAACCGATCTGCAGCGTGCCGTGCACCCGGCCGTCCTCGACCCAGTGATAGACCGTCTGCCCGTGCGAGACGACGAGGTCTGCGCGCCCGTCGCACACCTCCCGGTCGGCCCGGCCGGCCACCGCCGCGAAGGCCTGCCCGATCCGGGTGTCCAGACGGCACACGTCCCGCATCGTGGTCGCCGCGGGCGGCAGCGCGGCGGCCAGGCCGGCCCGCAGTTCCTCCGGGTAGGGCGCGCTCACCATTCCCAGCGGGGTGAGCAGGAGGGTGTCCCCCTCCAGCCGCAGATCGGCCGCCGCCGCGTCGACCGCGTCGTGGGACGTGCCCGACATGAGCCCCAGCACCCGCATGTCTCTCTCCCGATCTCTCCGGGCCCGTCGGGCCGTCTAGTCGCGCAGCGCCCGACGATGGTCGTCGCCGCGCAGGGTGAGCAGCGCGACCGCACTGACGACGCAGGTCACGACCACGTAGTACGCCGGGATGTCGATGTTGCCGGTCCGCTCGATCACCTCGGTGATGATCAGTCCCGCGCAGCCGGAGAACACCGCGTTGGACAGCGAGTACGCCAGACCGAGCCCCGTGTAGCGGGCACTGGTCGGGAACATCTCGGCGAGCATGGCCGGCCCGGGCCCCGCCATCAGACCGACAACCGCGCCCGCGACGAACACGGCGACGCCCTTCGCGGTCGTCGAGGCGCCCGAGTCCTGCAGCACATGCATGAGGGGGAAGGCGAGGAGGGCCACGAGCACCGCGCCCGCCGTCATCACCGCCCGCCGCCCGACCCGGTCGCTGAGCACGCCCGCCGGGATGATGGAGGCGGCGAACCCGAGGTTGGCGAGGACCGTGGCGACGAGGGCCTGCTGGAACGTGGCGTCGAGCGTGTTCTGCAGGTACGACGGCAGGACGACCAGGAAGGTGTAGCCCGCCGCGGACCAGCCCATGAGCCGCCCGGCGCCGAGCGCGATGGCCCTGGCCTGCTCACGTACGGGGGCGGGCGGCGCCGGGGTGCCCGCCCCCGCCTGCTTCGCAGCGGCTTCGGGGGTCGGGGACGGGGCCTTCTCGCCCCGGGCCCGCCGGAACGACGGCGTCTCCTCCAGCTTCAGGCGCAGCCACAGGGCGATCAGACCCAGGGGCAGTGTCAGCAGGAACGGCAGCCGCCAGCCCCAGTCGTGGAGCTGCACCTCGGACAGCGCACCGGCCAGCACGGCTGCGATACCGGCTCCGGCGAGCAGACCGAGCGCCACGGTGAAGGACTGCCAGGACCCGTACAGTCCGCGTCTGCCCCGGGGGGCGAACTCCGTCATGATCGAGACGGCCCCGCCGAACTCCCCTCCCGCGGACAGCCCCTGGACGATGCGCAGCAGCGTGAGCAGCCAGGGCGCCGCGGCCCCCACCGTGGCGTACGTCGGCAGCACGCCGATCAAGGTCGTCGCGCCGGTCATCAGCAGGATGACGATGATCAGCACGGGCCGTCGTCCCATCCGGTCACCGAGGCGCCCGAAGAAGGCCGCGCCGATCGGCCGGAAGAAGAAGGCGAGCGCGAAGGACGCGTACGTCTTCACGAGCCCTTCGGCGTCACTGCCGCCGTCGGGAGTGAAAAAGTTGGCGGCGATGATGGTGGCGAAATATCCGTAGACGCCGAATTCGTACCATTCGATGAAATTGCCCACCGACCCCGCCAGCAGTGCTCTGCGTGATCGCGGCGACGTGGCGGCCTCTTCAGCCTGATGCTGCAGACGCGGGGTCATACGGCGTCCCTCCATCATCGGGATGCCATGCGGACGGGAATGTTCCCCATGGGTGGCAGTTAGTTTCATCAGCGACAAGTGGCCTGTCAATAACTTTCACCCCGCGCGGCCCGGCGGTTACCGGCGGTCCGGCCCGACGGCCCGGCCTCGCGACGCGCGGCACCCCCGCGACATGAGTACTCGCCCTGGCGGCGTCGCGTGTTCTGCCAGGGCGAGCGGGGGACGTGCGGCTTCCCGCGCGGCCTGCCGGTGGCGGGCCGCGCGGGAAGCGGTGGTCAGCGGACGGTGGTGACCCGGTGCTCCTTCAGCGCGCCGCAGTTGGAGCCGTACACCGACACGTAGATGTTCTCGATGCTGCCGCCCCAGTCGGCGCAGTGACCCTTGCCGTAGGCGTAGGTCGGCCCGGCGTAGGAGGTGTACGTCCCGTAGTCGTAGTCGCCCTCCTCGCTGTCGGCGATGGAGATCCAGGCGGACATGTCCACGGCCGTGCCCGGGTTGCTGCGGATGGTCGTGACGCAGTTCATGCCGCTCGTGGCGTTGTACGTCAGGTACACGGTGCCCAGCGAGCCGATGGGCGCCGAGTTCACGGTCTGGTAGCCGCTGCCGCAAACGTTCTGCGGAGTGACGTTGGGCGCGGCCGAGGCGGGCGCCGCCAGGGCCGTGGTCGTGCCCAGCGCCAGCGCGGCCAACGCTGCGGCGGCCATGGCAGAACGGGTGAATCGCATATTTCCCCCTTGTGAGGCTTGGAGCCGCTTGCTCCTACCTGGTGTGACCCGCAAGACATCCCCATGGTTGTACTGGATCTGTCAGCACGTCAGAAAAAAGGGAGAGGCCGTCAGGCCGGCCGGGACAGCAGAACGCCGGGTGCGGGACAGGCCCGCACCCGGCGAAGTGATGATCGGACGGTCAGCGACCCGTGCTCACGGCGCTGTGCAGGGCGGCGCGGGTGCGGGCCGCCTGCAGCACGGACAGCAGGACCTGCTTGCTGGAGTACCGGTCCCGCACGTCGCACAGGACGACCGGGGTCGTCGGATCCAGCGCCAGCGCCGAACGCACCTGGTCGGCCGAGCAGTCGCGGCGCCCGTGGAAGCAGTTGACACCCACGGCGAACGGGATGCCACGCTCCTCGAAGAAGTCTATTGACGCGAACGACGACTCCAGTCGCCTGGTGTCGGCGAGGACGACCGCGCCCAGGGCACCCACGGCCAGGTCGTCCCACATGAACCAGAACCGGTCCTGACCCGGGGTGCCGAACAGGTACAGCACCAGGTCGGGTGCGATCGTGATGCGGCCGAAGTCCATCGCGACGGTCGTCGACGACTTGCCTTCCACACCGGACAGGTCGTCGATGCCGAGGCTCGCCTCCGTCATGCGCTCCTCGGTCTCCAGAGGAGGAACCTCACTCACCGAGCCCACCATGGTGGTTTTGCCCACGCCGAAGCCGCCCGCGATGAGGATCTTCAGCGCGGTCGGCATGACCGGCTCAGAGTTGACGGATACCATCCATCACCCTTTCGATGAGTTCCACGCTCGGCCGGCTCTCCCGCCCCGGTGGTGACTGCACGATGATCAGCTCGGACTCGAGCAGATCACCGCACAGCACCTTCACCACGCTGATGGGCAGGTCCAGAAAGGCAGCGACCTCGGCGAGCGCCATGGCGCGGTCCCGGCAGAGGTCCATGATCTGAGCCGCTTCCGGCTCGAGATGACCATGCTCGGACTTCTGCTCGGACCGCGCCACTATGAGTGTGATCAGTGTGAACGCGTGCTGGCTGTGGCGGGTGCGCCCGCCCGTGATGGCGTAGGGCCGTAGGTAGCGCCCGGCATCAGGGCCGTCGCGCCACCGCGGCTCACGCATCGTGGATGGAGCCGTCAGGGGACTGTACGCGCGGTGCCGCCGACAGGTATTGACCCACCTGCTTGACGAGTGTGCCCATCTCGTACGCCATCATCCCGACGTCCACCTCCTGCGAGGCGAGCGCGGCCAGTCGTGCGCCCTTGCCCGCCGCCGTGACGAAGAGGAACGCCTTTTCCATCTGGATGACGGTCTGCTGGACCCACCCGCTGTGGAAGTGACGCGCGGCGCCGCGGGCGAGGCTGTGCACACCCGAGGCCACGGCGGACAGGTGCTCGGCGTCGTCGCGGAGCATCTCCTTGGACTTGCCGATGAGGAGGCCGTCTCCGGTGAGCACGATAGCGCAGCGGATCTCCGGAATCCGGTCCACCAGGGCATCAAGGAGCCAGTCCAGTTGAGGTCCGGTGTGTACCTGCTCAGTCATTGCGAATGCGTTCCTCACAGTTCGTGGGCACTGGGTCCTGCCGAATCGTCCTGCCGCCCGTACTCACCGGGTGGCTCGTCGTCCTGGGCTGTCCAGGCCCGCTTCAGCCCTTGGTGGATGGCGCTCATCGCGCGGGCCGACGCGGCGGGGGAGATGGTTTCGTCGTCCTCGTGCCGGTCGTTGCCCTGCGTCGCCTCTTTGCGCAGCTGCTGTGCCAGGCTGGCTCCCTTGACCCGCTGCGGCAGAATCGAGGGAGTGCTCAGCGGACGGGGGGTCTCCGGCACCGGGGACGAAGGAGTGGCCGGCGGCCGGCCGGAGTCCCGTGGGGGAACCCGCCCGGGCGGCGGCGTCAGACCCTGGCCGGGCGGAGTCGCCCCTCGCCCGGACGGACCGGACGGATTCACCGCGTGACCGGACGGAGCCAGCCCCTGCCCGGACGGCGTCAGTCCCTGCCCGGACGGAATGGAGTCCCGCCTCGGGGGTACGGGCGCCTGCGTGGACGAGGCGGGCCGGGGCCGCGTGGCCCCCCTGGCCCGGCGCGGCAGACCCGACGGCCCGCTCGGCGCTGAGACGGGTTGCGCGGACGGCGCCTGCCGGTCCGGCTGCGGATCGCGGTAGATGGCGGAGGAAGGCATCGGCTGCTGGGCCATCGGCTCGGCAGGCTCCGGCGCCATGGGCGCGGGGTGATCCGACGGTGGGGGCAACAGGCCTGCACCTCCGTACTCGGGGAAACCGCTGCTGTCCGACAGCCGTGAGTGCGTGATGACGTCGCCCGCGAGCGGATCCTCGGGCGCGCCCACGAGTGCTTCGTGACGCACGGGCGGCCGGTCGGCGACGGCGGCCGGCGGGGTCTTGGGCCGGCCGTCGACGAGGGGACGGCCGCTGACGGACGACTCGAGCTGGTCGAGAACCGGAGAGGAGACCTCTTCCAGCAACTCCACGGGCAGGATCACCACGGCGAGGGTGCCGCCGTAGTCCGACTCGCGCAGGGAGACCCTGATGCCGTGCCGTTCGGCGAGGCGCGCCACCACGAAGTGGCCCAGGCGCGGGTCCTCGCCCAGCGCCGTCATGTCGACCTTCGGCGGCCGGGCGAGCAACTGGTTCGCGTGCTCGCGCTGCTCGTGCGGCATGCCGAGGCCCTGGTCCTCGACGTGCAGCGCGAGGCCCTTGCCGACCCGGTGCGCGCTGACGACCACCTGCGTGTGCGGCGGGGAGAAACTGGTGCCGTTCTCGAGGAGCTCCGCGAGCAGGTGCGTGACGTCGGCGACGGCCCGGCCGCTGAGCGCCAGCCGCCGGTCCGCCGGCGTGTTCCGCACCCTGACCCGGGTGTACTGCTCGGTCTCCGACACCGCACTGCGCATCAGGTCGGTGATCGGCACGGGTGGCGTCATACGACGGTTGGGCGCGGCACCACTGAGGATCATCAGGTTTTCCGTGTGCCGACGCACACGGGTGGCCAGGTGGTCGACCTTGAAGATGTCCTTCAGCAGGTCCGAGTCCTCGTGCTTGCGCTCGAGGTCGTCCAGCAGCGAGATCAGACGGTGGATCAGGATCTGCGCGCGGCGGATGAGCTGCGCGACGACCTTCTCGGTGCCCTCACGGCCCCGGGACTGCTGGAGCGTGGAGTCCGCGGCGACCTGTACCAGCTGGTCGATGGCCGCGGACAGCTGACCGTATTCGTCGGTCGTCTGCTGCATGTGCTGGGACATCGCGGCCGGGTCCAGCTGCTCGCCCCGTGCGCTGCGGGCCAGTATGTCGGGCAGCTTGGTCGCCGCCAGCTGCTGGGTGTTGGACCGCAGCTCGGAGAGCCGGCCGGTCGTCGAGCGACGGGAACGCAGGGCCAGCAACACCCCACCGACCAGAGCCGCGAGCGTGACCGCCGTGCCCAGGAGCGTGGCCAGCAGCAGTTCGTGGGAGCGGTCCTCGGCCTCGACGGTCAGCGCGTCCAGCGAGTCGCCGCCCAGGGTCTGGAAACCGCCGACCACCCCGTCGGCGGCCCTCGGCCAGGAGGTGGACGCCTGATCCGGCAGGGACTTGCCGTCGCCACCGCTGACTGCCTGCTCGACCGAGGTCACCGTGCCCCACTGGGCACCGCCGGTGATCTGCTGGTACATCGCGGCCGCGTCGCCGGGCAGGTCGTCCGTGGTCAGACGTGCCCGGACCGCCCGCTGGACGGCCAGGTACTGGGAGAACCGGGTGTGGTCCGCGGCGCTGAGCCGGCCGCCGGGCAGCGAACCGGCGAGGAGCGTGTCCTCGCGGGCGAGCATCTCCGTGATCTGCGCCAGGGAGACTATGGCTTCGGCGCCGGAGTCGAGTTCGCCGTCCTCGCTGTGCACGGCCGACGCCAGCAGGGTGAGGCCCTGATTGACCGCGTCGGTGAAGAACGCGAACGAGTCCCCCGTCGGCACGGCCCGGGAGTCGATGGCCCTGCGGTGGTCCGTCAGCGACTCCAGCGCCACGTCGAGCGCCCGGGTCTCCGACCGGAGGGCGCTCGTGTCGAGGGCGGAGGTGACGCGCCGGAACTGCGTGACGGAGGCGTCGGTCTTCTCGCGCGCCGAGTTGAGGTTCTTGCGTGCGGAGCTCGAACGGCCGGTCTGCCACAGTGCGGTGAGCCGGCGCTCCTCCTGCAGCCGCGTCAGCACCTCCTGCACCGGACGGGCGGCCGAAATGTGGTCGGAGTCCGTGTGGAGTTGGATCTGTTCGTCTACGAGGGTGGCCGCCGTATAGCCCCACAGTCCGCCCAGGCAGACAGCGGGGACGAGGAACGGGACGACGAACGAGGGTCGCAGAGTTCTGCGCGGAGCGGAGCGGTGACGTGGCCGCCGGTCGCGGGTGCCTGGCATCTGATTCCTCGTGCAGCAGCGATACACCGGTGTCTTGGGGGTGCGCAGCGCCGACCTTCCCCGCGCAGTGGCCTGGTGGCGCACTGTGATCGAGCATCGCGCGAGCTGCACGTTATCAGTAGCGTCGCGCAGCGTCACCTCGGGCCGAGGCAACTTGCGCTGTGCATCTGCGCAGTTGAGCGCTTCGCGTCCTGATGGGTCCGATGCCCGGTACCGACCGGTGCGTAAGTCCGTCACAGCAGGGCCAGCAGACGGGGAGTGTAGAGCGCGCCCGCGGAGGCTATCCCCGCCACCATGTCGAAGTAGATCGCCGTGAGTTCCGGGTCCGACTGCACGGCCCGCAGCAGCGACAGGCGCTGCTCGTGCGGGTCGAGCCGGGCCACGCCGAGCGTTGCCTCGTAGCCCGGAGTGAGATGCCGGTCGCGTTCCTCGGCGAACCGGGCGAGCGCCGCGTCCAGCTGTGCGGGGTCACCGCCCAGCGTGCCCTGCACCTCCCGCACCAGGGTCTCCGACTGCCAGAACGCGTCGCTGATGCCGCGGGCCGTGATGGAGTCCTTGTGGTGTCCGGAGTCGCCGACCAGGGCCCAGCCGGGTCCGGCGGCCTGCCGGAAGAAGTTCTGCTGGTCGCCGGTGCCGCGCAGGCGCTCCACCGGCTCACTGCCGCGCAGCCGGTCGCTCAGTGCGGGCGCCGTACTGCGGATCTGCTCCTGGTAGGCGAGGCGGGCGTCGGCGCGGACCTCGTCGAAGCGTTCCTGCGGGAAGTAGGCGAGGACCAGGGTGGCATCGTCGTTGGTGGGCACGGCGGCGACCCAGCCGCCGTGCCGCTCGTACAACTCGAGGCAGCCCGTCACGTCCGGCCAGTACGTGTAGTAGGCGCAGGTCAGCCGGTCGTCGTGCGCCGTGTACGGGGCCCCCACCGCGTCGGCGACGGCGGACCGCATGCCGTCCGCGCCGATCACCAGGGGCGCGCGTTCGGTGAAGGCCAGGCCGCCGTACGTGCCCTCGATGCCGACGACGCGTCCCGCCTCGTCCCGCAGCAGGCCGGTCACCCGGCAGCGCTCGCGGTACTCGGCGCCCGCCGCGACCGCCGCGTCGATCAGCAGGGGGTCCAGGACGCGGCGGCGCGGCGCGAAACCCTCGTGGTGCCCGTCCACTCCCCGGGCGCCCCCCTCGATACGGATGTCGGCGACCTCGTACCTCGTGTGCGTCAGCGGCGGGCACCCCGAGGCGCGCACCTGGTCGAGCAGGCCCCACCGGCCGAGCGCCGCCACGCCGGGCTGGTGGATCAGATGGGTGGAGAGGGTGTCGGAGCCGTACGTCCCCTTGTCGACCAGGAGTACCCGGTGTCCCGCTCGGGTCAGCAGCAGGGCGGTTGACGCGCCGGCGCAGCGCGCCCCCACCACGATGGCGTCGTACATGCGGATGCCTCACAACAGACGTGGATGAGTCGGGAAGGTGTGGGGGGTTGTTGCCCGCGGCGCAGTCGGTCAGCGAGCGTTGCCGAGTTCGGTGAGCAGGGCCCGGCGGTCGATCTTGCCATTCGGGTTGAGCGGCAGTCGGTCCAGGGCCGCGATCCGGCGGGGCATCATGTACGGCGGCAGCCGGCCGCCGAGCGAGGCGTAGATCCGGTCGGGGTCGCAGCCGGAGCCGCTGACGGCCGCCATGAGTTCCGGCTCGCCGTCGGGGGCCGGCACGGTGACGGCTATCGCGTCGCGCACGCCGGGCTGCTGCCGCAGCGCGGCCTCGATCTCACCCAGCTCGATCCGGTGTCCGCGGATCTTGACCTGGTGGTCGGTGCGGCCCAGGTGGATCAGCTGGCCGTCACGCACCGTGACCCGGTCGCCCGTGCGGTACCAGTAACTCTCCTGGGGCGGGCCGTCGCCGGCGGGGCGCAGGTCGTCGGTGAGGAAGCGGCCCCTGTTGTGCGTGGCCTCCAGATAGCCGGAGAACCGCAGGGCGCCGCGCACACAGAGCTCTCCGCTGTCGCCGGGCCGGCCCTTCTCGTCGAGCAGCAGCAGGTCGAGGGCGGGGTAGCAGACTCCTATCGGCGCCGTGCCGTTGGGCGTGCGTGGCCAGTCGGCCATGTCGTCGGGGAACCGGTAGGCGGTACAGGAGATGGTCAGTTCCGTGGGCCCGTACAGGACTTCGAGACGGCTGGCCGGAGCGGCCGTACGCCATTCGCGGGCCGCTGCGACGGTGAGCGGTTCGCCGCCGAAGACGCTCCAGCGCAGCGTGGGCATGCTGCCCGGCTTGAGGGTGCCCAGGCGGGAGGCGAAGGAGATCAGCGACGGCACGGAGAACCAGTGGGTGAGCCGCAGGGTGTTGACCGTGCTCACCGGCGACATCAGCTGGCTGCGCAGGGGCACCACGAGCGTGCCCCCGCCCGCCCAGGCGACGAACAGGTCGTGGACGGAACCGTCGAAGGTCAGCTCGAAGGTCTGCGACAGACGGCTGCCGGGTCCGATGTCGTACCGGCCGGCGACCTGCTCCAGATAGGCGCAGATGTTGCTGTGCCGTACCGGGACGCCCTTGGGGGCGCCGGTCGAACCGGAGGTGAAGATGATGTAGGCGAGGTCGTCCGGTCCGGCCTGCCGGTGCGGCACGTCCGGTACGGGGCCGGCGGCGAGGGCGTCGAGCTCCGCGGGTCCGGCGACCTGGACGGGCACGCCCAGGTCCGTGGTGGCCGCCGCCGGGTCCTCGGCCAGGACCAGGTCGAGGCCGGCCGCCCTGACGATCTGGGCGGTGCGCGAGGCGGGGTGCTCGGGGTTGAGCGGCACGACGGCCGCACCGGCCCGCAGCGCTGCGAGGTATCCGGCGTACGCGGTCACCGAGCGTGCGGCGAGCAGTCCGACCCGGCGGGGGGCGGCGCCGGCCGTGTCGGTGAGGCGGGCGGCGAGGCGCTCCGCGAGGTCGCGCAGTTGCCCGTAGGTCAGCTGTCTTCCGTCGATTTCGAGGGCCGGTTCCTCCGGATGCGCGGCGGCGGAACGGGCGAACCAGTCGTAGACGGTGCGCGGTTCGTTCATCGGCCGGCCGTCTGCAGTTCGCGGGTCCACTGCCGCAGTTCGCCGACCGTGCGGAGCCGGCCGAAGCCCTCCGGGTCGACCTCCTGGCGGCAGCGCTTGGCCAGCTCCACGACGATCCGCAGCTTCGCCAGCGAGTCGATACCGATGTCGGTAAGAGAGGAGGCGTCGTCGAAGCCGGTGCGCGCGTGCTCGCGCAGCACCCAGGCGGCGAGGTCGCTGCCGCCGCCGTCGTCGGGCGCCGCGCCGGGCCAGTACCGGCGGGTCTGCCACGGGTAGGGAGGCAGTGGCACGAAGTTCCCGGGCGATCCGAACACGGCCGCCCAGTCCACGTCCTCGCCCTGGCGGTAGCGCTCGGCGAGGGCCGACAGGGGGCGCCCGTCCAGCTGCGGCGTCCCGGTGAGGGCGGCCACCAGGTCCGCGTGGCTGCTGCCGAGGACGGCCGTCCGGTACGCGTGGTGCCCGCGACGGGCCAGGGCGCTGTAGCAGATGTCGCGCAGCGCGTACGCGGTTCCGGCGCCGCCGGGGCGCAGCCAGTCGATGTAGGACTGGACGAGCGTCTGGAGGGCGGTGGCGCTGTGCGCGGAGATCGTCAGTACATAGGGGGTGCCGTCCGGGGCGGGGAGGGCGGGGGAGACGGGGAAGCGGGCCTGGCGCAGGACCACGTGGGCGTTGAGGGCCGAGGAGCCCTGTCCGCTGATCCCGGCGACGGCTGCTTTGCCGCGCTCGGGCAGCGGGGTGAGTCTGCGTGGCACGGTGATGGGCAACCGCTCCCACTCGACGTTCGGGTTGGGGGTGTTCAGGTGCAGGCTGGCCGGGATCTGGCCGTGCTCCAGGCACAGCACCGCCTTGATCAGGCCGGCCATGCCGCCGCCGGCCTCGGCGTGCCCGATGTTGGTCTTGACCGAGCCGACCATCAGTGGCCGGTCGTCGGGGCGGCCCGCGCCGAGCACCTGGCCCAGCGCGGTCAGTTCCAGCGGGTCGAGGGCGGGCGAACCCGAGCCGTGCGCCTCGACGTAGTCGACGTCGGCCGGGTTCACCCCGGCGTCCTCGTACGCCCAGCGGAGTACGTCGATCTGGCCCTGCAGCGACGGGTTGAGGACCGTGTCGCTGGTGCGGCCGTCGTTGCCGACGGCGCTGCCCTGGATGACGGCGCGGATGCGGTCGCCGTCGGCGAGCGCGGCGGCCAGGGGCTTGAGCACGACGACCGCCACGGCGTCGCTGGGCACGTATCCGTCCGCGCTCGCGTCGCCGAACTTGGAGCGTCCGTCGTGGGCCATGGCGCCGGCGTGGCTGAGGACGAGGCTCTCGTCCGCACGGAGCGGGATGTTCACACCGGCGGCCAGGGCCAGCGGGCTCTCCCCGGCCCGCAGGCTCTGCACGGCCTGGTGCACGGCGACGAGCGACGAGGCGCAGGCCGTGTCCACCACGACGCTGGGGCCGCGGAAGTCGAAGAAGTGGGAGAGCCGGGCGGGCAGCAGGGAACGGAAGTTGTTGAGGTTGGCGGCCGTCACGGTCTCCTGGCCGCGCAGGCTGACTTCGAGGTAGTCGGCGCGGGCGTTGCCCACGAACACCCCGGTCCGGGTGCCCGCGAGACCGTCGGGACGCTGGCCGGCGTTCTCCAGCGCGTCCCAGGCGGTCATCAGCAACAGGCGCTGCTGCGGGTCGAGCTCGGTGGCCTCGGTGGGGGACATGGCGAAGAACTCGGCGTCGAAGTCGGCGACGCCGTCGACGTAGCCACCGCGGCGACCGGCTATCCGGCCACGCGTGGGCTCGTGCGCATGGAGGGCATCCACGTCGTACCGGTCACCGGGTGTCTCGCTCGTGGCGTCGATGCCCGCGCGCAGCAGAGCCCACAGTTCGTCCGGTCCTGACGCACCGGGCAGCCGGCAGGCCATGCCGATCACCGCCACTGACCGAGCGTCCACGTCGGACCTGTTCATTGAGAGCACTCCGTTCCATGCGATCGCCACTGTTCTACGTTATGGCGTAGTTGACCTTGCTCCAACGTAACTGCCGCTTTCAACGGCAGCCTTGACGCGGTGGCCGCTGTGAACGGGCCAGACGCGGGCCGCGACCCCCAGTGGGGGGTGTTGCCCCCCAGAGGAGCGATGTGAACGTGCGTAACACCAATTCCTGTGGCATCTGCCATCTCAGGTTCGAAGGGGTGTTCGAGTAGTGTGTGTCACGTCGGTCTGGGGGAACCGGCGACGGAAACAAGCCCACCGCACGATTGTCCGGCGCAAAACCGTTTCCGTTCTTCGCCATGCGAGAAATGACGGGAAGTGATCGGCCGAGGTTCAAACATCGGGAAACGTGGACAGAATCCTCGAATGGTCACCTGTCGACCGGATCCGAAGGGTCGGTTCCGACCGCCTTTGGGTCAAGTTCGCAGAGGACCGATGATGGTGACGGTGTGACAGCAGAGCAGGGAATGACCGAGAGGGGTGGCCCATCGGCGCCGAATCTCTGGTTTGATCGGCTCTCATGGAATCCCTGTCATCCGAACACGATCGTCTCGCCGGCGAACAGAGGACGCTGCGGCTGAGGATTCTCGGCCTCAATACGAACGAGGCGGAAGCCACGTTTGACCGTATTGCGCGCCTCGCGGCCAGTTTCACCCATGCGCCGTTGGCCATGGTCAACTTCATCAACGACGAGCGGCAGATGTTCCGGGGCCTGTACACGCCCACGTCCTCGCCCGACGACCCGGCGGACGCGGACGGCGGCGGAATCCCGTTCGACCTGAGCAACCTCGCCCGTGAGGCGCCGAGCGACTACGGCTTCTGCCCCCATGTCGTCGCCCAGCAGACCCAGCTGGCCCTCGACGACGTCTTCGACTACCCACGCTTCAAGGGCAACGCACTCGTCAACGACCTCGGCGTGCGCTCCTACCTCGGCACCCCGCTGCGCGACAACACGGGCATGATCCTCGGCACCGTGTGCGTCGCGGACTTCAAGCCCCGTGCCTGGGACCGCCAGCTGCGCCAGGGCATGCACGAGCTGACGGACACCTTGCTCTCCGAGTTCCGGCTGCGCGACAGCCTGCTCGCCCAGCAGCAGGAGCTGTTCGCGGTCTTCGACGGGGCGCCGTTCCCCATCATGCTCACCGAGGGCCCCGAGCACCTGCTGCGCTACGCCAACGGCAGGCAGGGCCAGGCCTTCGGCATGGTCCGCCAGTTCAGCCCGGGCCGACAGGTGCTGCCCGGCCTCGACGCGGTCGGTGTCTTCCGGGCGATGGACGACGCGCTCGGCTCGGGCCGGCCCGTCTCGGTGCCTCAGGTGGCGCTCAGGACGTGCGACGCCCCGATGCCGCAGGAGTACAGCTTCCTGTGCACCCCGGTGCGCACCTCCCCGGGCGCCCCGTTCAAGGGCGTACTCACGGTGGCCATGAGCACCGGCGGGCAGGGCTACTCCGGCGGTGAGCCGCAGGCCTTCGCGGCCAACGTGCAGCAGCAGTTCGAGCGACTGGGCGGCGGCCCGCTGGTCGACTGACCGGCTCGACGGCGCGCGGCACGCGGTATGCGGGACGTGACAACCGGCCGCCGGTGCGCGGGCTCACGCACGCGCCGCGGTCCCCGGCCGGTACCGACGATGCGTCACCGCCGTATCCCGCCGTATCTCCGGCGCCGCCGCGCTCGCCGGCCGGTGATCGTCGCGGACAGGGGAGCCGGTAGGTGGATGCCGGGCGGCGGGAGCCCGGCCGGGCGGGGCCCGGGCCCGCCCCGCCGCCCCGCCTCCTCGGCCCCGCTCCGCACCGCCGCCCCACCGGACGCGGCCCTTCGGTGATCGTCCGAGACCGCCGGATCGTCGATCGCGGGTCCTCGGCCGTTCCCACACGGTCGGTGCGCGTCGCTGTCCGTACCGCCCACGGCCGTCACGGTGCCGGGGCAGGGGCGTGTGAGCCCACCCGTACTCGATCACGCGTGGAGGATCAGCCGCGATGACCGCGCCCACCGTCGACGAAGACCTCCGGCAGGCCCGACGTGCCCTCGACGACGGCGACTTCGCCACCTCGGCGCGGCTCTACGCCCGCGCCCTGGGCCGCCCGCCCACCGGGCCGGACACCGAGGACGCCGACATCCTCCAGGCCCGCGCCGACTACGCGCTCGCCCTGAACGGACTCGCCCGGTACACGCGCGCCGAGGTCCAGTTGCAGCACGCCCTCGAAGGGCAGAAGTGCCTGCTGGGCCCGGATCACCCGGCCACGCTGACCACGATGGCCCGGCTGGCCGACAACCTCGGTGAGCAGCGCCGCTGCGCACCCGCCTACGAACTCGCCCGCAGCGCCGTCACCCACGCCCTGCGGGCCTTCGGCGCCGACCATGCGGTGGCGCTGACCGCGCGCCTCAGCTTGGGCCGCGCGCTGGCCCTGACCAGGCCTTACGAGGCCGAGCCCGTCGTACGCGCCGCGCTGCGGGACCTCGACCGGGTGCTCGGCCCCGGGCATCGCGACAGCTGGTCCGCACGCCATCTCCTGGCGGTCGTCCTGCGTACGGCGGGCCGGCTGGCGGAGGCCGAGACCGTCACGCGGGACGTCATCGCCGTACGACAGCGGCACCAGGGCGCCGAACACCCGGACACGCTCAGGGCCCAGGCCGACCTGGCGATGGTGCTGAGCACCGCGGGCCGTGCCGGGCAGGCGCGGGCGCTGATGCAGACGGTGGTCGACGTCAGCGTCGGCACCCTCGGGGCGGAGCACCCGTACACCTCGCGCTTCCGCGCGGAGCTGGAGGCGGTCGCGGGGTGATGTGCCGGGCGGACCGGCCGGGCCCGGGGGCCGGGGTGGGGCGTGGGCGTCATCCCCAGTCGCAGCCGGTTCCGTCGCCGTCGCGGTCGAGGTGACGGCCGTAGCCGGGATCGCCGCGGTGGACGGGTGCGGCTCCGGCGGCCCGGGCGGCGGCACAGTTCTGGTAGGAGACGCTGCCGCCGCCGCTGCTGTCGTCGGGGCCCGGTCCGGCGGCCGGCGCGGCGGTGACGGTTTCCGTGACCCTGACCTTCACGGTTCGTGTGACGGTGGGCGCGGGGTCGGGCTCCGCCGTCGTGGTGGCGGTGGTCGTGGCCGTGACGGTCGTGGTGGGCCGCGCCGTGGCCGCGGCCGGTTCGGCGTCGTCGTTCGGCTGCGAGTCGGACGCACCGGCTCCGATGCCGAGGAGGAAGGCGAGGCCGAGGGCGGGCAGGACGTAGCGCTTCCGCGCCCACTTCCGCGCGGGCCGGTTCGGCGTCGTGTACGGGTTGGTCACGTCGTTCCCCTTGGTTGAACGTGGAAGCACTAAGAGTAGAGGAGTGGTGAAGGAGATGTGACGCTTCTGGTGGGGATCGCTGTGCGTCGTTCGCCGGAGTTGTCAGACCTGGCGGGTGGGGAGCAGACGTTCCATCAGGAGCACCGTGCAGGCCGTGGCCGTCAGGAGGCCGCCGGCGAGGAATGTGTTCCGTACGCCGACGTGCGGCAGGAGCAGGCCTCCGAGCGCGGCGCCGGTCGCGATTCCGGCGTTGTAGGCGCCGGAATTGGCGGCGAGGGCGAGGTCCGTGCGGCGGGGCGCGACGTGGAGCATCTCGTTCTGGGCGGCCATGAAGACGGGACCGAGTGCTCCGCCCACCAGCAGCAGCGACGCCACCGTCGCCGTGCGGTCGGTGCCCGCCGCGTACAGGCCGAGCATGCCCGCCGTCTGTGTGGCCACCGCCGTGGTGAGCGCGGAGTGCGGGAAGCGGTCCAGGAGTGCCCCGGTCACGGTCACCCCGGCCAGGCACGCGATGCCGAACGCCACGAAGAGGGCGTTGACCGCGCTCGGCGAGAAGCCGCTCACCTCGCCGAGGAATCTCACGATGTAGGTGTAACCCGCGAACGCCCCGGTGGCGGACAGGGTCCCGGCCGCCAGCACGGCGCCGAACCGGCGGGCGTCGGGATGGCTCCCGTAGGCCGCGTGCCCTTCTTCCGGACGTGACGTGGGCAGCAGCACGGCGATCGTGACGAGGCTGACCGAACCCAGGCCCGCCAGCGACGCGACCGGCACCGGCCAGTCGGTGTGCCGGCCGAGCCAGGTCCCGGCGGGGACTCCGGCCACGAGGGCGAGTGAACCGGCGACGGACAGCGCCCCGACCACCCGCCCGCGCACTCCCGGTGCGAACAGGCCGACCGCGACCGGCCCTGTCACCGCCCAGAACAGCGCCTGGGCGAGCGCGGTGAGCAGACGTGCCGCGAGCAGCAGCCGGTAGGAGGTGGCAGCGGCCGCGACCAGGCTGGACACGACGAGTGCCGCCAGCAGCCCGGTGAGTACGTGGCGCCGGGGCACGGCCCGTGTGACGTGGGCCAGCGGTAACGACGCCGCGGCGACCGTCGCGCCGTAGCCGGTGATCAAGTAGCCGACCGAGGACACGGGGACCCCCAGCCCTTCGGAGATGAGCTCCAGAAGGCCGACCGGCAGGTTCTCCGCCGTGTTGAAGGTGAACGCGGCCAGCATGAGGGCCGCGACCACCGTCAGCCGGCCGGGCAGTCCGGTGCGCCGAAACCCTTTGTCCGCCGCACTGTCCATGCCCCTATCCTCACCGGGTCGACCTGCGCCGCCGCAACTGAATTGAGGGTCCGCGGATGACGAGCCCGCCCGGGCTGCGGGAGATCACCGGAGCCGGCTTCGAGGCGGCGATCGGCGCGCGGGTCCGTCCGGAGCAGGAGCGCACCTGGTCACCCCGTCGTGAAGTCGCCGGCGGAGGCGTACGTCCATCCCGGCGTCGCGTGGCCCCGCCTCGTCGTCGACGGCGAACGGCCCGTCGGGTTCCTCATGGCGTTCTTCATGGACCTGCGCACGTGTTCGCGCGCGTCTGCCACTGACCCCGGTCATCGCTGTCATACGCGGGGGCGTTGACAAAGACGACACCTGGTAGAAACCTGTCACTCAACTGGTGCAAAAGATTGACAGAGTCGCTCAACTTTCTGATTGCGACATCCGATGGCGTCCATCCGGCTCACCTCAGGCTGATTCAGCGCACCAGCGCACCAGCGCACAGCTGACGCGTGTTCACGCGTCGTCGTCCATCAGGCGCACCGGCTCCGCCCGCCCCACCGCACGGACCCCGCTGACGTACGACGGATACGGCTGTCGAACGGATGCCGCGGGCCCCTCGGCGGTGCCGGGGATGCCGGCCGCCCCGGGAAAGGGAACGAGAGGGCCTCATGAGAGGGAGAGTGCAGGGCCGGCGGTTGTTCGCCGGCCTGGTGACCACGGGAATGCTGACGGCCGGGCTGTTGCCCGTGACGCAGGCCCACGCGGTGCAAGCGGCAACGAACCTGGCGCTCGGCAGGCCGGTGACGGCCAGTGGGGCGCACGGCTCCTACGCGGCGTCCAACGTCACCGACGGCAGCCAGGCGACGTACTGGGAAGGGCCGGCCGGTTCCTTCCCGCAGTGGGTACAGGTCGACCTCGGGAACACGGCCGGCATCGACGACGTCGTGCTCAAGCTCCCCGCGTCGTGGGAGGCCCGCAGCGAGACCGTCAGCGTGGAGGGCAGCACCGACGGGCGGGACTTCACCACCCTGTCGGCCGGCGCGGCCAAGGCCTTCTCGCCGTCGGCAGGCAACACCGTGACCCTCGGTGTCGACGCCGAAGCGCGCTACGTACGGGTACGGGTGACCGGCAACACCGGCTGGAGCGCGTCCCAGTTGTCCGAGGTGGAGATTCGCGGCGCGGCCGGCGGAGAGGACCCGGGCGATCCGCCCGCGGGCACCAACCTGGCCCTGCGCAAACCGATCGAGGCCTCCTCCGTCACCCAGAACTACGTCGCGTCCCACGCCAACGACGGCAGCGCCACCACCTATTGGGAGGCGGGCGGCCAGTCCGCGACGCTGACCACGATGCTCGGGGCCGACGCCGATCTGACCGGTGTCGTCCTGAGGCTGAACCCCGACCCGGCCTGGGGCACCCGGACGCAGAGCATCCAGGTCCTGGGACGCAGGGCGGGAACCACCGGCTTCACCTCCCTGAAGGACCGCGCCGACTACACCTTCAGCCCGGTGGACAACGAGAACACCGTGACCATCCCCGTCACCGGCCGGTACGCGGACGTACGCCTGCAGTTCTCCGGCAACACCGGGGCGGGCGGGGGACAGGTCGCCGAGTTCGAGGTCGTCGGCACGGCGGCACCCGCCCCCGACCTGACCGTCACCGACCTGACCTGGTCACCCGCCTCGCCGTCCGAGACCGACCCCGTCACCGTCGACGCGACCGTACGCAACGCCGGAACCGCCGGCGCGCCCGCCACCCGGGTGAACGTCAGCCTCGAGGGCACGGTCGCCGGCAGCGCCGACGTCGGCGCGCTCGCCGCCGGGGCCTCGGTGAAGGTCCCGGTGAAGGCCGGCACGCACCCGATGGGCAGCTACACCGTCTCCGCCGTCGTGGACCCGACGGACGCGGTCGCCGAACTCGACAACACCAACAACAGCCGCAACGCCGCCTCCAGGCTCGTCGTGGGCCAGGCGCCCGGCCCGGACCTGGAGGTCACCGGCATCACCACCAGCCCGGCCGACCCGGCGGTCGGCGCGAAGGTCGCGTTCACCGTCGCCGTGCACAACCGAGGCACGAGCGGCGTGCCCGCCGGAACCGTCACCCGGGTCACGGCCGGTGACACGACCCTGAGCGGGACGACGGGCGGCATCGCGGCGAGCGGTTCGGCCGAGGTCGCGATCAGCGGCACCTGGACAGCCGTCGGCGGCGGAGCCACGCTCACCGCGTCGGCCGACGCCACCGGCGTGATCGCGGAGACCGACGAGAACAACAACACCTTCGCCCGTTCCCTGGTCGTCGGGCGGGGCGCGGCGGTGCCGTACGCCGAGTACGAGGCCGAGGCCGGCCGCTACGACGGCACGCTGCTGAAGGCGGACGCCACCCGCACCTTCGGACACACCAACTTCGCCTCCGAGTCGTCCGGCCGGCAGTCGGTGCGCCTGAACTCCACCGGCCAGTACGTCGAGTTCACCTCCACCGCGCCCTCCAACTCGATCGTCGTACGCAACTCGATCCCCGACGCGGCCGACGGCGGCGGCCAGGAGAAGACGATCAGCCTCTACGCGGACGGCAGGTTCGTCCGCAAGCTCCAGCTGTCCTCCAAGCACAGCTGGCTCTACGGCACGACCGACGACCCGGAGGGGCTGACGAACCGGCCCGGAGGTGACGCCCGCCGCCTGTTCGACGAGTCGCACGCGCTGCTCACCGAGACCTACCCGGCGGGCACCACGTTCCGCCTCCAGCGGGACGCCGGGGACGACGCGGCGTTCTACGTCATCGACCTGGTCGACCTGGAGCAGGTCGCGGCGCCCGCGGACAAGCCGACCGGGTGTGTGTCCATCACCGAGTACGGCGCGGTGCCCAACGACGGCATCGACGACGCGGACGCCGTCCAGCGTGCCGTCACGGCCGACCAGAAGGGTGACATTCCCTGCGTGTGGATCCCGGCCGGGCAGTGGCGTCAGGAGAAGAAGATCCTCACCGACGACCCACAGGACCGCGGGCAGTACAACCAGGTCGGCATCCGGGACGTCACCGTCCGGGGCGCCGGCATGTGGCACTCCCAGCTGTACTCGCTCATCCCGCCCCATCAAGCCGGCGGTATCAACCACCCCCACGAGGGCAACTTCGGCTTCGACATCGACGACAACACCAAGATCTCTGACATCGCCATCTTCGGCTCGGGCACCATCCGGGGCGGCGACGGCAACGCCGAGGGCGGCGTCGCGCTCAACGGACGCTTCGGCAAGGACACCAGCATCACCAACGTGTGGATCGAGCACGCCAACGTCGGTGCCTGGGTCGGCCGCGACTACTCCAACATTCCCGAACTGTGGGGACCCGGCGACCGTGTGGAGTTCCACGGCGTCCGCATCCGCGACACGTACGCCGACGGCGTGAACTTCGCCAACGGCACCCGCGACTCGACCGTGTTCAACTCGTCCTTCCGCAACACCGGTGACGACGCGCTCGCCGTATGGGCCAGCAAGTACGTGAAGGACACCTCGGTCGACGTCGGCCACGACAACCACTTCCGCAACAACACGGTCCAGCTGCCCTGGCGCGCCAACGGCATCGCCGTCTACGGCGGATACGGCAACAGCATCGAGAACAACCTGGTCTCCGACACCATGAACTACCCGGGGATCATGCTGGCCACCGACCACGACCCGCTGCCCTTCTCGGGTGAGACCCTCATCGCCGACAACGGCCTGTACCGCACGGGCGGGGCGTTCTGGAACGAGGACCAGGAGTTCGGCGCGATCACCCTGTTCGCTCAGGGGCCCGACATCCCCGGCGTCACCATCCGCGACACCGACATCCACGATTCGACGTACGACGGCATCCAGTTCAAGACGGGCGGCGGCGCGATGCCCGGCGTCCGGATCACGAACGTGAACATCGACAAGTCGACCAACGGGTCGGGCATCCTCGCCATGGGCGGCGCACGCGGCAGCGCCACCCTGACCGGCGTGAGCATCACCGGCTCGGCCGAGGGCGACGTCCTGATCGAACCGGGCTCGCAGTTCGTGATCAACGGGGCCGTGGCCAAGCGGTCGTCGAAACAGTCGCCGCGGCCGTCGGCGAAGAAGGCGTCGCGCGACTGAGCACGGCGTACGGCACACGCGGTACCGCCTACGGCATACGGCGTATGGCTCGGTGGGGTGGCCGGTCCGTCCGGTCACCCCGTCGCGTTTCGGGCGGGGCCGCCAGGAGGCAAGACAAGACGAACAGGTGCTCAGAAGGGCCCCGGGCACCTGACCGCGTGTCACCCGCCACTCCGTCGCCCCCGCCCCTCCTCGGAGGTTTCCCCGTATGCCCTCCCTGTCCCGCCGCACCCTGCTCCACGCCGCCCTCGCCGCCGGTGCGGCAGCGCCGCTGAACCCCGCCGCCGCACCCTCCGCGCACGCGGCCGGCAGCGCCGCCGACGCCTACGGCACCCTGCGACTGAAGTGGCGCGACCTCCTCCTCGGCACCGGCTACGACCCGGCCGCCGAGCCCTACGCGAGCCGGCTCGCCACCCTCGGCGAGACCGCGGCCCGACTCCGCTCCACGATGCGTCCGGCCACCGGCTCCCTGTGGCCCGAGCTGGGCTACGCCGACCCGGAACCCGACACGGACCCGGACTCGTTCCCCTACTCCGAGAACCTCGGCACCAGCTACAACCGGCTGCGCACCCTCACCGAGGCCTACGTCCAGCCCGGCACCGGACTCACCGGCGACGCCGCCCTGCTCACCGAGATCCTCACCGCCCTCGACCACCTCCACGCCGAGGCCTACCACACGGGCCGGACGCGCTACGGCAACTGGTGGAACTGGCAGATCGGCATCCCGCAGGCCCTGCTCGACATCTGCGTCCACCTCCACGACCACCTCGGCGACAGCCGCGTCGCCGACTTCACCGCGGCCGTCGACCACTTCGTCCCCGACAGCGTCGTGGCCGAGTACACGGGCATCTCCACCGGCGCCAACCGTGTCGACCTGTGCCGGGTCCTCGCCCTGCGCGGCGTCATCGGCCGCGACGCCGCGAAGATCGCCCTGGCCCGGAACGCGCTCGCCCCGGTCTTCCCCTACGTCACCTCCGGCGACGGCCTCTACGCCGACGGCAGCTTCATCCAGCACACCCACGTCCCCTACACGGGCACGTACGGCGCCGTCATGCTCGGCGGCCTGTCCCTGCTGCTCACGCTGCTCGCCGGTTCCGACTGGGACGTCACCGACCCGAACCGGCAGATCGTGTTCGACTCGGTCGAGAAGGCCTACGCGCCGTTCCTCTACAACGGCCTCGTCATGGACAGCGTCTCCGGACGCGCCGTCAGCCGGGGCGTGCAGAAGAAGGACACCCGCCGTGTCCTCCAGGACGACCATCTGCGCGGCCACACCCTCATCGCCTGCATCGCGCTGCTCGGGCACAGTGCCTCCGCCTCCGAGAAGGCCCGCTGGGACGGCATGATCAAGGGCTGGATCGCCCGCGACCGCTACCGCCCCGTCCTGGACAGCGACGCCCTCGGGGTCGCCCAGCTGGCCCGCCTCAAGGCCGTCGCCGACAGCGCGGCCACCGCCACGACCCCCGAGCCCGTCGGTCACCGCCTGCTCCCCGCGGCGGACCGCGCCGTCCATCGCCGCCCCCACTGGGCCGCGAACGTCTCCATGGCCTCGCACCGCATCGCCCACTACGAGAACGGCAACGGCGAACATCTGCACGGCTGGCACTCCGGTTCCGGAATGCTCTACTGGTGGGGCGACACCTACGGCAACGGCCAGTACAGCGACGCCTTCTGGGCCACCGTCGACCCGATGCGGCTGCCCGGCACCACCGTCTCCCGCAAGCCGCTCGCCGACGCGGAGGGCGGCGGCTGGGGCGAGCCGCGCCCCGACGTCCGGTGGGTCGGCGGCGCCACCGACGGCACCTACGCCGCCGTCGGCCAGCACCTCACGGGTTTGTCCTCCACTCTCGAGGCCAGGAAGTCCTGGTTCTTCCTCGACGACGCGATCGTCTGCCTCGGCGCGGGCATCCACGGCCGCGACGGCACCGGTGTCGAGACGATCGTCGACAACCGCAACCTCGGCGCCGACGGCACCCACACCCTCACCGTGGACGGCAGACCCCGTCGCACGCCCCTCGGCGCGACCGGCCGCCACAGCGGGGCGCGCTGGGCGCACCTCGAGGGGTTCGGCGGCTACGTCTTCCCCGGCGGCGCGGACATCAAGGCGCTGCGTGAGGCCCGTACCGGAGCCTGGTCGGACATCAACACGGGCGGCGCCACCGACCCCGTCACCCGCCGCTACCTCACCCTGTGGTGGGACCACGGCACCGACCCGACCAGCCGTACCCACAAGCTCGCCGCCGGTGAGAAGGACGCCAACCGAGTCCTCGCCGTCGGGCGTGCGCCAGTCGAGCGCGGCTTCGCCCACCTGAAGAACTGGAGGATCCTCGCCAAGCTTCGCACCGACCCCTCCAGCGCCACCCAGCTCCTGCGCGCCCTGCTTGTCCTGACGAACCTCGAAGTCAACCGCTGACGGAGACCACACACAAAGTACTGACGTGCGTCGGGGCGATGGTCCTTCTGATCAGAAGGCTGCCGCTCTACCTTCGCTACTGTGATCAGGATCTCCGAGGTGGCGAAGCGGCTCGTGGTCGGCCGTGCCCTGCGCAGCAGTGATATGGGCCAGGCGCTGCTTCCCAAGCGTGTGGCCCTGCCGATCTTCGCCTCGGACCCCTTGTCGTCGGTTGCATACGCGACGCAGGAGATCCTGGTGGTGCTCACGCTGGGCGGGCTGGCGTTTGTGCATTTCACGCCGTGGATCGCGGCGGCGGTCGTTGCTCTGATGACGGTGGTGGTGCTGTCGTACCAGCAGGTGGTGCGTGCCTACCCGAGCGGTGGGGGCTCGTACGAGGTCGTGTCCGCGAACCTGGGCGAGAACGCCGGTCTGGTGGTGGGAGCTGCCCTGCTGGTCGACTACGTGATGACGGTGGCGGTGTCGGTGGCTTCCGGCGTGGACAACATCATCTCCGCCGTCCCCCAGCTGCACGCCCAGCGAGTGCCGATGGCTTTGGGCTTCGTGGCGCTGCTCGCGATGGTGAACCTGCGAGGGGTGCGCGAGTCCGGACGGGCCTTTGCCACGCCGACATACCTGTTCGTCGGCGGCGTCCTCATCATGATCGCCACCGGGCTCTTCCGGTACCTGGTCGGAGACGCGCCGGTCGCCGAGAGCGCCTCGTACGGCATCCGGCCGCAACCGGGCGACGCACATCTTGCCGGTGTGGCGCTGGTGCTGCTGGTCCTGCGCGCGTTCTCCAACGGGTGCACCGCCTTGACCGGCGTGGAGGCGATCTCCAACGGCGTTCCCGCCTTCCGTAAGCCGAAGTCGCACAACGCGGCGATCACCCTGGCCGCGATGGGCCTCATGGCGGTCACCATGTTCGTCGGTGTCACCACTCTCGCGATCGTCTCCAAGGTCCACATCGCCGATGACACCTGCCGGCTCACCGGACTGAGCGAGGCCTGCTCCGCCTATCAGCAGCGCACCGTCATCGCCCAGGTCGCCGCCGCGGTCTTCGGCGGGGAGAGAAGTGCCGGCTTCTATTACATGCAGGCCGCCACCGCGCTCGTCCTGGTCCTCGCCGCGAACACCGCGTTCAACGGTTTCCCGCTGCTCTCGTCGGTCCTTGCGCAGCGCCGCTACCTGCCCCGCCAACTGCACAGCCGGGGGGACAGGCTCGCCTTCTCCAACGGCATCGCGGCCCTGGCAGCCACCGCCGGCCTGCTGCTGTGGGGGTTCAAAGCCAGCGTCACGGCCCTGATCCATCTCTACATCCTGGGCGTCTTCACCTCCTTCACGCTCTCACAGACCGGAATGGTCCGGCACTGGAACCAGGCCCTGTCCACGGAGAGCGACCCCTCGCTGCGGCGCCGCCACCACGTCGCCAGAGTCATCAACGCGGTCGGCGCGGTGTTCACCGGCCTGGTCCTCGTGGTGGTCCTGTTCACGAAGTTCCTCGACGGCGCCTGGCTGGCCGTACTCGCCGCCGGCGTGCTGTGGCTGCTGATGCGCGCGATCCACGGGCACTACAACCGCACCACCGCCGAGCTGACAAGCACCGACCCGCACACCGACCTCACCTCCCCCTCCTGTGTCCTGGCGATCGTCCTGGTCTCCAACGTTCACAAACCGACACTCCGGGCCCTGGCCTATGCCCGCGCTTCCAAGCCTGCCCGGGTGGAGGCGCTCACCGTCGCCGTCGACCACGAAGAGACACGCGCGCTGGAAGAGCAGTGGCAGCGACTCGGCATCGACGTCCCTCTCAAGGTTCTGGACTCCCCCTACAGGGAGGTCACCCGGCCCGTCGTCGACCACGTAGGCTCCCTCAGCCGCCAGCGTCCCCGCGACATCCTCGGCGTCTACATCCCCGAGTACGTCGTCGGCCACTGGTGGGAGAACCTGCTGCACAACCAGTCCGCACTCCGGATCAAGGCACGCCTGCGCTTCACTCCCGGCGTCATGGTGATCAGCGTGCCCTGGCAGCTCATCTCATCCGCGCGAGCCGACCACCACGGTCCGCGTGCCCCGGGCTCCGTCCGCCGCGGCGAACCGCCGCGCTGACCGGGAGCAATCTGGAGGCCCGGAGGGCCCGCGCAGCTTGCGGGCACCGCAGACCGTTCGTTTCACTGGTGACGAAAGGGGAGCGTGGCCGGTGGACAAACCAGTGACGGTGGGCGTGGACGGCTCCCCCTCAGGAATGAGGGCGCTCGACTGGGCCGCAGACGAGGCCGCCCGGCACGGCCGGCCCCTGCGCATCGTGCATGCGTCCGTATGGGAACGCTTCGAAGGCGCCACCCTTACGGAAGACTTTCCTGAAGGCGCCACTGAAGCCGCCGCACTGCAAGAGATCATCACCGACGCCGAAGCCCGCGCCCGCCAACGCCGCCCCGAGGTCAGGGTCCACGCCGAAGTGCTGCCCGGGGAACCCATCGACGTCCTGCGCCACGCGGCAGGAGATTCCTTCGCGCTGGTTGTCGGCCGTCGTGGACACAGTGCCCTCATGCGGCATCTGTCCACCGGCTCCACCGTGTCTGGTGTGGCAGAACGCGCGTGGTGCCCCATCGTGGTCGTAGGCGACTCCGCCCCAGGGCGCCCCTCAGGAACCCGGCAGGTCATCCTCGGTGTCGCAGAAGGAACCCAAGCCGGAGACGCCCAAGTCGCCTTCGCCCTCCACGAAGCACAGGCCCGCGGCTGCGACCTGGTCGCGGTTCACGCCCGCAGCAGGCAGGAAACGCGGCAAGACCCACCCGGCCTCGGCAGCTCACCCGGAGCCCACGCTCTCCTCAGCGCGGCAGTCCCGGACCGGGCAGCCCGCGAAAGCGGCGTCGTCGTACACCGACAAGTCATCGACGGCCCTGCGCACCATGCCTTGCCCCAAGCCGCGCAACACGCCGACCTCCTCGTTCTCGGAGTCCGACACCGGCACGGCATGATCCACCGCGGACTCAGACCCACCCACCACGCCGCCCTGCGCCACTCGCCCTGCCCGATCGCCCTCGTAGGTGCCCCTTGGCCCCCACGAAGGCCAGAAGCTAGCGACGTCGAGTGAAACCAGGGCGGCAATCGTCCGAGTGAGGGCCATTCCCGATCGAATCCGTGGGAAGCCGGCTGTCCGTTGCGTCAGGACTGCCGACAGGAGATCCGTCTGCGCATGAGCGTGATCGCGGATCAGCGACTCGGAGTGCCCTCGAAGACGCCGTTGCCCGCCTTGGCGTTGTTCACGAGTGCCTCCCGTGAACAGAGCCACCGGCCTGCGCCCTCACGGCGCCGAACTCGTCGGCGAGATCGCTCGGTACGAGAACAGTTATCTGATCTGCTGCCTCCGTGGCCCCGAATGGCCTCATAGGCGGACTGGCCGAGCAACTGCGCTGATCCTCATGGCTTCGTCCTCGTTCAGCGCGCCGGACAGCCAGGCGGTTGGAGCCGCCCGGGCCAGCCCATGCCGAATGCCTCCCGAGCAGACCAGAACGTGGAAGGCACCCGGCCACGGCAAGCAGGGAAGACCGGCGAGCTGGCCGCTCTGCCGGATGACCTATTCCGCAGACTGTTGCCCTCGACCAGCGCCAGCACTCCGAAGTACCGTCACGCCAGCCCTTCGACCTGCGGTTTCAGGTTGACGGAGGCTCACTGCAGCGCACTGCACTGCACGGTCTGGTCCGGCACCGCCTGGCACCGTCCGTCCCGGCACCGCCAGACCCGGCACGGTCCGGCCGGACCGCGGTGGACGCGGGCCCCGGCACCGGATGCCGGGGCCCGCCCGCCCTCCCCGCCCTCCCCGCGCTCACTGCGCCACGGGCGTGAACTCCACCGGCAGCGCCGTCAGCCCGCGCATCCAGATCGACGGACGCCAGGTCAGCTCCGCCGGGTCCACCACCAGCACCAGGTCCGGCAGCCGCTCCAGCAGCGTCTCCACGGCCGTACGCGCGATGACGTCGGCCAGCAGCGGCGCCGGATACGGACAGCGGTGCTCGCCGTTGCTGAACGACAGATGTGCGGAGTTCTCCGCGCCGACGTGCGCCTCCGGCCAGATCTGCGGGTCCGTGTTGGCCGCGGCCAGGCCCAGCACCAGACAGTCACCGGCCCGGATCTGCCGCCCGCCGAGCTGCGTGTCGCGCGCGGCCCAGCGGCCGATGAAGTTCTGCGTCGGCGTGTCCAGCCACAGCACCTCGTTCAGCGCCTCGCCCACGCTCAGCCGTCCGCCCGACACGTTCAGCGCGAACCGCTCGTCCGTCAGCAGCAGCCGCAGCGTGTTGCAGATCCAGTTCGCCGTCGGCTGCTGGGCTGCCGCGATGATCGAGACGAGGTCCTGCACGATCTCCTCGTCGGTCAGCCCCGCCGGATGCGACAGCATCCGCGAGGTGACGTCCGGACCCGGCCGCTCCCGCTTGTCCTTCACCAGTTGCGTCAGCCGTGAACCCACCCTCCCGTACGCGGCCACCGGGTCGTCGCCCTCCGCCGCGTCCAAGGTCATGCGCAGGTCGTCCACGAGGTGCTGGGTGTCCGTGCCGGAGTGCGGCATCCCGCACATCTGGACCGCGGCCCGCATCGGCACCGCGTGCGCGTACGCGCTCATCAGCTCCGCCCGGCCGCTGCCCGAGAAGGACGCGATGAGCTCGTCGGCGATGCGCCGGCAGTCCCGCGCCAGCTCGAACTGGTCCACGCCCTCCAGCGCCTCGGTGATCACCCCCGCCCGCCGCTGGTGCTCCTCGCCCTCGGTGAACAGCACCGACGGCTGGTATCCGACGTACGGCAGCAGCGGCCAGTCCGGGGGGATGTTCGGCCACTGGTTCCAGCGCCGGGAGTCCCGCGCGAACAGCTCGTCGTGGCTGGTCACATAGCCCACCTCGGAATAGCCGAGGACCAGCCAGGCGGGGATGTCGTTGTCGAGCAGCACCGGCGCGACCGCGCCGTGCTCCCGGCGCAGCGCCCGGTACAGCTGTGACGGCGTCTGCTGGTACTCCAGACCGGCCAGGCGTACCGCGCCCGCGTGGGCGGGGCAGCCCGGCGGAGCAGCGTCGGCGGGAGGGGTTCCGGTGTCGGTCACGGTGTCGTCTCCTGGGCCATGGCCAGTTCGTAGAGATGGTCCACGAGGGTGATCAGCACGTCCTTGCCGGACTGCCTGACCCGCGCGTCGCAGTCGATCAGCGGGATGTGCTCGGGCAGCGCGAGCGCCTGGCGGATCTCGTCCAGGGAGTACCTGGTGGCGTCGTTGTCGAAGCGGTTCACGGCCACCACGAACGGCGTCCGGTGGTGCTCCAGCCGGTCTATCGCGTACCAGGAGTCGTTCATCCGGCGCGTGTCGACGAGGACGACCGCGCCCAGTGTGCCGGAGAACAGCCGGTCCCACAGGAACCAGAAGCGCTCCTGCCCCGGCGCGCCGAACAAGTACAGCACCATGCGCTCGTTGAGGCTGATCCGCCCGAAGTCGAACGCGACCGTGGTGGTCGTCTTCCCGGCCACCCCGTTCGTCTCGTCCACGCCTACGCCGGCCTGCGTCATCACCTCCTCGGTGTTCAGCGGACGGATCTCGCTGACCGAGCGGACCAGTGTCGTCTTGCCGACTCCGAAACCGCCCACGACGACGATCTTCAGGCCGGTCTCTGCGGCGTCGTCCAGGGGTGTGCGGTGGGAGGGCAGCTCAGAGGTTGCGGAGCCCATGGAGCACCTCCTTGAGAAGGGCGGTATCGGGGAGCGAGGCGACGGACTGCGCCGCGCGCGGGTGGCGGGCGGTGATTCGGCCCGTGGCGAGCAGGTCGCCGAGCAGGATGCGCACCACCGTGATCGGCAGTCTCAGCTCGGCGGCGATCTCCACCACGGCCGCCGGGTGCCGGCACAGCTCGAGGATCCGGGCGTGCTCCGACTGCATCCCGGCGGTGGGCTCGCACTCACTGACGACGAGGGTGACCAGGTCGAACGCGTCGTCGGCGCGGCTGCGTCCGCCCGTGACCGTGTAGAGCCGGTCGGGATCACCGGTGTCCACGGGCCTGCGTGTCACGAGCCGGCACTCCCCGGTACGGGCTGCCGGGGCGCGGCCCGCAGGTGTTCGCCGATCTGGTCGACCATCGCGGTCATCTGGTGGCCGACGACACCGGGGTCGGCGTTCTCCTCGGCGAGGACCGCCAGATGGGCGCCCTGTCCGGCCTCCACGATGAACAGCAGGCCGCCGTGGAACTCGGTCATCGAATGGCGCACGCCTCCGGTCCCGTCGCCGAACTCCATGGACGCGCCCTGCGCGAGGGCCTGGATGCCGGAGCAGATGGCCGCCAGCTGGTCGGCCTGGTCGAGCGTCAGGTGTTCGGTCCAGCACAGCTTCAGACCGTCCCGCGACAGGACCAGGGCGTGGCGCGTGCCGGGGGTGCGCTCCAGGAGGCTCTGCAGAAGCCAGGTGAGGCTGTTGTCGGTGGTCTGCATAGTGGGTGATGGGACGGTGGCGTCCGAATGACCGGTCACCGGCCCGTTCCTCCAATCTCACGTGCTCAAGCGGGGAAGTGGCGCCAGAACCTCGGCGCCTCACGGGTGTGGCCTGCGTCTACGGCGCTGTCGGCGACTCGGGACCGGCCTCGGGCCGGGGGTCCGTACCTGCCGGGCCACCGCCCGACCGGCGCGCGCGGTGGAAGGCGCCGAAGCGGGAGCCCGCGTCGCGGGCCGGGGCGGGACCCTCGTCCGTGCCGTCCTGCGCGGGCCCGGGGCCGGTGTCCCGGCGCTGCTCGCGCACGCGATCCGCCTCGGCCATGGTGCGGCCCGGCGTACGGACCGGCAGGCCGTTCGGCGTGGAGCCGCGCGGGCGGCGGTGCGCCCCGCCCTGCTCGGGCAGCGCCACCCGGGGCGCGGCGGGTTCCCCGGTATCCGGACGCGCCGCGGGCCGGGGCGCGGGGGGCGCGGGCACCGGGGGTACGGCGGGCGGGGACTCGGGGAGGGTGGGCTCGGCGTGCGCGGGTCCCGGCGCGGGCGCCGCGACAGCGGGACGGCGCGGCGTGTGCTCGGGGGCGGGCTCGCGCTGCTGGGCGAGCAACTGCGGCGGTACGAGGACGACGACGCCGGTGCCGCCTCGCGACGACGGGCGGTAGTTGACGCTGATGCCGTACTTGACCGCCAGCCGTCCGACCACCGCCAGCCCGAGCCGCGTGCCCTGCAGCGAGGCGAGGTCGGTCAAGCGGCCGGACACCGCCTGCTCGGCACGCCGCATGGCCGCGGCGGGCATCTTCAGGCCGCTGTCCTCGATGGTGATGACGACTCCGGCACTGCGCTCCTCCACGTACACGTGGACCTCGTCGATCGGCGGCGAGAAGTTGGCGGCGTTGTCCATCAGCTCGGCGAGCAGGTGCATCAGCCCTTCCGCGGCGAATCCGGAGATCGCGGCGCTGGTCGGGCAGTGCAGTCGCACCCGCTGGTAGGCGGCGATCCGGCCGACCGCGCCGCGCAGGATGCTCTCCATCACGATCGGCTTGTTCCAGGCACGGCTGGAACGGCCGCCCATGAGCAGCGCCAGACGGTCCGCCATGAGGCCCAGCTGCGAGGTGCTGTGGTCCAGCCTGAGCAGGTCGCCGAAGACTTCCTCGCCGTGCCGGTCCTGCATGTCCCGCAGGTCGGCGAGCATGCTGACGGCTTTTGCCTGCACGCGGCTGAGCGCCTTCGCGGAGGCGGCCTGTGCGGCTGCCGCGCGCCGCTCGCTGACGGCGACTTCGCGAACGAACGATTCGGCGGGTACGCGCAGCAGCGGGAGACGCGGCCAGTCCAGCTCCGCGAGCACGCTGTCGGCGGACTGGCCGTCGCGGAGCTTGGCCACCCCGGCGGGCAGGACGTCGTGGGTGAGCCGCTCCAGCTCCGCCGCGGCCTCGTTCAGCTCCTCGCGGGCCTGACGGCGTTCGGCGTCCAGGGCCGCCGCGTGCTGCACGGACTCGTCGAGGGCGGCGGCGAAGGCGTGCACGATCTGGCGCAGTTGCGGGTCGGACGGCGGCGTCACGGACGTGAGGGCCTCACCCGCGCTCGTCCCGTCCCGCAGCCGCTTGACGACGGCGGGCAGGGTCACGTTCACCAGGTGCGCGGTCTCCGCCGACAGTTGCGCGGAGCGGGACCGGAACTGGCCGGCCTCGGTGAACTGCCGTGTCGCCGACCGGCGGGCGCGCCGGATCAGCACGGTGGTGACCGCGATGGTGAGGGCGAGGCACAGCCAGCCACCCAGGGCCGCGGCCGGAGCCCACGGCCTGGCGTCGGCGGGTGCGGCAAGAGCAACTGCCCCCGCGGCCGCGGCACTCACCACCAGCACGGTCAGGGGGACGGCCGGAGAGGGCTTGGGGGCCTTCGCCGGCCGGCGCTGACTGGGTGGTGCAGGCACTGACATTCCGCGGTTCCTCGGTCCTTGAGAGCAGGAGAAACGGTCGGCCGGCGCATGGGCGGCCGAACGGTCCGGGGGACCACCGGCAAAAGAGCGACAGCGGTCTTCCGGGCCCGTATGCGCTCATGCTAGTCATCCTGCTGAGTACCGAGTTCTGACCGAGGAGACCGTCACACCGACTGGCGAATCCGTCCCGAAGTCGCTGCCGCTCCACGTTGATTGTGATAGTGGATTGAGTCGTCATGCCGGGCCCGTGAAAATAGCGCTGACCAGGGACGAGGCGCCGGTGTCGTCGGTCAGCTCGCGGATCGTCGATGTTTCTTCGTGGGGTCGGGCGCTCGTTGGGGTGAGCGCTTTCCGGTCAACTGCCAGGCTTTCTTGAGGAAGTGGCTGCGTACTTTCATGCGATTCCGGGTCGCGTGTGCGACCCGGAATCCTTTGATGACTGTTGCCTGTATCACTTCTTACGCCGTTCGCCTCCTTCGTCCTCGTCGATCTCGCTGTCGATCCGCTCCTTGCGGATCCTCCCGTGAACGGTTTCCTGTTCGACCCGTTCATGGGTGGTCATGCGCACCCGCTCCATCGGGACCACCTCGGTCTCGACGACCGGTCGCTCCTCGTGCAGCGTGACTTCGTACTCGGCCTCGGAGATGGGTTCGCCGGACAGCGCGGCGTCGCGGTTGGCCTCCGTGACCGGTTCGCGCTCGACGCGGACTTCCTCGTGACGCAGCGGAACGGTCTGCTCGACCTCCTCGGTGACCACGTACTTCCGCAGCCGGGCGTGGCCGGTCTCGTGGCGTTCGACGCCGACCTTCATGCGCTCCTCCGAGCGCGTCATGGCGTTGTCCTCGCGCATTCCGGCGCGCTCTCCCGCGCCGGTGTCCGTACGGCCGGTCGTGCCGGTGTCGGCCCCGGTACGGGCACCGGCCGTGCCCGCGGCTCCCGCCGCACCGGCAGCCCCCGCCGCGCCCGTCATGCCGGTGCCGGTGTCGCCGCCGGAGCGGGCCCAGCCGCCCTCGCCCGGCTGGTTGGCCTGCTGCCACGCATGGTCCCAGTCGATGCCGTAGTAGTCGTACAGGCGGTGCTCCTCGTCCTCGGACAGGTGACCACCCCCCTCGACGTCCACGTGCGGGGCATCCTTGATCTTGTTCTTCGGGTAGGGCACCTCGAGATGGTCCTGCACGAGGGCTGCCTCCCGGATCGGGACGAACGACTCGCTCGCCCCGAACATGCCCGTCTTCACCGTCACCCACTCGGGACGGCCGGTCGCATCGTCGAGGAACACGTGCTTCGCTTCCCCGATCTTGTTGCCGTCGGCGTCGTACACCGGGTGATCGAGCACCGAGGGGATCTGTTCTCTGGTGATCATGGATCGTCGCTCCTTCCATGTCCGACAGGTCCCGGGTGCACCTGACTAAACGGGGCGAAACGCCCAAAACATGTCCCATTTTGTCCTCTGGTGGACGCGCGTAGAGTCAGGCACCATCTCCCTGCACGGCCAAGCACCACCTGCACAGCCACCCCACCCCACAGGAAACTGGTTCTTCGCAGGAAGGTTCCGCATGAAGGCTCAGAAGCCTCTGACGGCCCTCGAGGCCTCACCCGCTCCGAAGACCCGGAAGCGCGCGAGGATCCGTTCGCTCGTCACCACCCTCGCCCTCGTCGCCGCCCCCGGTGCCGTGGTGATGGGGACCGCCGGCGACGCGTTCGCGGTCACCAAGATCAGCCACTCCACGGCGACCTCGATGTTCTCGAGCGTCGGCATCACCTGGTCGTCCTCCGGAGGCTGTTCCAACCGCAACAACTCGACGTGTACGTCCTTCGACCAGCTCAACCTGGCCACCGCCCAGGGTGCCCAGACCCTGAAGCGGGCCAGCGGCTGCGCGCTGAACATCACCGGCGGCACCGAGACCGGTCACGCCTCCGGCACGTACTCGCACTGGAACGGCTACAAGCTCGACTTCAGCAAGAGCACCTGCCTCACCAACTACATCAAGGGCAACTTCGCCTACGCCGGTGTGCGTGGCGACGGCGCCCCGATGTACAAGGCCGGCTCGGGCAACATCTACGCCGACGAGGGCAACCACTGGGACGTCCTGTACTACAACTGCGGCGGCTGCTGACCCGGCGACGGCTCAGCGGCACCGCGACCGGACCCGGCAGGCTGGGAACAGCACGCCGGGTCCGGCTCTGCGCGCCCCGTGACGGTCCGGTACGAACCGCCGCCGGTGCGAGTGGGACGTGGCCGGGTGGTCACTCGGCACCCATGAGCCGACTTCCGAAACCAGGACACCGACAACGCACCCACCACGAGGCCGAGCCGCGTCACGGCCCGGACGACCAGGTGGAACGCGCGGCGCCCGACACCCCCGCCGACCTGCCGAAAGACTCCTGGAAAGCGGTGCTCCGGGGTAGCCTGCGCGAATTCAAGGACGACGAGCTCACGGATCGCGCGGCAGCCCTCACCTACTACAGCGTGCTGTCGCTGTTCCCCGCGCTGCTCGTGCTCGTGTCACTGCTCGGCATCATCGGCAGGTCCGCCACCGACAAGGTGCTCGAGAACATCAACAAGCTCGCCCCCGGCGCGGCACGCGACATCATCACCCGGGCCGTCGAGCAGCTCCAGGGCGGCAGCGGCACCGGCTCGATCGTGGCGATCGTCGGTCTGGTGCTGGCGGTCTGGTCGGCGTCCGGCTACGTCGCCGCGTTCATCCGCACGGCCAACGCGGTGTACGACGTGCCGGAGGGCCGCCCGGTGTGGAAGGTCCTGCCGGTGCGGGTCGCCGTCACCGTCGTCCTGATGGTCCTCGCCGTCCTCAGCGCGCTGATCGTCGTCTTCACCGGCTCCCTGGCACGCCAGGTGGGCACCACGCTCGGGATCGGGGACACGCCGCTGACGGTCTGGTCGATCGCCAAGTGGCCCGTCCTGGTGATCCTCGTTACCGTCATGATCGCGATCCTGTACTGGGCGACGCCCAACGCCAAGGTGCGCGGCTTCCGGTGGATCACGCCGGGCAGCTTCCTGGCCCTGCTGATCTGGCTGCTGGCCTCCGCCGCGTTCGCGTTCTACGTCGCCAACTTCGCCTCGTACAACAAGACGTACGGGACGATGGCCGGCGTGATCGTCTTCCTGGTCTGGCTGTGGATCAGCAACCTGGCCATCCTGCTGGGCCTGGAGTTCGACGCGGAGACCGCACGGCAGCGGGCCGTCGCCGGGGGCCACCCGCCGGAGCGCGAACCGTACGCGCAGCCGCGCGACACGCGTGCGTGGGACGAGGACGACCGGCGGCGCATGGACGGACCGTGAACCGTCCGCCCGCCGCCGGGGAGGGCCGGCCGTCGCCCGCGCCGGCCGGGTGACGGTCCGGACGCCGCGCCCACCTGTCCGCGGGCCCGCCGGTCTCCTCGCCCGGCAAGGGATCACGCCACCCGCCGCGGGGTAATGAGGTAGTCACAGACGGCACGCCTGGCACGCCAGGCGCGGGGGCCACGTGCGCCTCTCCCGTCCCGACAGGCAGGTGGACATGACGGACAGCGACGGCATACCGGTCCCTCACGGCAGAGGGCGGCAACTCCAAGTGGAGACGCACGGCCTCGACGTCATCGGCGACGCCGAACGCAAGGGCACCCCGCGCACCCTCTTCTGGCCCTGGTTCGGGGCGAACGTGTCCGTCCTGGGCCTGAGTTACGGCTCCTTCGCGCTCGGTTTCGGCATCTCCTTCCGGCAGGCCCTCGCCGCCGGCGTGATCGGCATCGTCTTCTCGTTCCTGCTGTGCGGCCTCGTCGCCGTCGCCGGCAAGCGCGGCTCCGCGCCCACGATGGTGCTCGGCCGCGCCGCCTACGGGGTGCGCGGCAACCGCCTGCCCTCGGTGATCTCCTGGATGCTCACCGTCGGCTGGGAGACGGTGCTGTGCGCCCTCGCCACCATGGCCACCGCGACCGTCTTCGGACGGCTCGGCTGGGGCGGCGGCACCGGCACCAAGGTGGCCGCCCTCGTCCTGGTCGGCGCGCTCACCGTGATCGTCGGCGTGATGGGCTTCGACCTGATCATGCGGCTGCAGACCGTGATCACCGTGGTCACCGGCGTCCTCACCGTCGTGTACATCGGGCTCGTCGCCGACGACATCCACTGGAGCACCGTCGACGCCCTGCCCGCCGGATCCGCGCAGCAGTTCATCGGCGCGCTGGTGTTCATGATGACGGGCTTCGGCCTGGGCTGGGTCAACGCCGCCGCCGACTACTCCCGTTACCTGCCGCGCACGTCCTCGAGCGCGGGCGTGGCCGGCTGGACCACGTTCGGCGCATCCCTGGCCCCGCTGCTCCTGCTGGTGTTCGGACTGCTGCTGGCCGGTTCCTCCGGCGCCCTCGGCGAGGCGGTCGCCGCCGACCCGATCGGCGCGCTGACGACGCTGCTGCCCACCTGGTTCCTGGTGCCGTTCGCGGTGGTCGCCGTCCTGGGCCTGGTCGGCGGCGCGGTCCTCGACATCTACTCGTCCGGGCTCGCCCTGCTGTCCGCGGGCCTGCGCGTGCCCCGCCCGGTCGCCGCGCTGGCCGACGGCGTCCTGATGATCGCGGGCGCCGTCTACATCGTCTTCGTCGCCGACGACTTCCTCGGCCCGTTCACCGGCTTCCTCACCACGCTCGGTGTGCCCATCGCCGCCTGGTGCGGCGTCGTGCTCGCCGACCTCGCCCTACGCCGCCGCGACTACGCCGAGGCCGACCTCTACGACCCACGGGGCCGCTACGGCGACGTGCCGCTCACCCCGCTGCTGCTCACCGTCGCCGCCACCGCGCTGGGCTGGGGCCTGGTCACCAACGCCGCCGCGAGCTGGCTGACCTGGCAGGGCTACCTGCTCGGCCCGTTCGGCCTGGGCGGCACCTCCGGCGACTGGGCCTACGCCAACCTCGGCGTCCTGGCCGCCCTCGCCACCGGCTTCCTGGGCACGCTGCTCTTGAGCCGCGGCCGGGTCCGCCGGCAGGAGTCGGGTGCCCCGGCCGGGGCGGCCGACCCGGGGCTGACGGTCGTATGAGCGGGTCGGCCGGGTCGGCCGACGGCCCGGTGAGCGCCGGCGCCGGGCAGTTCGGCCGACCGGCGAACAGTCCTGCCGGGCGGCTCGCCGTCATCGACATGCAGCGTGTCTTCGCCGACGCCGGCAGCCCGTGGGCGGCCCCGCGCTACGGCGAGGCGGCGGCGGGCGTACGGCGGCTGCTGGCGGGCTTCGGGGACCGGGTCACGTTCACGCGGTTCGTGCCGCCCGACGAACCCGTCGGCGTGTGGCGGGCCTACTACGACCGGTGGCCGTTCGCCCGCGGGCCGGCGGACGCCGCGCGGTGGCGACTGACGGACGACTTCGCCGATCGCGCGCGGCACGTCCTGGACGCGCCCACCTTCGGCAAATGGACCCCCGAACTCGCCGGCCTGACCGGCCCCGGGGGGCGCCTGGTCCTGGCCGGAGTGAGCACCGACTGCTGCGTGCTGTCGACCGCGCTCGCCGCCGCCGACGCCGGAGTCGAGGTGCTGGTCGTGGCCGACGCCTGCGCGGGCGCCGACGACGACTCCCACGCCAAGGCGCTGCACGTCATGGACCTGTACCGGCCGCTGATCCGCGTCACGACCGTCGCCGCGCTGCTCGGAACGCAGGACTGATCCCCCGGTTGCGCACCGCCAGTTGCGGAAGGGGCCGTTCCGCAGAGGATTGCGCGCGGCGTGTTCGGGTACGCGAGGCACGACCGGGCCCGGGGTGGTCACGCCACCGGGCGGTGCCGCACGACCGCTGCTACCTGGGGACCAGCCATGGACATACCCGCGAACGACAACAACACCACGCCCGCACAGCGGGCCCTGGACGCGCTAGCCCTGGACACGGAGAACACCGGAGCGCTCGACACCCTCGCGGACAGCGACGTACTCGTGCCCGTGCCGGACGACGCGAGTGACGCGGACGCCGCCGACCCCGGCGCGCTGGCGCTGCCCGTGCTGGAGGAGCCGGGCGGCGATTCGGTGGTGCCGGTGTTCACCTCGGAACTGGAGATGGCCGGGCTGCTGCCGTTCGTCTCCCGCTACCGTCTCGTGCCACTCGGCGCGCTCGCCGCCCAGTGGCCCGCCGACGACCTGTCGCTCACCATCGACGGCAGTTCGGCGCACCGGCTCACCCTCACGTCGGAAGGCGTACGCACCCTGCTGGCCCGCCCCTGAGCGGGCCGGGCCGTCCGCCCGTCGCCCGCCCGCGGGTCAGCTCGTCGCGTCGCCCAGCGTGCGCTCCAGTGCCGCGCGCTGGAGCGGCAGCACCTTCGTGTGCAGCTCGCGTCCCTCGGCGGTCAGGGCGACCCACACGCCGCGCCGGTCCTCCGCGCACATGGTGCGCACCACCAGGCCGTCCTTCTCCAGACGGGCGATGAGGCGGGACAGCGCGCTCTGGCTGAGATGGACCCGACCGGCGATGTTCTGCACCCGGCACTGGGCGCCCTCGGCCGGGGCCTCCGCCGAGAGGATGTCGAGCACCTCGAAGTCGCTCGCGCCCAGCCCGTGCGGATGCAGTACCCGGTCGATCTCGCACATCGTGCGCGCGTGCGCCGACAGGATCCCGCGCCACCGTTCCTCGAGCCGCGCACCGGCTGTCTCCACTGCCATACCCGCACGGTAACACCGCCCCGGCGGTTGGTTTCCTGTGCAACTACCAACGGCTTCGCGCGGTGGGCGGTGCCCCGGCCGGATCAGGCCGGAGGGTCCTGCAGCAGACCGATCAGGTTGCCGTCCGCGTCGCGCACGAAGGCGATCCGCCTGCCGCCGCCCACCTCCTGGACGTCCTGCAACGGCTCCGCCCCGGCCTCCACCAGTGCGGCCAGCGTCGACCCGATGTCGGACACGTGCCAGTAGGGCACCGGGCCGGTCATGCCCTTCGCGTGGCCGTTGGGGTCGAGGCCCACGTCCTGCCCGGCGGCCCTGTACCCGACGTAGTACGGCTCGTCCGCGTACGGCTCGACCCCGAGGAGGGCGCCGAAGAGCGCCTTCGCGCGGCCGAGGTCCTTGACGGGGTAGATGATCGTCTTGAGGCCGTCCGTCATGGGTGTGCTCCTGTCCTGGTGACGTGCCCGGCGCGCTCGCGCCGTGCTCTCACGTTAGGCCGGGGGAGCGGCGGACGGCTTCTCGAGAACTGACCGGTCGGCGACCCCGTCCCGCCCCCGCGGGCATCCGTGCCGACGCGTGCGGCCGCCGGCGAGGACGCGGGCGGCGGACCATGGACGCTCCCGCCGCGGGATGACCGCCCAGACCGTCCGGCGCTACCCTGTTGACGTTCGCGATCAACGTCGCGACACGGCGGTGGGGCCCGCCGTACCCCGACCGCGGCACCGCCGCCGCCAACGGTCCCTGCTTGCTGTGGAGGGCACGCCCGCGCGTCGCCCCGGCCCCTGCGAGTAGGAGACGTACGCGCATGACAGTCCCGGAAACCCGCGGCCCGGGCCTCGGGCCCAGGGCGCCGCGGCACGGCGCGCGCGGCGAGCAGGCGCCGGTCGTGGCGGTGGTGGCCCTCGGCGGCGCAGTGGGAGCGACGGTCCGTTACGCCGCCTCCCTCACCTGGCCCGTACCGGCCGGCGCATTCCCCTGGACGACGATGGGCGTGAACATCGCCGGCTGCGCCCTCATCGGCGTGCTCATGGTGGCCGTCACCGAACTCCGGGCCCCGCACCGGCTGGTGCGCCCCTTCCTCGGCACCGGGGTACTCGGCGGTTTCACCACCTTTTCCACGTACGCCGTCGACATCCAGCGACTGCTCGACACGGGCCGGGGCACCACGGCCCTGGCGTACCTCGCCGCGACGCCGGTCGCGGCGGTCCTCGCGGTGTGGTGCGCGGTCACGGTGTCCCGCCGCGCACTGGAACGGAGGCGGTCATGACCGCACTGACCGGCCGGGCCCTGCGGCTGACCGTGTTCGTCGGCGAGAACGACACCTGGCACCGCCGGCCCCTGTACACGGAGATCGTGCACCGGGCGCACGCGGCGGGCCTCGCGGGCGCCAGCGTGTTCCGCGGCATCGAGGGATTCGGCGCCTCCTCACTGATCCACACCGTGCGACTGCTGTCCCTGAGCGAGGACCTGCCCGTGGCCGTCGTGATCGTCGACACCGAGGAACGCGTACGGGCCTTCCTGCCGCAACTGGAGGAACTCGTCACGGGACGCCTCGTCACGATCGACGACTGCGAGGTCGTCCGGTACACGGCCCGCCCCGCCGGCCCGGACGACGACCGGGGTACGAAGGAGGGAACCCGGACGTGAACTGGCTGCTGGTCGTCACGGGCGCCATGATCGGCGCCCCGCTCCGCTATCTCACCGACCGCGCCGTGCAGTCCCGGCACGACTCGGTCTTCCCCTGGGGCACGTTCACCGTGAACGTCGTGGGCAGCCTGGTACTCGGCCTCCTGACCGGCGCGGCAGTCGCGGGCGCCGTGGACTCCCCACTCCAGTTGCTCCTCGGCACCGGGCTGTGCGGAGCCCTCACGACGTACTCCACCTTCTCCTACGAGACCCTCAGACTCGCGGAGGACGGCGCGCTGGGCTACGCCGCCGCCAACGTCGCCGTGAGCGTGACGGCAGGACTGGGAGCGGCCTTCGCGGGGGCGTCGCTGGCCGGGGCACTGTGGTGACGTGACGACCGGCAGTCGACGGATGGGTGGACCCACCGGCGCGCCCGCCTCGATTCGCCACGCACGATGCGGACAGCCCCGGTCGACGCGGCGGTCCTGCTCATCTTGACAGCGTCCACCCCGCGCCCGCAGCATCGGTCCTTGTGAACCTGTCAGACAGCCAGACAGGTGGCGTGGGGCCGCGGCGCGTCAGCGCCATGGAAGCGGTGCTGGGCCACCTGCGCGGCGCCATCGAGCGCGGCGACTACGCCGTCGGCGACAAGCTCCCCTCCGAGGCGGAGCTGTGCCGGACCCTGGAGGTCTCCCGTCCCGTACTGCGCGAGGCGCTGCGCGCCCTGCAGACCATGGGACTGACCGCCTCCCGGACCGGCAAGGGCACCTTCGTCGTCGCGGGCGCCGTCGAGGAACCCACCTTCGGGGACTACGCGGCCGGCGACCTGCTGGAGGTGCGCCGGCACGTCGAGATCCCGGTCGCCGGGTACGCGGCCCGCCGCCGCACCACCGAGGACCTCGCCCACCTCCGCCACCTGCTGGACCGGATGGAGCGGGAGACCGACACCACCGCGTGGGTCGCGATGGACACGCTGTTCCATCTGACCGTGGCGGAGGCCGCGCAGAACCCGGTGTTCCGCCGGGTCATCGAGGAACTCCGCGACGCGCTGGCCCGCCAGTCCGCCTTCCTCGACGAACTGGCCGGCCGGCGTGAGCAGTCCAACCGCGAGCACCGGACGATCGTCGAGGCCCTGGCCGACGGCAGCGCGTACGACGCCGAGCAGGCGATGGCCCACCACATCGACCGCGTCGAGAACACCCTCTCCGTGATCGTCCGCCGCATGCGCGCGGACACCGGAGCGGAGGGCGGACCGAGGCGTGCGTGAGACAAGCCTTACGGGCGCGGTGCGGTGCGGTGAGGGGACGAGGGAGTCGCCGGTGCTGCCGGGGCACCGGGAGAAACGTTCTGGCCCGCGCGGACCGGCCCGCCAACCGCAGCTCACCGCTCCCGTCGCCCGTACGCCCGCCGGCACCCACGCCCCGGACAGGGCGGGCACGACCGGCGCGTGAATCCGCGTTCTCCGTCCCCGTTCCCGTCTCCGTCCGTGCCTCCGACCTCCCCGAGCCCCACAGGGTTCACGACCTCCACGAGCCGTACGACCCCTTCGGCCCTCCTTGCCCCTCCGACCCCGAGGCAGCAGCCATGCGCAGCACTTCCCCCGCGGACGCCCCCCTGATCCGCGACCCCCTCCACGCCCCCGTCGCCCACCTGATACGCGGTGGAGTGGTCGAGGGCGTCCACTTCGGCTCCGTCGTCGTCCTGGACGCCGGCGGACAGGTCCGTCTGCACATCGGCGACATCGAGGCCGCCTGCTACCCGCGTTCCGCGCTCAAGCCCGTTCAGGCGGTCGCCATGGTGCGCGCCGGGCTGCCCCTGGACGGTGAGCTGCTTGCGTTCGCCGCGGCCAGCCACTCCGGGGAGGAACGTCATCTCGCGGGTGTCCGCCGCATCCTGGAGGCCGCCGGGCTCGGCGAGCAGCACCTGCGCAACGTCGTGGACCTGCCGTTGGACCCGGCAGTCCGTGACGTCTGGGTGCGCGAGGGGCGCGAGCCGTCCCGCCCGGCCCAGAACTGCTCCGGAAAGCACGCGGCCATGCTCCACACCTGCGAGGTCAACGGCTGGTCCCTGGACGACTACCTGGACCCCCGCCACCCCCTCCAGCGGGCCGTCGCCGAGTGCGTCGAGGACCTCACCGGGCAGCGCGTCGCCCAGACCACCGTCGACGGCTGCGGCGCGCCCCTCTTCGCGATCTCCCTGCAGGGCCTCGCCCGCGCCGCCGCCCGTATCGCCACCGCCCCGCCCGGCACGCCCGAGGCCCGGGTGGCCGACGCGATGCGCGCGCACCCCGAGATGGTCTCCGGCACCGGCCGGGACGTCGCCGCGCTGATGCGGTCCGTGCCCGGGCTGCTCACCAAGGACGGCCACGAGGGTGTTCAGGTCGCCGCTCTGCCGGACGGCCGGGCCGTCGCCGTGAAGATCGCCGACGGCGCGAGCCGGGCCCGTGTCCCGGTCACCGCCGCCGCCCTGGCCCGCGCCGGGGTCGACCCGGCCCTGCTCGCCGAGTTCGCGGGCGCACCGCTGCTCGGCGGCGGCCTGCCCGTCGGCGAGATCCTGCCAGTACGCGCCCTCGACCCCGCCGCGCCTCAGCCGCCGTACGTCTGAGTGCTGAGTGCTGAGTGCTGAGTGCTGGGTTCCCGGTTCTGGGTTCGGAGCTCGGGGCTCAGGGCTCTGCGGTCGGTCGCCGTTCAGCCTTCGTCCGGCTGCGGCACCTTGGTGCGCACGACGAAGGACACCGCGAGGGCGCCCAGCGCCGCCGCGCCGGTGATCGCGGCGGCCTCCATCCAGGACGGCCCGGCGCCCGCCGCGCCCGCCGCGGCCGGCACGGCGGGCACGGCGGGCACGGCGGGCACGGCGGCGGGGGGTCCCGGGCGCGGGGCGACTCCACGGTTCTCCAGCGAGCCCACCGGTTCGACCCGGCCCGCGGCGGTGAACCCCCAGTCGAGCAGCCGACGGGTCTCCTTGTACACGGCGTGCGCACCGCCCTTCTGGGGGTTCATCACGGTCACGACGAGGGTGCGCCCGCCCCGCTCGGCGGCGGCGACGAGCGTGTGTCCGGCGTTGCTGGTGTAGCCGTTCTTGATGCCGAGCAGTCCGGGGTAGCGGTCCACGCCGTCGGCGCCGGTGAGCAGCCGGTTGGTGTTCTGGATCTCGTACGGCTTCCGGCGTCCGCCCGGGAACATGGTGCGGGGGAGGGCGCAGTACCGTGCGAAGTCGGCGTTGCGCAGGCCCGCCCGGCCGAACACCGCAAGGTCGTAGGCGGACGACACCTGCCCCGGGGTGTCGTAGCCGTCGGGTGACACCACGTGCGTGTCGTGCGCGCCGAGGGAGCGCGCCTTGGCCTGCATCCGGGCGGCCGTGGAGCGCCAGCCGCCGCTGAGTTCGGCCAGGACGTGCACGGCGTCGCTGCCGGAACTGAGGAACACGCCGTGCCACAGGTCGGCGATCCGGTAGGTGGTGCCCTCGCTGACCCCGACGAGGCTGCTGCCCGCACCGATGTCGAGCAGTTCCCTCGCCTCGACCTTGTGCCGGACTCCCGCGGGCAGGCCGGGCAGCACCGTGAGCGCGAACAGCGTCTTGAGGGTGCTGGCCGGCGGGAGTCTGCGGTGCGCGGCGTGGGCGGCGAGCACGTCGCCGGTGCCGGCGTCGGCCACCAGCCACGACAGCGCGGAGACCCGCGGGACCCTCGGCGTATCGGCGCCCGGCCGGACCTGGGTGCCGGGGCGGTGCAGCAGGGAGGGCTGCTGTGCCGCGGCCTGGCGGGTGCCGGCGGGGTCCGGCGTGCCCGCGCGGGAGGCCGCCGCCGCGGGCGTCAGCGCGAGCAGTCCCGCGGCGCAGAACGCGCAGGCCGACACGACAGCCCGCGAGGTACGTCCGATAGTCATTCTGTCAACGTAGGAAGGGGCGCGGCGAACACCGTGACGACCGGGCCGGACGGCGCCCGCGAACACCCGGATGCCGCACGTGCGGCCGGTCGGACGGACGGACGGCGGATCCCACGGCTCGTCGGGCGCAGGGGCGGACGGCCGGTCGAGCCGCGGATCGTACGGCTGGTCAGGCGGCGGGCAGCGTGGGCTGGACGAGCCGCAGGAAGGCCGCGTTGTCGGGGGTCTTGCGCATGCGGTCCAGGAGCGTCTCCAGGCCGGTGTGCCCGTCGCGGCCCCGCAGCACCCGGCGCAGCCCGTGCATGGCGGCCGATTCGGCCGGGGTGAGCAGGAGTTCCTCGCGGCGGGTGCCGGAGCCGTCGATGTCGAGGGCGGGGAAGACCCGGCGGGTGGCGAGCTCGCGGCTGAGCCGGAGTTCCATGTTGCCGGTGCTCTTGAGCTCCTCGAAGTAGAAGTCGTCGGCGCGCGAGCCGGTCTCCACGAGAGCCGTGGCGAGGATGGTGAGTGAGCCGCCCTCCTCGGCCTGCCGGGCGGCGCCGAAGAACCGCTTGGGTCCGAGCAGCGCGGTGGCGTCGACGCCACCGCTCAGGGTGCGGCCACCGGGCGAGGCGGCGTTGTTGTGGGCCCGGCACAGCCGGGTCAGGGAGTCGAGCAGGATGACGACGTCCTCGCCCGCCTCGACGAGCCGCTTGGCCCGCTCGATGACAAGCTCGGCGAGGGCGATGTGCTCCTTGGGCGCCCTGTCGAACGTCGAGGCGTACACCTCGCCGCGCACGGAGCGCCGCATGTCGGTGACCTCCTCGGGCCGCTCGTCGAGCAGCACGACCATCAGCCGGCAGCCGGGGTGGTTGCCCGCGACGGCGGCGGCCAGCTGCTGCAGCAGGACGGTCTTGCCGGTCTTGGGCGGGGCCACGACGAGTCCGCGCTGGCCCTTGCCGAGCGGGGCGATCAGGTCGGTGACCCGCCCGGTCAGGGCGGACGCCGGGTGTTCGAGGCGCAGCCGCTCGTGCGGGTGCAGGGGCGTCAGGTCGTGGAAGTGGCGACGGCCGCGCGCCTCCCGGGCGGGGCGTCCGTTGACCCGGGCGACCTCGGTGACGGTGCGCCGGTCCCCGCGTACACCGCCGACGAGGTCACCCTTGCGCAGGCCGTACCGTCGGATCAGGGCGGGTGCGACCTGCGGATCGTCGGGGGTGGGCAGGAGGTTCGCCGCGCGCAGATGGCCCTTCCCGGTCGCGTCGAGGTCGAGGACGCCGGTCACGGCCCGGACGGGAACCTGCTGCTCGACGGGAGGGGGTTCGAGCGTGGTGGTCATGGATGTCGGTCCTTTCACGGACGGAAGGCATGAGGCATACGGAGAGAAGGGGAAAAGCCGCGCGGGAGGCTGACAGCGCTCCCTCGGGGCGGCGGGAACAGCACCCCGGACGCGGATCGCGAAGGTGTGGGAAAGCCGCTGAGCCGGTCGATGTGCGACCTCGGTCAGCGAGCTGAAGGAGAGGAGAGCGGCACCGGCGCCCGAACAGGGCGTAAACAGGTGCCGCTTGCAATCTACCACCGGGCGACCGCTTTCAACCATGAATCGGTTCGCAGGCCGAGAGCAGCCGTAGGCGAGGGACATGCGTGGCTCTCCGTCGCCCGGGGGCGGCACCGGACGCGCACCTCAGTGGTTCGGAGGCGAGCCGCCGTGCGGGTGCGCGACGCGTGTCAGCGGCTGGCGAGCAGCCCGTACAGGAGCGGGATACGGGGTTCGGGGAGCCGCCACCAGCCGGAGTCGGTACGCCGCATCTGCGGCCAGCGCTGCCAGGGAAGCTCCTCGCTCTCCCGCAGGCTCCGGACAGTGAGTCCCGCGTGTACCAACGCGTTCAGGACATCACCCATTCCGTGCATCCACTCGTAACTGTCCGTGGCGTCCTCGAGGGCCGGTCCGTCGGTGTACGTGCGCGTGGCGTCCCGGTGTACGGGACCGGAGCCGCCCAGGTAGTCGTGGCGGAGCAGCAGTTCGGGGCCCTCGCCGGGTGCGGGTGCCGGGCCGAGGGCGTTGAGCAGGGGATGGAACTCGACGACGTACAACCGGCCGCCGGGGCGCAGGAGTCGGGTGACGACGTCCGCCCAGCGGTCGAGGTCGGGCAGGTAGCACAGCGCGCCTTTACCGGTGTAGACGACGTCGAACCGCCGCCCGTCCAGGGCCTCCACGGCGTCGTACACGTCGGCCCGGACGTAGCGCACGTCCAAGCCCGCCCGGGCCGCGATGTCGCGCGCGGCGGCCACGGACGCGGGGGAGAAGTCGAGGCCGGTGGCCCGCGCGCCGCGGCGGGCGAAGGCGAGGGTCTCGGTGCCGAGGTGGCACTGGAGATGGAGCACGTCCCGGCCGGTCAGCTCACCCAGGTCGGCCCATTCGAAGGGCGCGAACCAGCGGTCGGGATCCGGCCCCGGTCCGCCTTCCCGGTCGAGCCCGTAGAAACGGCTGGCGAGGTGGACGGGGGTGCGGGCGTCCCAGTTGGCCTGGTTGGCCCGCATCATGCGCGCGAGCTCGTCGGAGGTCATGCAGCCATCAAACACCCGCCGCCCGGCCCGGGGGCGGCGCGGAACACCGGACACGACCCTCCCTCGGGCCTCGGGGGCGGTCAGGCGGAGCCGCTGTCCACCGCCTCCGCCGTCCTCGCGTTCCGCTCGGCCCGCTGGGCGATCTGCTCGAAGCGCGCCCCCATCGCCCCGGCCAGCGCCTGCGCGCCCGACAGCGGCCGGACCATGACCGTCAGACGGTCGATCAGCCCGTCCTCGTCGACGTGGATGACGTCGCAGCCGTCGAGCTGCCGGTCACCGACCCGGGCGGTGAACACGAGCGCGTGGTCGCGGCCGTCCGCGCTGCTCGTCTCCGTCACGTAGGAGAAGTCCTCGAAGACCTGGGCGACGGTGCGCAGGATCGCCGCAGTGATCGCCTTGCCGGAGTACGGCTTGAAGACCACCGGGCTGGTGAAGACGACGTCCTCGGCCAGCAGTGCCTCGACGGCGTCGAGATCCTGGGCCTCGACCGCCTCGCGGAACGCGCGCACGGGATCACCTCACAGTTCATGGACGGAACCTAGTCAATTTGTTGAGTAGGTGCGGATGACAATAATCGTGCGCTGTTAACGTGTCCACATGTCCCTCAAGTACGCCGTGCTGGCCGCCCTGCTGGAGGGCGAGGCCTCGGGCTACGAGCTGTCCAAGGTCTTCGACATCTCTCTGGCGAACTTCTGGCCCGCGACCCCGCAGCAGCTCTACCGGGAACTGGACCGCCTGGAGCGGGACGGGCTGATCGCGGCACGCGTGGTGCAGCAGGAACGGCGGCCCAACAAGCGGATGTTCACGCTCACCGGGGCCGGGCGCGCGGACCTGCGCGCCTTCGCCGTCGAACCGCCCCGCAGGCCCGTCGGCATCCGCGACGAGTTCATGATCAAGATCCAGGCCATGGACGGCACCGACCCCGGACGCACCCACGCCCTCGTCGAGGAGCGCATGTCCTGGGCGCGCGGCAAACTCGCCCGCTACCAGCGGGTCCGCGAGCGGCTGCTGAACGGACGGACCGAGGAGGAGTACCTGCGCGAGAGCGACCGCGTCGGCCCCTACCTCACCCTGCTGGGCGGCATCGCCTTCGAGCAGGAGAACCTGCGCTGGTGCGAACGCGCCCTCCAGGTGCTGCGGCAACGGGCGCCGCTGGGATGACGCCGGTGTTCGGCCCCGAGGGCCCCCGCCTCCGCGAACTCGCCGTCCAGGCACTGTCGTCGGTCGAGCACGGCTACGACCTGCTCGCCCCGAAGTTCGACCACACCCCCTTCCGCACCCCCGCGCCGGTGCTCGACGCCGTCGCCACCGCCCTCGCCCGCCTCGGCCCCTTCGGCACCGGGCTCGACCTGTGCTGCGGGACCGGCGCCGGACTCGACGTGCTGGCCACGGTGTGCAGGTCCGGCGTGACCGGCGTCGACTTCAGCGCGGGCATGCTGTCCGTCGCGCGCGAGCACACCGCCTCCCTCCGGCCACCGGCCCGCCTGGTGCGGGCCGACGCCCGCGCCCTGCCGTTCGGCCCGTCCTTCGATCTCGTGGTGAGCTTCGGCGCGTTCGGGCACTTCCTGCCGCGCGAACTTCCCGGACTGTTCGCCCAGGTCCACTCCGTGCTGCGCCCCGGCGGCAGCTTCGCGTTCCCCGTGCTCGCCCCGCCGCGGCCGGGCAGCCCGTGGTTCTGGGCGCTGCTCGGCTTCGACGCGGCGATGCGGATCCGCAACGCCGTGTGGCGTCCGCCGTTCGTCATGTACTACCGGGCCTTCCGGTTCACGGACGCCGTACGGGACATGACCCGCGCGGGCTTCGACGTCGCACTCCTCGACCTTCCGGAGCTTGGACACCGGCCCGACGGCAGCCCGCGCGCCCGGCTGGTGGTCGCCCGGCGCGGCACCTGACGGACCACGGGGCGCGGTCCGGGCCGGTGGGCCCGTCAGGTTCCGCGCGCCCGCTCACAACGCCCCGTACACCGCCTCCACGAGCGCCATCTTCCGCGGGTCGTCGGCGATGCGCGGGCCCATGCGGTTCATCACGTACCCCAGCGAGACGCCGGCCTCCGGGTCGGCGAGGCCGCAGGAGCCGCCGGCGCCGTCGTGACCGAAGGCCCGCGGGTTGGGCCCGTACGAGCCGTGCGGTCCGCTCAGCCACAGGCCGAGGCCGATCTCCATGTCGCGGTCGAGCCCCGCGCCCAGCACCAGGTCCCGGCAGCTGCCCTGCCCCTCCCGGACCCGCTCGGCGGCGTCCCGGGACAGGACCCGGTGGCCGGCGTGGGTGCCCAGAGCGGCGAAGATGCCGTACAGCGCCGCGACGGCCCGCGCCGTGCCGTGGCCGTTCGCCGCCGATATGTCGGCCGACCGCCACGCGGCGGAGTTGGCCTGCGTCGCTCCCACCCCCGGGTTCGCCAGCGCGGCGAGGGCCACCGGCGGCAGCTTGGCGAACGCCTCGGCCCGTGCCGGCGCCGGAGCGTGCGTCAGTTCCGCCGCCCGCCCCCAGTCCTTCTCCGGCAGCCCGACCGTGAAGTCGACACCGAGCGGCCCGGTCACCTCCCGCTCCAGAAACGCCCCCGGCCGCAGCCCCGACACCCGCCGCACCACCTCGCCGACGAGGAAGCCGTACGTCAGCGCGTGATAGCCGGAGACCGTGCCCGGCTCCCACCACGGCGCCGTCGCCGCCAGCCGCCGCGTCGTCAGCTCCCAGTCGCAGAGCCCGGCGAACGAGTGCGGCTCACGCAGACCGGCGAGCCCGGCCCGGTGCGACAGCAGATGCCGCACGAGGACGTGCTCCTTGCCCGCCGCCGCGAACTCCGGCCAGTACGCGGCCACCGGCGCGTCCAGGTCGAGCAGCCCCCGGTCGGCCAGGATGTGCGCGCACAGCGCCACCGGCCCCTTCGTCGTCGACCAGACATTGACCGTCGTATCCCGCTCCCACGGACGGCTGCGCCCCGGATCGGCCCACCCGCCCCACAGGTCCACGACCGTCGCGCCGTCCACCAGGACGGTCACGGCGGCGCCCAGTTCGTCCCGGTCCCTGAAGTTCTCCTCGAACGCCGTACGCACCGCCGCGAACCGCGCGTCGCAGTGACCGTGAACATGTGTCTCGTGCCCGGGCACGGACCCTCCCTCGTCGCAGAAACCCGGGCCGCCGAAACGGGCGGCCCGGGCGCAACGTACCGACTGGTCGGACTGGAGGGAACCCCGGTGGCACCGGGACGCGACTGCGGCACCGGGACGGCCGGGGTCAGACGTACGAGGCCGCCCAGCGCAACTGGGCCGCCTCCTGGAAGGGCCCGCCGCCCTCGTGGTCGTTGAAGTCGTACACCTCGATCGCCTTGTCGTCGTGCGCCCAGGCGTTGTACGCCGCGAACACCGTCGACGGCGGGCACGTCTGGTCCTCCAGCGCCGCCGAGAACAGCGCCGGGGCCGCGCCGCGCGACGCGAAGTGCACGCCGTCGAAGTAGGAGAGGGTGCGCAGGACGTCGCCGGTGCGGCCCCGGTGCGTCTTGAGGTACAGGGCGATCTCGCGGTACGGGTGGCGGTCCGTGAGCGTCACCGCGCGCGGGTAGTCGCACAGGAACGGCACGTCGGGCGCGACGCCGGCGAGGTCCGGCACCAGACCGCCCACGGCGATCGTGATGCCGCCGCCCTGGCTGGCGCCGACCGCGACCGTGCGCGTGGCGTCGGTCAGCGGGTGCGAGCGGGCCGCCTCGACGGCGCGCACCGCGTCCGTGAACACGCGCCGGTAGTAGTAGTTCTCCGGGGCGTCGATGCCGCGCGTCAGGAAACCGGGGTAGGCGGGCGCGCCGCCCACCGGGTCGGGGGTGGCACCGCCACCGCCCCAGGCGCTGCCCTGGCCGCGGGTGTCCATCACGAAGTGCGCCCGCCCGGACGCCGCCCACAGCAGGTGCTGGTGCGGCAGACCCCGGCCGCCCCCGTACCCGACGAACTCCACGACCAGCGGCAGCGGCTTCCCGGCCCGGGCGGGCACCGTCAGCCAGCCCTTGACCGGGTGACCGCCGAACCCGGCGAACGTCACGTCGTACACCCGCACCTCGGTCAGACCCGTCTCCACGGGCTCGAAGCGGGCGGCCAGGTCGTGCTCCCGGGCCTCCTGGAGTGTCGCCGCCCAGAACGCGTCGAAGTCCTCCGGCTCGGTGGACGCGCCGCGATACGCGCGGAGTTCGTCGAGAGGGAGGTCGAACAGGGCCATGGGGGACCACCTTCGCGGAGCGCCGGGGGGAGCGGACGATCACACCGTACGCGGGCGTTCCGAAGCCGTGCCGGACCCTCCTCGGCCGGCGGAGCGGCCGCGGGCCGTCGGCGCCCTCGCCGGTCCCGCGTGGACGGGCTGGACCGTTTCCACCCCTGGCGTCTCACGCCCGGCGCCGTGTCCACTGGGGCTCGGTGCGGGCCCAGGCCTCCTCCCACTCCGCCAGTCGGTGGCGCAGGGCCGCCCGGCGTACGGCCCAGTACGCGCCGAGGACCACGGCGGCGGTACCGCCCGCCGAGCAGGCGCCGAAGGAGACCGCGTGCTGCCAGACGGCGGCGTCGTCCACGGGCGGCGGCACGCTGCGGCCCCTCGAGTCGACCCACACGTCGGTCTTCTCGCCCTCCCGCGCGCTCAGGGGGACGCTCACCGTGGCCGTGTGCGGCGCCCCGCCCGGCCCGGCCCAGCGCACGACCGCGCGGTACGAGTGCTGGACGCCGGTCTGCTGCCAGGACAGGGGGTCCGAGGAGGAGGCGCGCCCCACCACCTGCGCGCGGACCTGACGCCGGTCGGCACGCTGCTCCGCCGCCACCGCTCGCGCCTGGCCGTGTGCCCACCAGGCGGTCAGCACCCCGGCCACGGGTGCGCCCAACACCAGCAGCACGGCGACGGCCAGGGCCGTCCATACCTCGACCACGTCCGACCGGCGCCGCAGCGGATTGGGTTGCCTGTGCAGGCCGCGCACCCGGGTTCGCATGTCGACCTCCTCGCCGTCCGGGCGGTCGGAGGGACGACGAGCCGCCGGGCCGCCGGACAGCCGGACCGGGGCGGCGCGCCGGGCTCCGCTCCGCGCACGCGAGCGCCCATCTGCTCCAGGTACCCCGTCCCGCGGCCTTCCCTCATCGCACCGCGCGCCCGCCCGCGGCGCGATGACGAAAGGCCGAAACGCCCGCCGGCCAGAGCCGCGAAGCGGCGCGACAGCCCACGGCGCACGAGCCGCCGGGCGGCCCGGCCGGGCGAGCCGACGGGTGGGTCGGAGTCGCCCTGACGGACGAGCCGATGGGTGGGTCGGAGTCGCCCTGACGGACGAGCTGACGGGTGGCCCAACGTCGCCCTGCCGGACCATCCGATCTGTGGCCCGGAGCAGACCTGCCGGACGAGCCGACGGGTGGCCGGCGTCGCCTCTACGGCCGGCGCCGGCCGATCGGGACGAGCCGACGGGCGGGCCGGGGCCGCTCTCGCGGACGCGTCGAGGGCCGGCCCGTGGTCCGGGTCGCGGCCCTGGCCGTCAGCCGAAGCGTTCGATGCGGATGCGGTCCACGGGCCGGCCGGCCGCCACGAGCAGGCGTGAGGCGTGCTCGGCGAAGGCCTGGGAACCGCACACGTACGCCTCCCAGCCGCCGGGCGGCCCCTCCGACAGGGCGGGCGCCAGATGCGCGGCCGTCAGCCGGCCCACCGGCACGCCCTCGGGCGCGCTCCGCGTGAACACGGGCGTGGTCTCCGCGCCCAGCTCCCGCGCGTAGATCAGCTCCTCGGGGCTGCGCGCGGACACCAGCAGCCGCAGCGGCACGTCCAGGCCGCGCGCCCGGTGGTGGCGGACCATCGACATCAGCGGGACGACCCCGGACCCCGCGCCGATCAGCAGTGCGGGCCGGTCGCCGGGCCAGGCGAAGAAGCCGCTCACGGGGCCGCGCACCTCGACACGGTCGCCGGGCCGGGCCACCGTGTGGAACCAGCCGGAGACCTCGCCCTCCTCGACGTGGTCCAGCGTCAGCTCGATGTGCCCGCCGTCGTCCGGCGCGGAGGCGATCGAGTAGTTCCGCTGGGCGGTGTAGCCGTCGTGGGCGGTCAGCCGCAGCAGCAGGTGCTGGCCGGGCAGGTGCCCCGGCCAGCCGGGCACGGCGAACCGGAAGGTCGCGACCCGGGCGGTCTCGCGCCGGATCTCCGTCAGCGTGGCCGTCCGCCACACGGCGGCGGTCTGCCCGCCGACCGCGATGCGCCCGGGCACGGCGAATCCCCCGGGCACGGCGAATCCGCCGGTCGGGGTGAATCCGCCGGTCGGGGTGAAGGCCTCCGTCGCCGGCTGTGTCCTCGTCACGGCCGGGTTCATGGTCTGCGTCTCAGTCACCGGCGTACCGCTGTTCTTCCCAGGGGTCGCCGCGGTCGTGGTAGCCGTTCTGCTCCCAGAAACCGGGCTCGTCGTGGTCCAGGACGCGGATGCCCGCGATCCACTTGGCGCTCTTCCAGAAGTACAGGTGCGGCACCAGCAGCCGTGCCGGGCCGCCGTGCTCCGGGTCGAGCGGGCGGCCGTCGTACTCCCGCGCGATCCAGGCCCGGCCGCCGGTCAGGTCCGCGAGCGGCAGGTTCGTGGTGTAGCCGGTGTGCGAGTAGGCGACCACATGGGTGGCCGACTCCGCGGGCCGTACGGCGTCCAGGAAGACGTCCAGGGACACGCCCCCGAACCGCACCCCGAACTTCGACCAGCTCGTCACGCAGTGGATGGCGCCCTCGTACGCCGAAGCGGGCAGCTCGTCGACCTCCTGCCAGGTCCAGGTGCGGGGCGCCGCGACGAGGCCGTCGATGCGGAAGGTCCAGTCGGCGGGGGACGACTCCGGGGTGACCTCGGCGGACAGGACGGGCCAGGTGTCGCCCGCGTCGTACTGGCCGGGCGGGAGCCCGGGGTCGGGGACGCGCGGGCGGCCGGTGAAGCCTCGGGTGACGTGCATGCCGGTGGTGCCTCCAGGCCGCCGGACGCGGCCCGCCGATGATCGAACGGACAGATCGCTTACACATTCAACCGTACGGGCCGGAACGTGGTGCCCGCACACGCGCGCCGGGGCATGCGCGCGCGATCGTCGCCCCGGGTACGAGACGAAGAACGGATACGGGGTATCCCCTGGGGCCTTCGGACTCCGTGATCGAGAGGGCGCGGCGGTTCTTTCCGAAGGGCAAGCCCGAACACGCCGGCGCGCTCCTCGCGGACCGGCCGGTGCCGCTCGGTGATACTGCTGACCCGATCGCGTGACGATCGCACGGCGGAGGAAACCCGCCCGCGGCCCGACACGTCGCGTCGCGCGACAGCAGGACCGCACGACGGCACGACGGGCACGGGGGATGCGGGGCCGGCCCGCACGGACGCCCGGGTACTATCGCTGCACCCCGGCCCGGAACCGCCCCGGCCGCCCAGGGAACAAGGAGGTGAGACCCGTTGACGCCGTGTCAGACAGGGTGCTCTCACCTCCACGCAGTACGGATCGCCGACGGCAGGTGACCGCGAGGGCGCCCCTCGGCTTCCGAAAGGCTCCCGTTCACCATGTCCACTGTCTCCCCCTCCTCCGTCGTCGCCGCGCTGCGCGCCGCGGGCTGCGTCTTCGCGGAGGACGAGGCGGAACTCCTCCTCGCCGCCGCCCGCACCCCTGAGGAACTCACCGCCCTCGTCGCCCGCCGCGTCGCGGGCGCACCCCTGGAACACGTCCTTGGCTGGGCCGGCTTCCGGGGCCTGCGCATCACCGTCGAACCGGGCGTCTTCGTGCCGCGCCGCCGTACCGAGTTCCTGGTGGAGCAGGCCCTGGCGCAGGTGCCGGACGCCGCGGTCGTCGTCGACCTGTGCTGCGGCTCGGGTGCCGTCGGCGCAGCCGTCGCCACCGGCCTCGGTGGCGACGGCGCCCGTGCCGCCGCGCTCCACGGTGTCGAACTGCACGCCGCCGACGTCGACCCGGCCGCCGTGCGCTGCGCCCGCCGCAACCTCGCCGCCCTCGGCGGCCTGGTGCACACCGGCGACCTGTTCCGGGCCCTGCCCGTCGACCTGCGCGGCCGGGTGGACATCCTCGCGGCCAACGTGCCCTACGTCCCGACCGGCGAGGTGCCCCTGCTGCCGTCCGAGGCGCGCGAGCACGAGCCGCTCGTCGCGCTCGACGGCGGCGCGGACGGCCTCGACGTGCTGCGCCGCGTCGCCGCCGAAACGCCCCACTGGCTCGCACCCGGCGGTTGCCTGGTCGTGGAGACCGGCGAACGGCAGGTTCCGGCGGCCGTCGCGGCCTTCACCGCCAGCGGCCTCACCACCCGCGTCGCGGTCTGCGAGGAGCTGTACGCCCACGTCGTGATCGGCATACGCCCCTGACCCGAGACGCGGCTACGGCAACTCCCGGGCGCCGGCGATGAGCAGCGCCACGTCGTCGGAGTTGTCGGGCTCCCGCAGCGTCCGCAGGAGGAGGTCGCACACTTCCTCCGGCGGGCGTCGCGGGCCGCCGAGCAGCGTCAGCAGCCGGTCGAGACGGTCGTCGAGCGAATCGCGGCGGGTCTCGACCAGGCCGTCGGTGTAGAACACCAGCCGGTCGCCGGGCGCCAGGTCGACGGTGGTGGTCGTGAAGGCCACCCCGCCCACGCCCAGCGGAACGCCCGTCGGCAGATCCAGCAGTTCGGGCGGCCTGCCCACACGCACCCGGACCGGCGGCAGATGACCCGCGTTGGTGATCCGGCACTGCCGCTGATGGGGGTCGTGGACGGCGTACACGCAGGTCGCGAAGGCCTGGTCCAGCCCGGAGACGATCTTGTCGAGCTGGTCCAGGAGCCGCTCGGGCTCCAGCGACAGGGAAGCCAGAGTGCTGGTGGCGGTGCGCAGCCGGCCCATGGTGGCGGCCGCGGTGATGCCACTGCCCATCACGTCGCCCACCACGAGGGCCGTCCTCGACTCCTCCAGGGGGATCACGTCGAACCAGTCGCCGCCGACCTCGCTGGTGGCGCCCGCCGGCTGGTAGCGGGAGGCGACCTCCAGGCCGCCCGTCACCGTCGGATGGCTCGGCAGCAGGCTGCGCTGCAGCGTCAGGGCGGTGTCGCGGGCGCTCTGGTACCAGCGCGCGTTGTCGATCTGCATCGCCGCGCGGGCGGCCAGCTCCCGGGCCAGCAGCAGGTCGTCGGGGCTGAACGGCAACGGGTCGCGGGCGCGCTTGAGGTCGAGTGCGCCGAGTACCTCGCCGCGCGCGATCAGCGGCACCGCGAGATACGAGTGCACGCCCGCGCGAGCCAGCCGCGCGGCAGCCTGCGGCGAGCGGGCGATGAGGGGCAGGTCCTCGGCGCCGGCCTCCGGGACCACCACGGGCTCGCCCGTGCGCACGCACCGCGTCACCAGGCGGTCCGGCTCGTACCGGGTGACCTGGCCGGGCGGGTCGGCCGCCGCGAGGAGGTCAGGCGCGTCGTCCGCCCTGACGGCCAGGGCGCGGATCACCGCCGGCTCCCCGGGCCCGAGGCGGGAGCTGCGGCCCTCGACCACCGAGTCCAGCAGGTCGACGGCGGCGACATCGGCGAGCTCCGGCACCGCCACCTCGGCCAGCTCCCACGCGGTGCGCTCCAGATCCAGCGTCGTACCGATCCGCGTGGAGGCGTCCGCGATCAGAGCCAGGCGCCGCCGCGCCGCCTCGGCCTCCACGCCCGCCCGGTGCTGCTCGGTGACGTCCACGACCGAGCAGGCGACGCCGAGGATGTTCCCCAGGGCGTCGTCCAGGCGGTACAGCGACACCGTCCAGACGTGGTCCTCGTCCGGGTGGGCGGGGGTCCGGCCGCTCCACTGGTCGTCGATGAGCGGCTGTCCGGAGTCCAGCACCTGGCGCGCCGCCGCGTCGAGGGGCCCGGTGTCCAGCGTCGGCAGGACGTCGCCCACCGTCCGCCCTATGTGGTCGGCGGCGGCAACGCCGTTGATGTGTTCCAGCGCCGGGTTGACCGACACGTACCGCAGATCGTGGTCGAGGACGGCCAGCCCGATCGGCGACTGCGCCACCATCCGTGTCGACAGCGCCACGTCCTGCTCCAGCCGGAGCACCGTCGACTGGTCGGCCGCGAGCCCCAGGGCGTACACGTCGCCCCGGTCGTCCAGGAGCCGCATGTTGCGGAACTCCACGAGGCGGGTCGTGCCGTCCCCGCGCCGGATCGGGAAGGCACCGGCCCAGCCCTCGCCGGTCGCCATGACGTCGGCGAACAGCTTGACGACCAGATCGAAGTGCCGCTCGTGGATCATGAGCCGTGCGGCGTACTGCCCGAGCGCGTCCCGCGCCGGGAAACCGAACAGGTCCTCGGCCTGCGGACTCCACAACACGATCCGCCCCGCGGAGTCCAGCACGATCGACGCCACCCCGAGCACATCGAGCAGCCCACTGGGACGCACGGCACCGCGCAGCGACGCCTCGTCGAGGGCCGGGGCGGACGCGTCGCCGACGGGCCCGGCGGCCTCGCCGGGTGAGTCGCCGGCCGTGCCGGAGGCTGGATCGGGCGTGTCGGGGGCGGGGCCGGGGTTGTCCGGTGCGGGTACGGGCGAGTCGCGGCCCGGGACGGGCGTACCGAGGTCCGGGTCGGGCGCTGTGCCGCCGCCGGACGCGGACTCGCCGGGTACGGCGGGAGGCTCACCGGGGCTCGGGGGAGGAGCGCCGGGCGGCGAGGCGGCCTCTCCGGTCCGTCCCGCTTTCCCCACCTCCCCGGGCCTGCCGGCGGCTTCGGCTTCCTGACGTTTCCCGCCCTTGCCGGCTTCCCTTGCCTGGGCGGCGAAACCGGTCCTCCCGGCTTCCCCGGTCCTCCCGGCCCGCCCGGTGTGGCCGGCGGCTACGGCTTCCTCGCGTCGGCCGGCTGCGTCCGCTTCTTCTGCGCGGGCGGCGGCTTCGGCCTCCCCGGCCCTCCCGGCCTCGCGGGACTCGGCGCGAGGCGTGCCGGAAGGCGGCGCGGAGCCGCCGGGGCCCGGCGCCGCCCCGGCCCGGGCGGGGTCCGCCCCGGCCCCGGGCCCCGGCCGCGCCGCTACGCCGCGCCTCCCGGACGCGCCCCCGTAGCGGTCGCTGTCGCCCTCGCCCGGGGAGGGCCCGGCGCGTTCCGGGGAAGACCCGGCTGACCTGGCTGCACTCATCGCACGCCCCGCCTCCGCCGATCGTCGCGGCACGCCTTCCGGCTGCCGATCCCCTTTCTGTCCACCGTGCGCGGGCGTTTCCCTCCGCCCGCTCGACGGTCTCCCTCCACCATCCCCCAACCGCGTGGTGACCGCCGCACACATTCTCCCGGAACGTACGGCGTATGGCCTCCATTGGTCTGTACATGACTTGCATCGCGGGCCAGACTGTCGCCGCACGCTTTCCCCCCACCCGAGGAGCCCCCATGCGCCTGCGCGCCCGGCAACGTTGTCAGACCGCCCTGGCCGGACTCGTCACCCTCGCCACCGCCGCCGTCCTGGCCGCCGCCCAGCCGGCCTCGGCCGCCGATGTCTGGAACGAGGTCGGCTCCGACCGCGCCGACCCGCTGACCGAGAGCCAGGGCCTGACGTCGGTGGAGGTCCCGGCGAACAGCCCCAACCGCTACACCGGCGTCGGCACCATCCCCGTGGACGTCTCGAGCCGCGGCTGGAACCACGTCGGCGACCCCGACGCCTCCTACGACGGCCACTACATCGAGCCGTACCAGGCGGACTCCGGCAACGCGAAGATGTTCCGCGTGCAGAAGCCGGACGGCGGCTGGGCGGAGTACGTCCACACCCTCAGCCCCGGGGAAGCCCTGAACAACTCCTGGGCCGCGATCTCGCCGGACGGCCAGTGGATGCTGTCGGGGGAGTGGGGCACCATGAACCGCTTCCTGGTCTTCCCCACCCCGGGAGTCAACGGCAGCACCTCACCGTCGGCGGACCTTCCGCAGGCGGCCACCGTCCACCTCGACCACGACGTCCGCGACGTCCAGGGCTGCGACTTCGTCACCGCCACCCAGCTGCTGTGCTCCTCCGACGACCCCGAGGGCGCGCTGTTCGGCACGACGAAGCCGCTGCTCCAGGTCGACCTGTCCGCCGCGCCGAACGGCACCGACGTCGACGGCCACGTCACGGCGCTGCGCCGGCTGCCCCTGCGCAGCTCGTGCTCCGGCGGCTTCGAGGCGGAGGGCATCGACTACGACCGCCGGACCGGCACCCTGCGCGTCATCGTCGTCTCGCCCGGCTTCTGCGTCATCACCGACAGCAAGACCTACCGTTTCACCCGCGGCTGACGCACCGCACGCACCTCACGCGCCGCATGCATCCCATGCATCGCACGCATTGCGCCCACCCACGCACCGCACGCATCGCGCGGGCGGTGAGGGTCCGCGGGGGTGGGGGCGGCGTTCCGGGGCACCCGGGCACCGCATCCCCGGCCACGAGAGGAGCGATCCCGATGGACAGCGAGCGACCGCACCCGGAAACCGTCTCGGTGGAGATCAGCGGCTGCGACAAGGACGACGCTCGGGTCGTGTTCGACGCGCTGTGCGCGTGCTTCGCGTCCGACCGGTGCGGCGACGACGTACCGGAGGAACTCTCGGACACCCGCCCGACCGTGTGGCTCGGCACGTTCGACGTGGCCGACACGCGCGAGGGCGGTGACCGGCCCGCGGCCCGGTTGTCGGCCCCCGTCGTCGCCGACGCGCACGGCGGCTACTGGGCGATCGACCGGTTCCGCACCACCCTCGACTCCCTGTTCGCGGTGCACCAGCTCAGCACGGTGCCGGGCGACCAGGAAGAGGAGCTGCACGTGCGGCTGGAGAGCCGCTGACGCCGTAAGAAGCCGCCGCCGCAGAAGCCGCGGAGTCATGCATGCGCACAGAAGCCGCCGGCGCTGCCGCGTCGCGGAAAAAGGCGCGCCCGTATCGCGGGCGGCGCCGCGCACGCGTCCCGGGCAGCGCCGCGCGCGTACCGCAGGTGAGGGGTTCCGCCCCGGTCCGGCGAGGACCGGGGCGGAACCGCACCGTGTCCGGAGTCACCCTCCACCCCTTGTGCAACTAGTTGCATAAAGGTGTCGCCCTGCCTTAGAACTGAGGGCACGACACCGCGCACGGAGGGTCCGATGAGCCGTTTCCCGCACCTGCTGAGCCCACTCGACCTGGGTTTCACCACACTGCCCAACCGGGTCCTGATGGGCTCCATGCACGTCGGCCTCGAGGAGGCCGAGCGGGGCTTCGAGCGCATGGCCGCGTTCTACGCCGCCCGCGCCAGGGGCGGCGTGGGCCTGATCGTCACCGGTGGCATCGCGCCCAACGACGAGGGCAGGCCGTACCCCGGCGGCGCACGGCTCACCACCGAGGACGAGGCCAAGCAGCACCGGGTCGTCACGGACGCCGTACACCGCGAGGGCGGCCAAATCGCCCTGCAGCTCCTGCACTTCGGCCGCTACGCCTACCACCAGGACCTCGTCGCGCCCAGCCCCCTCCAGGCACCGATCAGCCCCCACGTGCCCCGCGAGCTGACCGACGCCGAGGTCGAGCGGACCGTCGACGACTACGCCCGCGCCGCCCGCCTCGCACGGCGGGCCGGCTACGACGGCGTGGAGATCATGGGATCCGAGGGCTACCTGATCAACGAGTTCATCGCCGCGCGCACCAATCACCGCACCGACCGCTGGGGCGGCTCCTACGAGAACCGGATGCGCTTCCCCGTCGAGGTCGTGCGGCGGGTGCGGGAGGCGGTCGGCGAGGACTTCATCCTCGTCTACCGGCTGTCCATGCTGGACCTGGTGCCCGGCGGGTCCACGCTGGACGAGGTGGTGACGCTCGCCAAGGCCGTCGAGGCAGCCGGGGCGACCATCATCAACACCGGCATCGGCTGGCACGAGGCCCGCATCCCCACCATCGCCACATCCGTGCCGCGCGGCGCGTACACGTGGGTGACCAGGCGGCTCATGGGCGAGGTGTCCGTCCCGCTCGTCACCACCAACCGCATCAACACCCCCGAGCTCGCCGAGCGGCTGCTCGCCGAGGGCGCGGCCGACATGGTGTCGATGGCCCGCCCGATGCTCGCCGACCCCGACTTCGTCGCCAAGGCCGCCGCCGGCCGCCCCGAGGCGATCAACACCTGCATCGGCTGCAACCAGGCCTGCCTCGACCACACCTTCAGCGGGCGGATCACCTCCTGCCTGGTCAACCCGCGCGCCTGCCACGAGACCGAGCTGGTGCTGTCCCCGACCCGGCTGCGCAAGCGCGTCGCTGTCGTCGGCGCCGGACCCGCCGGCCTCGCCTGCGCCGTGACCGCCGCCGAACGCGGCCACGACGTCACCCTGTTCGACGCCGCCGGCGCCGTCGGCGGCCAGCTCAACGTGGCCCGCAAGGTCCCCGGCAAGCAGGAGTTCGACGAGACGCTGCGCTACTTCCGCACCCGGCTGGCGGAGGAGAACGTGGACGTACGCCTGAACACCCGGGTGTCCGCCGACCACCTCTCCGGGTACGACGAGGTCGTGGTCGCCACCGGTGTCACCCCGCGCGTCCCGGACATCCCCGGCGTCGACCACCCGAGCGTCGTCGGCTACCTGGACGTGCTCCGCGACGGCGCCCCCGTCGGCGACCGCGTCGCCGTCCTCGGCGCGGGCGGCATCGGCTTCGACGTCACCGAGTTCCTCACCGACGGCGGCGACCAGGCACACGAGGACCCCGAGACGTACTTCCGGCTCTGGGGCGTCGACATGGACTACCGCGCGCCCGGCGGACTCGCCGAGCCCGAGCGGCCCGCCCCGCCGCGCACCGTGCACCTGCTCCAGCGCAAGCCCACCAAGGTCGGCGCCGGCCTCGGCAAGACCACGGGCTGGATCCACCGCACCGAGCTGAGGCACCGCGGCGTCACCATGGTCCCCGGCGTCCGCTACGACCGCATCGACGACGCCGGACTGCACATCACGGTCGGCGAGGAGAGCACGGTCCTGGAGGTCGACACCGTCGTCCTGTGCACCGGCCAGGAACCCTGCCGGGGCCTCTACGACGAACTGGTCGCCGCCGGCCGCTCCGCGCACCTCATCGGCGGCGCCGACGTGGCCGCCGAACTGGACGCCAAGCGCGCCGTCAAGCAGGGCACCGAGCTGGCGGCGGCGCTGTAGGGGCGGGCGCGGCGCTCCCTAGGATGAGCCCATGTCACTCCCGCACGCGATCCTCACCGCCCTGCTGGAGAAGCCGTCGTCCGGACTGGAGCTGACCCGGCGCTTCGACAGGTCGATCGGCTTCTTCTGGCCCGCGACGCACCAGCAGATCTATCGCGAGCTCGGGAAGCTGGAGGCCGAGGGCCACATCCGCGCCCTGCCGTCCGAGCAGCCGGCCCGCGGGCAGAAGAAGAACTACGAGGTCCTGCCCGCCGGCCGCGCCGAACTGGCCCGCTGGACCGCCGCCCCGCAGGACCCCAGGCCCATGAGGGACCCGCTGGCGGTACGGCTCAGGGCGGCGGCCGTCGTCGGCACCGCCGGCATCGAGGACGACCTGCGGCGCCATCTGGAACTGCACGAACGGCAGTTGGCGCGGTACCGGGAGATCGAGGCGCGGGACTTCCCGCCCGGCCAGGACGGCGCCGAGGACCGGCTCCGCCACCTGGTGCTGCGCGCGGGCATCGACCTGGAGACCTTCTGGGCGCAGTGGCTGCGGCGGGCGCTGACCGAGTTCCCCGAGACCCCCGAGACCCCCGAGACCCCCGAGACCCCCGAGACCCCCGAGACCCCCGAGACCCCCGAGACCCCCGAGAGCCCGGGGACCCCCGAGGTTCCCGGGGCTCCCGGGGTTCGCGGGATTCCGGGCGGGCGCGAGGGCCGGGGCCCGGCCTGACGACGGCCGGCCGCCCGCCCGAGGTGCTCGGACGGGCGGCCGGCCGCCTTCCTGCCGGACGCGCGGCCCGCAGGAGAAGCACGGGGCGCGGAAACGGTCAGAGTCGGTACGGCTTCTGACGGCGCCGCAGGTACCAGGCCGTGGCGAACACGCCGGCCCCGACCAGCAGCCCGCCGCCCACGAAGGTGACCGTGCCGTAGTCGCGGGCCGCGCCGCCGATGCCGCCCATGACCCCGCGCGACGGCGACGCCGAGGCGGTGGGTGAGGCCGAGGGCGACGACGTGGGCGTGGAGGCGGCCGAGACCATGACGGACTGGGTACCGGCCGTGCTGTTGTTGGAACACATGACGATGACGGTGTACGTGCCCGGACGTACGTTCGACCAGGTCGCGGACTGGCTCGCGTTGCTTCCTGACAGGGCGGCCTGACGCCCCGCGGCGAAGCTGGACTGACCGCTGCTGAGCAGGGAGGCCGTGCCCCAGCTGCCGTTGAGCTGGGCGCAGGCGCTGGTCGTGACCGAGACCGTGGAGCCGGCGGTGCTCACCGAGATGCCGGGGCCCGCCTGCGCGGAACCGGCAGCCAGGGCGATCGGCAGCGCGGCGGCGGCCGCCACGGTCAAACCGATGCGGAGGTGTGGCGATGTGTTGCGCATGTGGACTGCCCTCCAGCGGCACGGTTGGCGGTACATCCCTTGCGCCGCCGAGGGTCGGGGAACGCCCGTGCTGCCTCGGCCTCAGCCAACGTGCCGCCGCCCTGGGCCGCACTCCGACCGCACCCGTGCAGGTGACGCGTTCCTTCACCCGGCGTATTCGGGCGGTCGTCAGCGTGCCCGGTCGTCAGCGCGCCCCGGTCGTCACCGTCCGCTCCGCCGAGAAGCCGCCCCAGGTTCCGTCCGGCAACTTCGCCCGGACCCGCACCCGGTGGGTGACCCCCTTCTCCGGCCCCGCGTAGAAGCTGTACGTGGCCCGCCCGCTCGGCACCTTCCCGCCGTACACGAGCGAGGTGGCGGGCTTGCCGTCGAGGTGGATCTGGTACTCCGTGACGACGCCGTCCGTGCGCGGCGGCACCCAGCTCAGCTCGATGTGGTACGCCCCGTCCGCCCGGCGGGTCGTCGCCCGGAAGTCACCGGGCGCGGTGGCGCGGCCGTCGTCGGAGCCCGGCGTGGTGAGCCGGACGGCGCTGCCGGCGGGGGAGAGGTTGTCGGCGGCGTCCCGGGCCCGCACGGTGAACACGTACCGTGCGCCCGGCCTGAGCCCTGCCACCACGGCCGCCGTCTGGTTCCCGCCCACACTGTGGACCTTCGTGTCGCCCTGATAGATGTCGTACGACACCACGCCCCGGTCGTCCTCGGACGCCGACCAGGACAGGTGCACCGCCCTGCTCCCGGCCGTCCGGCCCCGCGCCGAACCCGGCCGGGTCGGTGCCGAGCGGTCCGCCGGGCCGGCCGCGGGAGTCCTCGCGCGGACCTTCCGGCTGGGCGGCCCGAGCCGCCCGTCGGTACCCCTGGCACGCACCGAGAAGGCGTACGCGGTGGAGGGCCGCAGCCGGGTGACGTCCACCATGTGCCGTGAGGCGGGCACCTCCAGGACTTTGCGGGCGCCGCGGTACACCTCGTAGCGGCTGATGCCGTCGCCACCGGGCAGGGCGTTCCACATGACGTGCACGCTGGTGGCGCTGCCCGCCTCGGCGGAGACACCGGTGGGCGCGCCGGGCAGCCGGCCGCCCTCGTCGTCGTCCGCGCCGGCCCGGCCGCAGGACGTGACCAGCAGGAGCGCCGCGCAGCATGCCGCCGCGCGGCGGCACAGGACGACGGCAGAGGGAACGCCTCGCACGACTCAGCCTCCGGAACGGGTGGTCCGACGGGTAGTCCGTGGGTCGGACGGGTGGTCAGGTCACGGCAATGGTCCGGACCAATATGACCCGGCTGTGCGCTCCCGGACAAGGGGGCGGGCCCGGGTCGACCGCTCCGTGCGGTTACGTATGCTGAAGCCCGATACGGCTGAACTCGCCGGTGTGTCCGGCAAGTTCACGCCCGTGTGTGCGCGGACCGCTGTCGTCGCTGTCGCCGCGCCCACGCGAGTGGCCGGGCGGCCGGGACCGGCACCGGTTCGGTCGCCCGGCCCCCGCCGGAACCGGACACCCGCTCGGACCCTCTCCCGCCCTAGCCGTCCTCCCCGGACCGGGCGGGCGCGCCGTACGGCCCATCAGCGTGGCCCGGAGTCCGCCGGGGCGGACGCCCCGCGGGCCGCCGAGCCGCCGACCGGGATGCGGGACGGCGCGCCCGTCCCCCGGTGCCGGTACCGCGGCGGCGCGCAGAAGCCCCGTCCGCCGGCCCGTCCCCCCTCTCCGGTCACCCCTGAGCGGTCACCCGCGGGGCGCCGGGATGGCCGGCGTCCGCAGCCTCAGACCTTCCGGTACGAGTACGCGTCCCCGGCAGCGGCCTCGACCGCCGCCAGGTCGGCCCCGGTGGCCGCCGTGACGACCGCCGCGACCGCGCCCTCCACGAACGGGGCGTCCACGAGTCGGGTGCCGTGGGGGAGTTCGTCGCCCTCCGCGAGGAGTGCCTTCACGGTGAGGACCGCGCTGCCGAGGTCGGTCAGTACGGCGACCCCGGCGCCCCGGTCCACGGACGCGGCCGCGGCAGCGATCAGCTCGGCGCTGGTGCCCAGCCCACCGTCCTCCGTACCGCCCGCCGCCGCGACCGGCACGGAGACATCGCCGCCGGTCAGGCCCTTGGCCAGTTCGGCAACCGAGTCGGCCACCCGCGCGCTGTGCGACACCAGCACGATCCCGACCAGCTGGCCGTCACTCACCGCGCGCCCCCTCCGCGGTGCCCTCCGCCGCCTCCGACAGGGCTGCGACGAGCAGCGCCGCCGAGGTGGCCCCCGGGTCCTGGTGCCCGATGCTGCGCTCCCCGAGGTAACTGGCCCTGCCCTTGCGGGCCCGCAACGGCGTCGTCGCCTCGGCGCCCCCGTCGGCGGCGGCGCGCGCCGCGGCGTAGGACTCGGCGAGGGCGTCCACGGCCGGCACCAGCGCGTCGATCATGGTTTTGTCGCCCGGCGCGGCACCGCCGAGTGTCATCACCGCCTCCACCCCGGTCCGCAGCGCCCCGGCCAGTTCCTCCCGGCTGACCTCGCCGGCGTCCCCGAGTGCCTTGCCGGTGCGGCGCAGCAACGTCCCGTACAGCGGTCCGGAGGCGCCGCCGACCGTCGACACGAGCTGTCGTCCGGCCAGCATCAGGACCGCGCCGGGGGTGTCGGGGGCCTCCTTCTCCAGCACGGCCGTCACCGCCCCGAAGCCGCGCCGCAGGTTGCTGCCGTGGTCGGCGTCGCCGATGGGCGAGTCGAGATCGGTGAGGTATGCCGCCTCGCGGTCGACGGACGCGGCGGTCGCCGTCATCCAACGGCGGAAGAAATCGGCGTCGAGCACGTGGTTCTCCCTGGCCTGGTCGGTATGGATGTACGTACGTCGTGAACGCCGCCCGCTCCCCGTCACATGCCCCACCGCAGGCCCGGCGTGTTGACCGGCGCGTCCCACAGCCGCAGCGTGTCCTCGTCGATCTGGCAGAGGGTGACGGAGACGCCCGCCATGTCGAGGGAGGTGACGTAGTTGCCGACGAGGGTGCGGGCCACGGCGACCCCGCGGGCGGCGAGCACGCGCTGCACCTCGGCGTTGAAGCCGTACAGCTCCAGCAGCGGCGTACCGCCCAGGCCGTTGACCAGGACGAGGACCGGGTTGGGCGGGACGAGGTCGGTGAGGATCGCGTCGAGGGCGGCGTCGGCGATCTCACCGGACGTCATCATCGCCCGCCGCTCGCGGCCCGGCTCGCCGTGGATGCCGATGCCCAGTTCCAGCTCGCCCGGCGGCAGGTCGAAGGTGGGGCTGCCCTTGGCGGGCGTGGTGCAGGCGCTCAGCGCGACGCCGAAGCTCCGGGAGTTCTCGTTGACCTGCCGGGCCACCGCCTCCACCCGCTCCAGCGGCTGCCCCTCGTCGGCCGCGGCGCCCGCGATCTTCTCCACGAACAGCGTCGCGCCGGTGCCGCGCCGCCCGGCCGTGTAGAGGCTGTCGGTGACCGCCACGTCGTCGTTGACGAGCACCTTCGCGACCCGGATGCCCTCGTCCTCGGCGAGTTCGGCGGCCATGTCGAAGTTCAGGACGTCGCCGGTGTAGTTCTTCACGACGAACAGGACCCCGGCGCCGCTGTCCACGGCCGCCGCGGCCCGCACCATCTGGTCGGGCACCGGAGAGGTGAACACCTCGCCCGGACAGGCCGCCGACAGCATGCCGGGCCCGACGAAACCGCCGTGCAGCGGCTCGTGCCCCGATCCACCGCCGGACACCAGGGCGACCTTCCCGGCCACGGGCGCGTCCCGTCGCACGATCACGCGGTTCTCCACATCCACCGTCAGCTGGGGATGGGCGGCGGCCATACCACGCAGCGCGTCCGCCACCACCGTCTCGGGAACGTTGATCAGCATCTTCATGGGTACCTCCTGGGAAGCGTGGCGGGCGAGTCCTTGACCGGTGTCTTCGCCGGTCGTGGCAGGTTCGGGCGATGTGTGGTCCGGGCGGTCCGTGGCGCGGTCCGACGCGGGTTCCGACGGTACTGATGCCGAGTCGGTGCCGGTGCCGTCGACGGGACGTCAGGGCCGGCCGGATGTCCGGACGGGTCTGGGCCACGGTGCCGCTGTCGGCAGTATCGGCCTTGCGGCGGCGAAGGTCACGCGGGAGAGCGTCAGCCGCGCGACACGCCGCGACCACCCCGCCAGCCCCGGGCCGGCTGGTCCTGCCGGCCCCATGCCGCCCGGCGGCGGCCGAGGCCCGCCTGCGAGGTGAACCGACCCCCGGCGTTGCGCGGCGGCCGGCGCGCTCTCAGGGACTGGGGCGACGGAGAGCCGAGGCGAGGGTCGCCTCCAGGGCGCCGAGAGCCTCCTCGGAGGTGAACCGGCCCGCTTCGACCTGGTCTCCGGCGGCCTGGACCAGGGCGTAGACGGTGCCCACCAGCCAGTGGACGGGCAGGTCGTCGCGGAAGGCTCCTTCCTGCCGCCCTCGGGCGATGAGCCGTTCCATCGCCGACAGGATGCCGACGTGGTGATCGTGGACCGCTTCCGCGGGCAGGGCACGCCGGGCGGCGTGCAGCATGCGCAGGTTGCGGTCGAGCAGGTGCCAGGAGGACCGGACGAGGGCCCGGAGTGTCTCGTCGGCGGGCCCCCGGTCGAGATCGGTGGCGTCGAGAACCGCGGCGACCTCGGCCAGGGCGCGCTCCATCAGTTCGCTGAGAAGTGCCTCGCGTGAGGAGAAGTGGCCGTACAGGGTGACCCGGCCGACTCCGGCCGCCGCGGCGATCTCGGTCATGCTGGCGTGGGGGTTCTTGCCGAAGCAGGTGGTGGCGGCGGCGAGGATCGCGGTGATGTTGCGCTCGGCGTCGGCCCGGCGGGGTGGGGAGGAACTGCTCCGCCGGGCGTTCACGCTGCCGTCGTGGTGTCCGGAGTCCATGGGGTGGAGTCTAGGGACCGTGAGTGGTTCCTCTCAGTGAACGTGGACGCCCTCGGGGAGCTCGGCTGTGCCTCGGGGGATGACGGCCAGTGCGACGGCCGCCGCCGCCACCGCCACGACGGCCAGGGTCGCGTAGGCGGCGTGGAAGCCGGTCGCGGTGTGCGCGGCGATTCCGGTGGCGGCGACGGTCGAGACGACCGCGGCGCCTACGGCTCCGCCGACTTCGTGGAACGTGTTGACCACTCCGGAGGCGACTCCGGCCTCTTCGTGCGAGATGAATCCGAGCGCGGTGGTGGTCGCGGACACGAAGACGGGGATGACGCCGATGGCGCCGACGGCCAGGCCGGTGACGGTACCGGGGGTGCCGTCGACCAGAGCGAGGATCAGGCCCCCGCCTCCCGACACGATCAGTCCGACGGCGGCGACCGGGCGCGCGCCCGCGTGGGCGACGAGGTGCGCCGCGAGGTGGGCGCCGGCCGCCGTGGCGACCGCGACGGGCAGCAGCAGGGCTCCGGTGGACAGGGCGGACAGGCCGCGCACCTGCTGGAGGTAGAGGGAGCCGAGGAAGATGTAGCCGAGCAGCAGTCCGGTGGCGACCAGCATCAGGAACGAACCGGCGGCGACCGGCCGTTTGGCGAGGATGCGCAGGTCCATCAGCGGGGCTGAGACCTTCCGCTCGACGACGGTGAAGAGGGCGTAGAGGACGGCGGAGCCGAGCAGCGGCATCAGCGTGCCGGCCGAACCCCAGCCCGCGTCGCCCGCCTTGATGAGGCCGTAGACGAGTGCCCCGGTCGCCGTGGTGGCCAGGACGGCGCCCGGCAGGTCGATCCGGCGGTCGCCGTGCGGTGCGGACGCGGGGAGAAGCCGGGCGAGCAGGACGAGGAGGACCAGCCCGACCGGGATGTTGACGAAGAAGACCCAGCTCCAGCCGGGACCGGCGGTGAGCACACCGCCGAGCATCGCGCCCACCGCGAAACCGATGCCGCCGAGCATGGCCCAGATGCCCAGCGCCTTGTTCCGTTCGGGGCCGTGGAAGGTCCGGCTGATCGTGGCGAGCGCGGCCGGGGAGAGCAGGGCCGCGCCGACGCCCTGCGCGAGCCGGCCTCCGACGAGGACGGTGGCGTTCTCCGCCAGGCCGGTCGTGAGCGAGGCGACGGTGAACAGGACCAGGCCGCTCAGCAGCATGATCCGGGCGCCGAAGGCGTCGGCCAGCCGGCCGCCCAGCAGCATCAGGCCGCCGAAGCAGAGCGTGTAGGAGGTGACCGCCCAGGTGAGGGATGCGCGGCTGAGACGGAGATCGGCGCCGATGCCGGGAAGCGCGACGTTGATCACCGTCACGTCCAGGATCAGCATGAACTGCGACAGGCAGAGCAGCGTGAGCAGCGTCCAGCGCCGGGGGTGAGCCGGCGGTACGGGACAGGTCCCGGCGGTGCCGTGGGTGGCGTGAGCCATACGGGGTCTCCGAATTCGTACAAGGTGTACGAGTTACGTTAGCGCACCGCCCGCATAACCTGAACAGTGGTGTTTGAGTTGGCGCCTCTTCTCTGGGGGTTCGGCCGAGGCTCCCGGGCGTGCCCGGCGTGCGCGCTCGTGACGGTGTCTTGACCCCCGGTGGCGCAGTAGTTAAATTGGACAATGTGTTCGACTTGACAGTAAGTCAGGTTGTACTCCCTTCACCTGACTTCCCGACGCATCGTCCGGAACAAGGCCCTTGAGGGTCTCCGTCGCCTGGGCGCCTCCCCGGCACGGCGTGAGCAGGGCCTCGCCGCGACCGCGGTGAGGCGTGATGGTGTACGTCATTCAGGACGGCCACCTCACATGGCGGGAGGGCGCATGCGGAACGACCGGGGTGATCGACGCGGTCATGCCCTTCCGGAGTTCCGCATCGCTAACGGCCTTTCCATGGCCTGTGAGGTTGCCCCGTCGTCCAGGAGCCGTGAGGAATAAGCGCGCAGTGGCGAACCTGCCCGCCCGGACGCGCTCGGCCCGGAAGGGCCGGGCGGGTGATGGCCGGAAGCGCGGTGCCCATCGGAACGCCTTCGTCGCCTTGCTTCCTTCGGCCCCACCCCGCTCGCACTGCTCGGGAACGGCCTCGCCCGCCCCGCTGCTCGTATGGAGGCGGACACGAGCAGACCCCTGGTGGGCGCCCGCGCCCCTGTGCCGAGCGCGGGACCGGTTCGGCCGGATCGAGGGTACGGAGCGGACCCCGGAACATCTCGCACGAGGCGGAAAAGGACGGAGCCACCGGCGGTAAAGCACATGCTGTGACGTGCGAAGACGAAGTGCAGGCTCTTTCCGAAATGAAGAGATGGACGTCGCCATGAGCCACTCATGGGCTTTCGAAGGTGCGGATACCAGGATTTCGCATGCTGTCAGGAGCGGGAATTCGGGATTTCCGTACATGCCGGAGTGAGGGATTCGACAATGATTCTTGAGCTGCTCGAGGAACTGCCGTCCAACGGATTCGGACTGCGATTGCCGAACCTGCCCACGGCCCCGGAACTGCCCTCGGCCCCACGCGGCGGACAGGGCACGCAGGAAGCCGCCTTCACCACCCGCCGCAGCCGGGTCGGCAGGGAAACCTGGGCGGCGCTCCGTCAGGAGGCGGAGCGCAGGGGGCTCGCCCCGGCCGTCGTGCTGATGACGGCGTACGCCGACGTGTTACGACGGTGGTCCGGGCGACCCGGCTTCACGCTCGAGTTGATGCCGCCCGGCCGGACCGCCCCCCTGGAGCTCGCCTTCGACGCCCCCCACAAGGACTCCTTCGCGACCCGTGTGAAGCGGCTCCAGCAGCAGCTCACCCGGGCGTCGCAGGCGGGATCGGAGCCCGGGGCGCCCGAGCCGGAACGACGGGGCCTCCACCACGCCGTCGTCGAGGAAGCAGGCGAACTCACCCTCACCTGGGAAGTCCAGGAGGCGCGCTTTCCCGACGGCCTGCCGGACGACCTGGTCGCGGTCTGCGTCGCGACCCTCGACCGGCTGGCCGGAGAGGCCGGAGCCTGGGACACCGCGGCGGGCCCCACCAGGCTCCCGGACTGGCAGACCGCGGAACGGCAGAGCGCCAACAACACCGCCGCCGACCTGCCCGCCACCACCCTCTGCCGCCTCGTCGAGACCAGGGCCGCCGCGCACCCCGGAGCCGTCGCCGTCATCGCCGCCGACGGCCGGCTCACCTACGGCGAACTGATCGCCGATGCCCGCCGCCTCGCCCACCGCCTGCTCGCGCTCGGCGCGGCGCCGGGCACCCTCGTCGGCGTCGTCGTCGACAGGGGACGCGCGCAGGTGCCCGCCGTGCTCGGGGTGACCCTGTCCGGAGCCGCCTACCTGCCGGTCGATCCGCAATGGCCCGCCGCGCGGCGCGCACAGGTCCTGGAACAGGGCGGCGTCCGGGTGGTGGTCACCACACAGCGGCTGCGTGACGAGGCGACCTGGCCGAGCGGCATCCGAGTCCTCACCCCGGACGACCCCGAGGTACGCGCCGCGAGCACCGCACCGCTGCCCACCGGGCCCACGCCCGAGGACCTGGCGTACGTGATCTTCACCTCCGGATCCACCGGCCGGCCCAAGGGCGTGGTCATCGATCACCGTGGCGCGGCCAACACCGTCCAGGACATCAACCAACGCTTCCGGGTCGGCCCGGACGACCGGGTACTCGCGCTGTCGTCCCTGAGCTTCGACCTCTCGGTCTACGACATCTTCGGCACCCTGGCCGCCGGCGCCGCCCTGATCATGCCCGCACCGGGCAGGGCCCACGACCCCGAGCACTGGTCCGCCCTGGTCGCGGAGCACGGCGTCACCATCTGGAACTCCGTACCCGCGCTGATGGGCGTGTGGCTGGACGCCCCCGCCGCCGAGGTCACCGAATCGACCGTGCGCCTCGTCCTGCTCAGCGGCGACCGGATACCCGTCGCGCTGCCGGACGCGGTCCGCGCGGCGCACCCGCGTGCCCAGGTGATCAGCCTCGGCGGCGCCACCGAGGCGTCCGTCTGGTCGGTCGTCCACCCCATCGGCGAGGTCCCGCCGGAATGGACCCGTATCCCGTACGGCAAGCCGCTGGCGAACCAGACCCTCCACGTGCTCGACCACCGGCTGGACCCGTGCCCGGTGTGGGCGGCCGGAGAGATATGCATCGGCGGCACCGGCGTGGCGAAGGGCTACTGGGCGGACCCGGTCCGGACCGCCGAGCGCTTCATCGTCCACCCCACCACGGGCGAATATCTGTACCGGACCGGCGACCTCGGCCGGTACCTGCCCGGCGGCGACATCGACTTCCTGGGCCGGGAGGACACCCAGGTCAAGCTCAACGGCTTCCGGATCGAACTCGACGAGATCGCCGCGGTGCTGCGCCGCCGGCCGGGGGTCGGCGAAGCGGTCCTCACGGTCGGCACCAACCCCGCGACAGGCCGCAAACAGCTCGTCGCCCACCTCCTGGCCGACAGCCGGGCAGAGACGGCACCCGCCCCGGACGACGCCTCCACCTGGTCGAGGGTCCTCGAAGCCGGCGGGTCCGAGCTGCGGCGGGCCGCGGGCGGGCTCGCCCCCACCATCGCCGCCTTCCGCGACCTGTGGCACCGGCTCGAGGCGCTGGCCCCGTCGATCATGGCCCGCAGCTTCGCCCGGCTCGGCGTCTTCACCACCCCCGGCGACACGGCCACCGCGGACGACATCATCGCCCGCTGCGAGGTGCGTCCGCAGTACCGGGGGCTGCTCGGCGTATGGATGGCCGTCCTCGCCGCTGAAGGACTGCTGAGTCCCACCGGGCAGCCCGGGCAGTACCGAGCCGAGCGTGCCGTCGACGCGGACGAACCGGACGCCCGGATCAGAACCGAACTGGCCGCGTTCACCGTGACCGGAGCCGACCGCGTACTCCTCGACTACTTCACGGCCTGCGCCGGCAACCAACTGGAGATGCTCGCGGGCAAGGTACGTCCGCTCCAGCTGCTGTTCCCCGACGGGGACTGGCACGTGACCGAGGCGCTGTACGCGAGCAACCCGGCCGCCCGCCTGCAGAACGGGATCGCCGCGTCGATGATCCGCACCTTCGTGGACCAGCACCCGACCGGACGCAAGGTCAGGATCCTGGAAGTCGGGGCTGGCACCGGCTCGACCTGCGACCGCATTCTGCCCACGCTCCCGGCCGGCCGTGTCCAGTACCACTTCACCGACATCTCGACCGCCTTCACCGGCCCGGCCAGGCAGCGGTACGCGGACGCGTACCCCTTCGTCACCTACGGCCTGTTCAACATCGACGACGACCCCGTCCCGCAGGGACTGGCGCCCGGCTCCGCCGATGTCGTCGTCGCGGCGAACGTCCTCCACGACGCCAAGAACCTGAGCGCGACGCTGCGGAACATCCGGGGCCTGCTCGCCCCCGGCGGGCTGCTGGTCCTCATCGAGGGCACGGTCAACTCGCCCCTGAACATGATCGGCTTCGCCTTCCTCGAAGGCTTCGGGAACTACCAGGACCAGCGCGAGGCCACCCTGCTCTCGGTGCCCGAATGGCGGGCGCAACTGGAGGCCGTGGGCTTCACCCGGTGCGCCTCGGTCCCCGACGGCGCACCCGCCGTGGACGCCCTGGTCCAGCACGTCCTGATCGCCCGGGCACCGTCCGGCCGGGAAGCCCTCGACACCGCGGCACTGCAACAGGCGCTCGGCGACCTGCTGCCCGACTACATGGTCCCCCACCACTACGTGCTCCTCGACCGCCTGCCCCTGGGCGCGAACGGCAAGGTCGACCGCTCGGCCCTGCCGTCCCCATGGCCCGAGCCCGACCTGAAGGACAGCACCTCGCCGCACACCGCCCTGCAGCAGCGGCTGTTCGAGATCTGGAGCGACGTACTGGGACGCGACGACTTCGGCGTCGAGGACGACTTCTTCGACCTGGGCGGCGACTCCCTGCACGCCGTGCGCATCATCGGCCGGCTCCGGGCCGAACTCGGCGTCCGGCAGACCGGCGACGAAGCCGTCGACATGCTGTTCCAGGCGCCCACCGTCGCGGAGCTCGCCAAGGCGCTGACCGGCCGGGCGGAGGAGGGCCGGTGACCGGGCACGAGCCGTTTCCGCTGACCCCGCTCCAGGAGGCGTACCTGGTGGGCGCCTCCCGCCTGGTCGAACTCGGCGGCTTCCGGCCCAGCTACTACGTCGAGCTCGATCTGGTGAACGTCGACCTGGTCCGCGCGGAGGAGGCACTCGACCGGCTGATGCGCCGGCACGCCCACCTGCGGACCGTGATCGACGACACCGGTGCCCAACGCGTACTGACCCTCGAGCAGACCCCACCGGTCCGGCCGGCCGTGACGGACCTGAGCGGTCTCGGCGAGGACCGTGCACAGGCCGCCGTCCGCCGCACCAGGGAACGCATGTGCCGCGACGGCGTCGACCCCGCCCGCCGGCCGCTGTTCGAGATCGCGGTGAGCCGCCTGAGGCCACGCCGGATCAGAGTGCACCTCGCGATGAGCCTGCTCCTGCTCGACGGCCGGGGCATCCGCCAGGTCATGGACGAGTGGCGGACCTACTACCACGATCCCGGCGCCGAGCTTCCCGAGCAGACCCTGACGTACCGCGACTGCCGGCTGGAGCTGCTCGCGAACGAGAGCACTCCGGAGTACCGGAACCAGTGGCGTTACTGGGAGAGCCGCCTCGATCACCTGCCGGACGCGCCCCGGCTCCCGATGGCCGTGCAGCCCGCGGCCATCGGGACGGTGCGGCTCACCCGCCGTACCCACCACCTCACCCGCCCGCAGTGGCAGCGACTGTCCAGCGCCTTCCGCCGGCACCGCGTACTGCCGACGACGGCCCTGTGCCACCTGTTCGCCGAGACGCTCGGCGCATGGGCGGCCGTGCCCCACTTCAGCCTGAACCTGCTCCACCAGAACTGGGCGACCACCCGCCCGCACATGGCGGGCGTGGTGGGACAGTTCGGCGCCACGCTCCCGCTGGAGGTCGACCTGCGACAACCGGGGGACTTCTGGGAGCGGGCCCGGCGGCTGCAGCGCCAGATCTGGAAGGACCTCCAGCACGCCGACGTCGCCGGTGTGCGCATCACCCGTGAGCTCGCCGCGCGCCGGGGCTGGACCTCGCGCGCCGCGCTGCCGTACGTCTTCACCAGCATGCTGAAGGCGGGCGGGACGACCGGGCACGCTCCGGCACGGAACGAACAGGACCGGCTGGCCTGCCGTGAGGTGACCAGCGATCTGCGCACACCCCAGGTCCTGGTGGACAACCAGCTCCACGACGGCGCGGACGGCGGCGTCGACTGCGTGTGGGACGTCGTGGACGAGGCCTTCCCACCCGGGCTTCCCGACCTCATGTTCGAGGCGTACGGGCGGATGCTGGACCTGGTGGCCGAACCCTCGGGTGCGTCGGCACGGCCGGACCCGGTCTCCGCCCGGCACCGAGCCCTGATCGCGGAGCTCAACCGGCCCGTAGGGGCACCGCCGGCCGAACGTCTGGAGGACGGCTTCCTGCGCCGGGCCGCCGCGCACCCGGCCGCCCCCGCCGTCCTGATCGGCCACCGGGCACTGACCTACGCCGAGCTGGAGTCCCGTTCCCGGGCGGTGGCCTGCGCACTGGGTGACCACGGGGTGGGCCGTGGCGACATCGTGCCCGTGGTCATGACGAAGGGGTGGGAGCAGATCGTCGCCGTCCTCGGCGTGCTGCGGGCCGGCGCGGCCTACTGTCCCGTCGACGCCGACCTGCCCGCCGAGCGGATCTCACTCCTGCTCGACGAGTGCGCCGCGCGGATCGCGCTGGTCCAGTCCCCGAACGCGTCCCGCATCGGTGACCTGGGCCCGCGCCCCCTCCTCGACGTGGACCGGCTGGACCCCGCCGGGGGCCGGATCCGCGCCCGCACGGGGGAGCCGGCCGACCTCGCGTACCTCATCCACACCTCCGGTTCGACCGGGCGGCCCAAAGGCGTGATGATCGAGCACCAGGCCGCGGTGAACACCGTCGACGACATCAACCGACGCGTGAGGCTCACCCCCGACGACCGGGTCTTCGGCATCTCCTCGCTGAGCTTCGACCTCTCCGTCTGGGACGTCTTCGGCGCGCTCGCCGCAGGCGCTGCCCTGGTACTCCCGGAGGCCACGCGCCGTCCCGACCCGCTGGGCTGGGCGGATGCCGCCGTCCGGCACGGGGCGACCGTGTGGAACTCGGTGCCCGCGCTGGCCCAGATGCTGGCCGAGGTCGTCGACGGGCGCCCGGAGGGCGGCGTACCCCCCGTGCGGGCCTTCCTGCTGAGCGGTGACTGGATACCGGTCGAGCTGCCCGACCGGCTGCGGACGCACTGGCACGACGCCCGGGTCATCGCGATGGGCGGCGCCACCGAGGCGTCCATCTGGTCGAACATCCACGAGATCGACCGGGTCGACCCCGGCCGGCGGAGCATCCCCTACGGCGTCCCGCTGCGCAACCAGACCATGCGGGTACTCGATCACCGGCTGGAGCTCCGTCCACCCTGGGCGGTCGGCCGCATCCACATCGGCGGACTCGGGCTCGGCCGGGGTTACTGGCGGGACGCCGAGCGCACCGAAGAGCGGTTCATCCGGGATCCCGACACCGGCGAGCGCCTGTACGTGACGGGCGACCTCGGCTGCTACCGGCCCGACGGCACCATCGAGTTCCTGGGCCGCGAGGACCGCCAGCTCAAGATCCAGGGCTTCCGGGTCGAACCCGGTGAGGTCGAAGCGGTGATCCGGGAGCATCCCGCGGTCGCGGACTGCGTCGTCAGTGGCGAGGACGGCCCGGGTGGCCGGCGCCGCCTGGTGTCCCTCGTGGTCCCGGCAGAGGGCGAGCACCTCGACGGCGGGACGATCCTCGGACATCTGCGATCCCGGCTTCCGCACTACCTCGTCCCCGGGCAGATCCATGTGCTGGACCGGCTGCCGCTGACGTACAACGGCAAGGTGGACGCCGCCGGCGCCCTCGCCGCCCTCGCCGCGCAGGCACCGCCCCGCACGCGGACCACGACCGGAGGACAGGGGCAGGGCGGGCACGCCGAGCTGGTGGAGCGGCTGTGCGTGCTGTGGGCCGAGCTGCTCGACCTGCCCACGGTCGACCCGGACGGCGACGACTTCTTCGCGCGGGGAGGCAACTCACTGCTCGCACTCCGCCTGATCAACCGCATCCGCGCCGAACTCGGCGTCGAGCTGGAGTTCGGCCAGGTCTTCGAGGCGCCGACGGTACGCGCGCTGGCCGGGCACGTCACCCGCCACGACGCGGGACACGACCGGGTCGTGAGCTGCCGCGTCACGCTGTCCAGCGGCGCGGCCGGATCCGGTTCCGCCACCGCGGCCACGACGGCCGGGCGGGAACTCTTCCTCTTCCACCCGGTGGGCGGCTCGGTGAGCAGCTACACGGCACTGGCCCGGTCCTGGCCCGGCCCCGTCCACGCCTTCCAGAGCCGCGCGCTCGCCGTGGGCTCGGCCACCGCACTCGACCCCGACCTGGTGGCGATGGCCGCCTCCTACCGGGAGGAGCTCCAGCGGACGACGGCCGAGGGGCCGTACCTCCTGGGCGGCTGGTCCATGGGCGGGGTCCTCGCGTACGAGGCCGGCCGGCAACTGGCCGAGCGCGGACACGAGGTCCGGGTCTTCCTGATCGACAGCGATCTCACCGGGATCAGGGCGACCACGACCGAGGCGGCCGGGCACCTCCAGTTCCTCGGCGACCTCGCCGGAGGCCGGTTGCCCGCGCAGGCGCGAGCCGCCGTACTCGGCGCTCCGCCCGACCTGCTGACCCGGACAGCGAGGGAAACGGCGATCACGTACGGCTGGCTGCCTTCGGACACCGGTACACGGCAGTACGAGCTGCTGCTGCGCGTCCACACCCACAACCTCGGCGTCCTGGGCGGCTACCGCGCGGACAAGTCCGAGGTCCCCACGCTCCTCTTCGTGGCCGGAGCGGCCGACCACGCCGATCCGGTTCCGGCCTGGCGCGACATCTGCGCTCGCCTCGACGTGGAGGTCTGGCCGGAGAACCACTACTCGATCGTCGCCACCGACCGGCAGGTGGCGATCGCCTGCCGGGTCGCGGCCTGGCTGGGGGACCCGCGCGTCCCGCGCTAGGGGGTGTCAGACACCCCCAGCCGGTTCGCTCCTTCTTCCGCTCATCCCTCGATGCTCGATCGAGCCGACGCACCGACCGACAGGGACACCGACCATGCGAATCCCGAGAACCGAACGGGCGACACTCGAACGATCCCAGCCCCGGGCCCGATGCCGACGCTCCCGGCCACCCCTCGCGGAGCCGGTCCCGCCGGTCCCGCCGTTCCCGCCGTTCCCGCCGGTCCGGCCGGGCAACCCGGCGTCGGCCCGGTGCGAGGCGGCGGCCGGCCCGGACCTCCGGCACGACGGCGGCCACGGGGACCGCCGCACCGCGGAGCACAACCGTCCGACACCGACCGACCCCTCCGCCGTCACACACCGGGATAGCCCATGACCGGAAGTCGCCCTGTAACCCGCGCCGCGGACCTGTCGAGACAGGACATCCGGAACGCGGTGGCCGGCCTGCTCGCCGTGGACGCCGAGTCGATATCCGACGCGGACAACCTGATCCGGCACGGCATGGACTCCATCAGAATGATGAGACTGGCGGGCGGCTGGCGCCGCGCGGGAGCGGACGTCACTTTCCAGAAACTGGCCGAGAACCCCACCGTTCAGCACTGGCACGAGCTCTTGACGACGGATTCCGCACCGCAGACCCCCGAGGTCGAGCCGGTACGTCACCGGGTGGAGGCCGGCGCACCCTTCGCACTCACACCGGTCCAGCGGGCGTACTGGATCGGCCGTGGCGACGAGCTGGCCCTCGGCGGCGTCGGATGCCACGCCTACCTCGAGTTCGACGGCAGCGGCATCGACCCGGACCGGCTGGAATCGGCCGTGCGGGAGGTCGTCGACCGGCACGAGATGCTGCGCGCGCGCTTCCTCGAGGACGGCCGGCAGCAGATTCTCGAGCACAGTCCCTGGGCCGGTCTCACCGTGCACCACGTGACGACAGCCGACGCCGTGGCCGCCGGGAAGGGACTCGAGGCCGTGCGGGCGGGACTGTCGCACCGCCGTCTCGATGTCGCCGCCGGTGAGGTGTTCGACGTGCAGTTGTCGCTCCTGGCCGCCGGACGGACCCGCATCCACGTCAACGTCGATCTCCTGGTCGCGGACGTGGCCAGCATCGACGTGCTGCTCACCGATCTCGCGAGGGCCTACCGCGTGCCGGGCCGGCTGGGCCCGGGGGACGGGTACGGCTTCGCGCAGTACCTCCAGGACTACCGGGCCTGGAGCAAGAGCCCCGACGTCGCCGGGAGCCCGGCCGCGGTCGCCCGGGACTACTGGCGCAGTCGGCTGCCCCAGCTCCCCACGAGTGGTCCACTCCTGCCGCTCGCGACGCGTCCGGAGGAGATCACGAGGCCACGCTTCTCCCGGCGCGGCTTCGACCTGGGCGCGAAGGAGTGGGAGCGGATCACCGCCCGGGGCCGCGAGCACGGCCTCACCCCCGCGATGGTGCTAGCGACCGCCTACGCGGAAGTCCTGGGAGCATGGAGCACCGACCGGAACTTCCTGCTCAACGTGCCGCTCTTCGACCGGCAGCCGCTGGACCGGGCGGTCACCGGCATGGTGGCCGACTTCACCAACCTGGTGCTGCTGCACGTCGACCTCCGCAGGCCCGTCCCGTTCGCGCAGCGGGTACGGGAACTGCAGCACCAGGTCCAGCAGAACGCCTCGCACGCCCAGTACTCCACGCTGAACGTCCTGCGGGATCTCCGGCGGGCCAACGGCGGGAAGCGCGTCGGCGCCCCGGTGGTCTTCGCGTGCAACCTGGACTCCGATTTCGTCAGCCGGGAATTCCGTGCCGCATTGGGTGAGCTGACCTGGATGCTCTCCCAGACGCCCCAGGTCTGGCTCGACCACCAGGTGTACCGGACCGACGATTCCGTACGGCTCGCCTGGGACGCCGTCGACGAGTTGTTCCCCCCGGGGCTGCTCGACGACATGCTGCGGGCCTACGAGGAACTGCTCAACCGGCTGGCCGCGGCCGACAACCAGTGGACGACGCCCGCCGCGGTGTCCACCCCGAGCGCCCGGTGAACGCCGCCGTCGCGACGACCTTCCGGTGGCGCAAGCGTGTCCACGACGGGCAGGACCGCGCGCGCCGGGAGACGGCACGGTGGCCGCCTCGCGTCCGGCGCGGGAATCCGAGGAGACCCGCGAGGAGCCGTCCAGTGTGGCTCCGCGAGTGATCGCCTGCGACCCGGTGGACGGCCCGCGACGCCTGGCCTCCCCCTTCCTGACAGACCATCGACGAGACGGAGCCGCATCAGATGCTTGAGGGTTGCGTGCCATGGCCGGAGGAACTGGCACAAAAGTACCGGGAGGAGGGTTACTGGCGCGATGTCACCATCGGTGGGTTGCTCACGTGCTGGGCGGATGCCTACGGCGACAGCGTGGCGGTGACCGCGGGCGATCGCCGGTTGACGTACCGGGAGCTGGACAACTGGGCCCACCGCCTCACCGGCGGGCTACGGCGGCTGGGCATCGCCCCGGGCGACAAGGTCATCGTCCAACTGCCCAACGTGCTCCCCTTCCTTCCGGTGTTCTTCGCGCTCTGCCGGCTCGGAGCGCTGCCCGTGCTCGCGCTCCCCGCCCACCGGGAGCACGAGATCGGTGCGCTGACCGAACTGACCGAAGCGACGGCCCATGTCGTCGTCGACCAGGATCTCGGCTTCGACTACCGGCAGCTGGCACGTCGGGTGAAGCAGCGCGTTCCGACCCTGAAGCACGTCGTGGTGGCCGGTGACGCCGCCGAGTTCGTCTCCCTGGACGCTCTGGACACGCCCGCCGGCGCGGAGCCCGCGATCGGTGACGCGGCCGACCGGTCCGCGGCCGCCGAACCGTCGGACCCCGAAGACGTCGCGTTCTTCCTGCTGTCCGGCGGCACCACCGGGCAGCCGAAACTCATCCCGAGGACGCACGCCGACTACGCCTACAACGTCCGGGCCAGTTCCGAGGTCTGCGCGTTGGACCGCCGGACCGTGTACCTGGCGGCACTGCCGGTCGCGCACAACTTCGCGCTCGGCTGCCCGGGGGTCCTCGGCACGCTGCACGCCGGGGGCAGGGTGGTGCTCGCCCGTGACGCGAGCCCGGACCGGGCCTTCGCGCTGATCGAGGAGGAGGGCGTGACGATGACGGCCCTCGTCCCGCCGCTGGCGATGCTGTGGATGCAGGCCGTGGAGTGGCTGGACGACGACCTCTCCACGCTGGAGCTGATCCAGGTCGGCGGGGCCAAACTGCCCGTCGAGGCCGCCCGCCGGGTGCGCGGGAGCCTGGGGTGCCAGTTGCAGCAGGTCTTCGGGATGGGTGAAGGCCTGCTCAACTACACGCGCCTCGACGACCCGGACGAGCTGGTCGCGACGACGCAGGGCCGGCCCCTGTCACCGGCCGACGAACTCAAGGTGGTGGACGAGGACGGTCGTGAGGTGGCGGCGGGCGCGGCCGGACAGCTGCTGACCCGCGGCCCGTACACCCTGCGCGGCTACTACCTGGCCGGAGACCACAACGACACGGCGTTCACCGCGGACGGCTACTACCGCACCGGGGACCTGGTCCGGCTGCTCCCGAACGGACACGTGGTCGCCCTGGGCCGGACCGGGGAGGTCATCAACAAGGGAGGGGAGAAAGTGGCGGCCGAGGAACTGGAGAACGAACTCCTGGCCCATCCGGCCGTGCGCGATGCCGCCGTGGTGCCGATCCCGGATCCCGACTTCGGCGAGCGGATCTGCGTCTTCGTCGTCGCGCCGGGAAGCGACCTGAGCCACGCCGACGCCGTGGACTTCCTCGTCTCCCGCGGCCTCGCCGCCTACAAGCTGCCCGACCGCCTCGAACGCGTCGACGCGCTGCCGCTCACCACGGTGGGGAAGGTGGACAAGCGGCGACTGACCGAGCGGGTCGCGGCCGTGCCCGCCGATGCGGACACGACGGAGCAGCCCGGGCGGCGGGCACCTGAGCACACGCTATGACGACGCATGCGTGCAGGTCACACCATGCGCCGGGAGCACGGGAAATTCTTGCTGGCTTCATCCCGTCATGGGCGGCGGGACGAGGTCGGTGTACAGGAGGTGGTGGTCCGAGTACGCGGACGGACGCACCTGGTGGTCGAGCGAGGTGAAGCCGCGCAGGAAAACGTAGTCGAACTTGCTCTGCCAGTCGGTGGTCGTCCGGCAGTCCGCGGTGGGTGAGGGGCGGCACTGGGGGTCCGTGTCCGTGGCCAGGGCCCACATCCCGGTGAGTTCGGGGGCGTCCGGCACGGCGTTGAAGTCCCCGACGACGATCACGCTGTCGTACCGGGCGACGGCCGCGGCGAGTACAGCGGTCTGGCCCGCGCGGACCGTCTCCTGCCGCCGTTGGGCGAGGTGGGTGTTGAAGACCCGGGTGGGCCGCCCGCCGACGGTCGTGGTCACCGCCATGTACCCGCGGTCCTCGGAACCGCCGTCAGGGTATTCCACGGTGACGACGTCCGTCACCGGCGCCGCCGAGAGCACCGCCTGGCCGTAGGCCCCCGGCCGCCACGGCGCGCCCCCGCAGCGACTCCACTTCCTCAGAACAGGCCCGTGCGCGACGTGGTAGGCGAGCCCGTAGAGGTTCTCCAGGTGGTCCCGGATCTCCTCGACGTCCCCCACGCACGCCTCTTGCAGGCCGATGACCTGGGGCGCGAACGTGGCGATCTCCGCCGCCCGGTCGACGTTGCCCACTTCGCAGGGGTTGCAGATGTTCCACGTCATGACCCGGTTCGGTACGACGTCCCTGACGGCGACGACGGGCAGGGAACCGGCGGAGGTGTCACCGCTGGGGGTACTGGGGCCGACCAGCACCACCCAGGCCACGGCCATGGCGCCCGCGAGCCACCGCGTGCCTCTTCCGAGCACCATCGCCTCCTCTAAGTGGCAGGGACGGCATGCCGCGTCCGCACGCACGAGGGTAGGGGACAGCGTGTGAGGGGTGTCGCACAGGGTCCGAGTGAGGCTCTACGGGAAAGCCCGGGGGCGACGGGCCCCGGCCCCGACCGTCTTTGCGCCGACGCCGGTCGTCACCAGGACTGTGTGGGGTCCCTGCACGGCCGGTTCGCCGGACGCTGTCCCTGCCGGTCGTCACCCGGCAGCGCGGCAGGGCACGCGCGCGTCGTCGGCGCGCTGTTCCCCGGCCCACGACTTCCCGTGCTGTGCGTGCCGGCCACGGCCGCCCGTTGTGCCCGAGGCGGGCATCAACAGCCCCTTGACGCGGCGTACGTCGACTTCCCCCTGCCCCCCGGCACGTCCGCCCTCCGGCCTCGCCGACCGGAGCCTCGCATCCGCTCGGCCGGCGCGAGAGGCCGCCGCGGCCCCACCGCCCGGCCTCAGTCCTCCGGCAGGTCCAGTCAGTCCTTCGGCAGGTCCAGCTCGAACCACACGACCTTGCCCGTGCTCACCCGCGTCGCACCCCAGCGGTCGGCCAGCTGGTCCACCAGCCACAGGCCGCGGCCGCCCTCGTCGTTGAGGTGGGCGTGGCGCATCCGCGGCACCTGCGGCGCGTCGTCGCCGACCTCGCAGCGCAGCACGTCCGTGCGCAGGATCCGCAGGCTGATGGGCCGGGTGGCGAAGCGTACGGCGTTGCCGACGACCTCGCTGACCAGCAGTTCGGTGGTCTCCAGGAGGGGTTCGAGCTGCCAGCGGCGCAGCGTTCTGCGGGCCAGTCGGCGGGCCTGGCCGGCGGTTCGCGGATGGGGTGCGAGATACCAGTAGGTGAAGGTCTCCGGCTCCACGCCCTCCAGCCGGGCGGCGAGCAGCGCCACGTCGTCGTGCCGCTCGCCGTGGCCCAGGGTGCTCAGGGCCTCGTCGCACAGCGACTCCAGCGGCGCCCCCGCGGGGTGAGCGGCGTGGTGGCCGGCCAGGCGGGCTACCAGCCGCTCCACGCCCGTCTGCAGGTCAGAGCCGCGGGACTCCACGAGACCGTCCGTGTACAGCATCAGCGTGGACCCGGCCGGCGCCGGCAACTCCGTCGACTCGAAGGCGCAGCCGCCGACCCCGATCGGGACGCCGGTCGGGATCCCCATGAGCTCGGTGGTGCCGTCCGGGTGCAGGAGCAGCGGCGGCGGGTGGCCGGCGTTGGCCATCAGCATCCGCTGCCGCACCGGGTCGTACAGCACGTACAGGCAGGTCGCCATGTGCTGGTCGCCCAGTCGCTCCGCCTGTTCGTCCAGGTGGTGCAGGATCTCGGCCGGGGGCAGATCGAGACCGGCCAGGGTCTGCACGATGGTGCGCAGCTGGCCCATGATCGCCGCAGACGCCACGGAGTGCCCCATCACGTCGCCGATGACGAGGGCGACGCGGCTGCCGGGCAGCGGAATCGCGTCGTACCAGTCGCCGCCGACCTGCGCCGTGCGGGACGCCGGGAGGTACCGGGTGGCGAGCCGGACGCCGGTCGGCTCGGGCAGCGACTGGGGCAGCATGGTGCGCTGCAGCGCGTCCGCGACGGACGCCTCGTGCCCGTACCGTACGGCTTTGTCGATGCCGAGGGCGGCGAGCGTGGCGAGCTGGGAGGCGACGAGCAGGTCGTCGTCGGTGAAGGCCGGACGGTGGGCGCCGCGGGTGAGGACGACGACGCCCAGGGCCTGGTCGCGGCCGAGGAGCGGGGCGACGATCGAGTAACGCCCCGGCGGGCCCGCCGCCGTACCCAGCATGTCCGCGAGGACGGCGGAGGTCGCCGGGTCGTCCCCGAACACCGGCCGTCTGCCGCGCAGCACCCCGGCGAGCCGCCGGACGACCGCCGGGGGGAGGGCGTCGCCCGGGTGCGCCGTGTGCTGTGCGCGCAGGACGGTGGGGGTGTCCGGGGCGCCGTCGGCCAGCGGCAGGGGATGACGCAGGAAGACGTGCGCCCGGTCGGCGTACGCGGGCACGGCCACGGCGGTCAGCTGCTGAAGCGTTTCCTCTAGTTCCATGGAGCGGGCGATGCGGCGCGTGGACGCGTCCAGGAAGCGCAGCCGGTCCGTCCGGGCCCGCTGCGCCGCCGCTCTGCCGCCCGCCGTGCCGGTGGTGTGCGCGCCCGCCGTGTGACGGCTGTGCGCGCCCGTCCGTACCGCGCGCCCGCCCGCGGACCGGATGCGGAAGACCGGGCCGCCGGGCCGCGGCGGGGAGGTCACGTCGTCCGCCCGGGGCGGCGGCGCATCGTCGGGTCCGGTCGGCTGCCCTCCCGGCGGTTCGGGCGGCGCGACCGGCGGTCGACCGTCCGGTCCGCGGTCCGGGGCCGGCGGCGCGGGGGGAAGGGGTGGTGCCGGGGGGCCGTTCGGGTGGCCGGCACCGGCGGCCTCGCTGCCGGGTCCCGCGTCTGCCGAGCGGTGTCGCGTCACGCGTGTCCTTTCCTCTGTGCGGTGCCCGCCCGGCGGGCCCGGAACACGGAACCGGGTGGCTCAGCCGAGGCGCCTGCAGCGCAGGAAGATGTGCTCCTCGGGCTGCACGTCGGTGCTGGCCGGGGCGTACGTGTACGAGGACTCGTCGACCACCTCGAAGCCCGCCGACTCGACCACCTGGCGCAGGTCCTCGCGCAGGTAGCCGGAAACCCGGATGTGCCGCCCCAGGAAGGGAATCTCGAAGTCGTCCACGTCCGCCTCCACCATCGACAGGGCGAGCAGCCCGCCCGGCGTCAGCAGGTCGTGGACCGTGCGCAGCGCGAGGGGGATCTCCGCACGGGGCAGCATCAGCAGCACGAAGAAGGCCACGACCGCGTCGAAGCGGCCCAGGTCGAGTGCGCCGCCCGGCCGGAGGTCCGCGACGTCCGCCTGGTGGAACGTGCCGTCGGGCACGTGTGCCCGGGCCAGCTCGATCATCCCGGCCGAGAGGTCGACGCCCACCACGTCCATACCCGACCCGGCCAGCCGGTGTGCCGTGGGCAGCCCCGTCCCGCAGCCCAGGTCCAGCGCGCGGGACCCGGCGTCCAGGGAGTCGACGAGCCACTCGGTGGCCGCCAGCTGTCCCTCCTTGTGCGGGAAGGCCTCGTCGTAACGGTCGCCGATGACGTCGAAGGCCTCTGCCTGGCCCGTGCGGTCGAGCTGCAGATCGCCGTATGCGAGACGGCCAGCGGAGTCACTCATCTGTGATGTCCACCCTTATGGGCTCGTGTAGTGATTTTGTCATATTTCCCACCGTCGTGGAATGTGAGGCACGTCGAGCTGCCGGACGAGCCGGAGTCGCCGGATGCGGCGAAGCCGCCGGGTGAGGGGGAGTCGCCGGATGCGCCAAGGGACTGCCGGAGGCGCCGGACGCAGGGGTGGACCCCGTGTCCCGCGGCCCGACCCTATTGCCCTCTCCGCGGAAAGTCCCGGGGTTCGCCCGCCCGAGCGGTTTCCGTGCCCTCGCGACCCGGGCCCGCGCCCACTGCCGGGCCCCAGGGGTCGTCGGCGGTGCCCCGCCGCTGAACCACGCCAAAGGCCGGAATTCGCCCAGCTCACGGCGGTGCCACGGGGCGCACGGGCGGGGCCGGAACGGCGCAGAGGTGGAAGCGGGGGGCGCAGTCGCCCCCCGCACCCTGGCAGGGCTCCCGCCGGGCGCCTAGGGTAAGGCCCCCGCGGATGACAGGCCCATGACAGGCCCACGCGAGACGCACCACCCGTGAGTCGCTCGGGCCGCGTCACCCAGGGCGCGGCCGATGCGCGTCGATCGCCGCTGGAGGCTGCTGTGTCCCTACCTTGCATCGCCCTGATCGCGGACCCCACCTCGTCCGAAGGCTGCCGGGAGTACCTCGCCCGGGCCGTGGAACTCCTCACCGGCGCGCCGCCGGTCCGCGTGGCCGCCCGGCACTTCGCCCCCGGCGGAACCGGCCACGCCGTTGGCGAAGAGGGCCGCTTACGGCTTCACGTGCCCGACGAAGGGCTGGAGTTCACGCCCGACGTCGTCCTGCTCTACGAGATCCCGCCGCACCGCCGGGCCGGACTCGCCGCGTTCCAGAAGGTCCTCCACCAGCACGACGTGGTCACGCTCGACGCCGGCCCGGAAGCCTGGCGGACGGCGACCGAGAAGAACCTGACCGTCGAACGCTTCCAGCGGGACGGCATCGCCCAGATGGACACCGTCGTCCTGTCCCGGCCCACCCCGGCGGAGGCCACGGCCGCCTTCGACGGACTCGGCGGTGACACCTGGGCCCGGCCCGTGGTCGGAACCGGCGGCGACGACGCCTTCCACGTCACCACCACCGACGCCCTCCACCGGGCCGCCGCCTACTACGCCCGGAACGACACCGACTGGCTCCTGTCCCGCGACGCCGGGAACATGACCGGGGACGGAGGACGCCACCAGTACCGGGTGTTCGTCCTGCACGGCCGTGTCATCCACGCCCGGGTACACGTCCAGCCCGCGCCCGACACCCCCTGCAACACCTCCCGGGGCGCCACCCCCGTCCATCTCACGCCCGCCGAACTGCCCGCGGGACTGGCCGAGCTCGCCGTCGCCGCGACCGCCTCCGTGGGCCTGCCGTTCTCCGGTGTCGACCTGGTGCCGGAGCACGGCGGTGTCGTCTTCGAGGTGAACGTGCACCCGGCGTTCGTCGACGGGGAACTGGACAGAGTCGCCGTGCCGTACGTCCAGGCGCACCTGGACGCGCTGGCCCGCGGCGGTGGTCACACGGGCACGGGAGTGCTGCCGCGCCGGACCGGGGAACCGAGGACGACGGGCGCGCCCACCGTGTGAGGCGGCCACGCAAACGCCGACACGGCGACGACGGCCCTGGCCGACGCGTGGCGGCACGGCGGGAAGGACCCATCCGCTTCTCGCGGATCCTGATTGCGCGGTGCGCGGCTCAAGACCGCTTCTCCGCGTCTTTCCAAGGGCCCTTCCCGTCTTTTCTCAGCACATCACAGCGGCCGGGGATCCGCACTCCCCGGTGTCTGCCGCGGCTGTCACGCCCGCCGGGCTGCGCGCGGACCGTAGACGGTGGACGCTGGTTCTGCACCATTGGTGCTCTTCTGCGTCCGGATTCTGCACGCGCTCCGACATCCGACAGGGAGTCCGTGAACGGACTCCGACCTTCCCGCCTTCTGGCCTTCTCACCTACCGACCTTCCGACCTCCCGAGCCCGACCTCCGAGGCCGAGCTCCGAGCCCGAGCTCCCGACACTCGGCGCCCGATCCCGACCCGGTGAAAGGTGGTGCGGACCATGGAGCAGCCCGTGCACCGGACCTGCGCCACCGGGGCACCCTCTGGATCCTCAGGCTCCTCTGGATCCTCAGGCTCCTCAGGCTCCTCTGGCCCCTCTGTCTCCTCTGTCTCCTCTGGCCCCTCTGGTCCCACCGGTCACGGCGTGTTCGAGGCCGCGTTGCGGGGCGTGCGCGGTGTCGTCTTCGACACCGACGGGGTGATCACCGACTCGGCCCGCGTGCACGCCGCCGCCTGGAAGGAGGTCTTCGACGCCTTCCTGCGGGACCATCCGCCCGCCGACCCCGCGATGCGGCGCCCGTTCGACGTGCGGGACGACTATCTGCGGTACGTGGACGGCAGGTCCCGGCTCGACGGCGCCGCCGCGTTCCTCGCCTCGCGCCTGTCCGATCCCCCCGACGAGGCGGTGCGCGCCGTGGCCGGGGCGAAGGAGGCCCTGTTCACGCGGCGGCTGCGCGAAGACGGCGTCGACGCCTACCCCGGGACGGTACGGCTGGTACGGGCCCTGCGCGCGGCCGGTGTTCCGTGCGCGGCGGCGTCCGCGTCCCGGCACGCCGGCGAACTGCTCGCCCGCGCCGGGGTCCGTGATCTCTTCGACGTGCTGGTCGACGGCGGTGAGGCGGCCCGCCTCGGACTGCCGGGCAAGCCGCGCCCCGACCTCTTCCTCGAGGCCGCGAGGCGTCTCGGCGTCCCGGCCGGGAGCGCCGCCGTGGTCGAGGACGCGCTGGCGGGCGTGGCTGCGGGCCGGGCCGGAGGGTTCGCCCTCGTCGTCGGGGTGGACCGCGCCGCGAGCGAGGAGACCCGGCAGGACCTGCTGCGGCACGGCGCCGACCTCGTCGTGCGCGACCTCGGGGAACTGCTCGGTACGGCGGACGGCCGGGGCACGGCCGGCGCACGGGGGACGGGACCCGGGGTGAGGCGATGAGGAGCTCCGACGGGACGGAACCGACCGGACCGGCCCGCGCGGCGGAACCGACGGGGCCGGTCCACCCGGCGGTACCGACCGCGCCCACCGGCCCGGCGGGCCCCACCGGGCCGACCGAACCCACCGGCCCCACCGGCCCCACCGGCCCGACCGGACCGGCGGACCTGACCTGGGAGTACGAGGGCTACGACCCGGCCGAGGAACGGCTGCGGGAGTCCCTGTGCACCCTCGGCAACGGTTACTTCGGCACCCGGGGCGTCCTGCCCGAGTGCACCGCGGACGACGTGCACTACCCGGGCACCTATGTGGCCGGCTGCTACAACCGGCTCACCTCCGAGGTGTCCGGCCACCGGGTCGAGAACGAGGACATGGTCAACGTGCCGAACTGGCTGCCGCTGCGGTTCCGCCTCACCCGCGGCAAGTGGCTGAGCCCGGACACCACGCCCGTCCTCGACCACCGCCAGACCCTGCACCTCGGCCCGGGTGTGCTGGAGCGCCGCACCCGGTTCGACGTGGGCGGGGGCCGGGTCCTGGCCGTGCGTCAGCAGCGGCTCGTCCACATGGCGGACCCGCATCTGGCGGCGCTGCGCACCGAGTTCACCGCCGAGGGGTTCTCTGGGGAACTGGAGGTGGAGGCCCTTCTCGACGGCGGCGTCACCAACGACGGCGTGTCCCGCTACCGGGACCTGGACGGCCGCCACCTGACCCATGTGCACGCCGGGACGGCCGCCCCCGACCGCGTGTGGCTGCGCTGCCGTACCCGCACCTCCGACATCCGTATCGGCATGGCCTCCCGCGTCACCGCCGACGGGGCGGTGCTGACCATCCGGCACGAACCCCCCGTCGCCGGCCAGCTCGTCCGACTGGCACTGGTACCGGGACGTACCGTCACCGTCGACAAGACCGTCGCCCTGCACACCTCCCACGACCCGGCGATCAGCGACCCGCTGTACGCCGCGGTCGGCCGGGTCGGCCGGGCGCCCGGCTTCGAGGCGCTGCTGGACTCGCACCGCACGGCCTGGGACCAGTTGTGGCGGCGCGCCCGTCTCGACGTACCCGGTGACGCGGGGCTCATCCTGCGGCTGCACCTCTTCCACGTCCTGCAGACGCTGTCACCGCACACCGCCGAACTCGATGTCGGCGTGCCGGCCCGGGGCCTGCACGGTGAGGCCTACCGCGGGCATGTCTTCTGGGACGAACTGTTCGTGCTGCCCTTCCTCGACCTGCACTTCCCCGAGGTCGCCCGAGCCCTGCTGTGCTACCGCCACCGGCGCCTGGAACGGGCCCGCACCGCGGCACGCGACATCGGCCGGCGGGGCGCGCTGTATCCGTGGCAGAGCGGCAGCGACGGCCGGGAGGAGGCCCAGCGACTGCACCTCAACCCCCTCTCCGGGCGCTGGCTGCCCGACCACACCCACCTCCAGCACCACGTCGGGTCGGCCATCGCGTACAACGTGTGGCAGTACTGCGAGGCGAGCGGAGACATCGAGTTCCTGCACACCAAGGGCGCCGAGATGCTGCTGCGGATCTCCCGGTTCTGGGCCGACTCGGCCACCTGGGACCGTGCCCTCGGACGGCATCGCATCCTGCGGGTGATGGGGCCCGACGAATACCACGACGCCTACCCCGACGCCACGGAGCCCGGCGTCGACGACAACGCGTACACCAACGTCACCGCCGCCTGGGTGCTGTCCAGGACGCTTCAGCTGCTGGACGGACTGCCCGAGCCGCGCCGCCGGGAACTCGTCGAGCGCATCGGCCTGGAGGACGCCGAGACCGAGCACTGGGAGGAGGTGTCGCGCACCCTGCACGTGCCCTTCCACGAGGGTGTGGTCAGCCAGTTCGAGGGCTACGGCGAGCTCGCCGAACTCGACTGGGGCGCCTGCCGGGCGCGCTACGGCGACATCCGCCGCCTGGACCGGATCCTGGAGGCGGAGGGCGACACCGTCAACCGTTACCGGGCCTCCAAGCAGGCCGATGTCCTGATGCTCGGCTACCTGTTCTCACCGGCCGAGCTGCAGGGCCTGTTCCACCGTCTGGGGGTGCCGCTGGACGAGGACACCTGGCGGCGCACCGTCGACCACTACCTGCACCGCACCAGTCACGGCTCCACCCTCAGCGGACTGGTGCACGGCTGGGTCCTCGTCCGGGCCCGCCGCGCCGAGGCGTGGACGTTCTGCCAGGAGGCGCTGCGCGGTGACATCGCCGACGTACAGGGCGGCACCACGGGGGAGGGCATCCACCTGGGCGCCATGGCCGGCACCCTCGACCTGGTGCAGCGCGGCCTGACCGGGATGGAGACCCGCGACGGGGCCCTCTGGCTCGACCCCGTGCCACTGCCGCAGTTGTCCTCGTACGGGTTCTCCGTCCGCTACCAGGGCAACTGGGGCGTGCGGCTGAAACTGGAGGCGGGGTACATGTCGGTCGCCGTGCCGGACGCCGACCTGCCGCCCATCGACCTCCGACTGCCCGGCCGCGCCATCCGCCTCGAGCCGGGCGGGACGACGACGCTCGCGCTGCCCGACTGAACGCGCACGCACGGGAGGTCCCGAGGGAAGGGAGCGCGGTCGTCTGCGGGGCGCGTACGCATCGAAGGCCCGGGGGACAGGGGCGCGCGGTTGCCCCGGGGCGCGTACGCATTGGAGGTCCGGGAGGCCGGGAGCGCGGTGGGCCGGGGCGCGTACAGGAGAAGGGCCCGGGAGCTGCCCGGACCCTTCTCCTGCTTGTCAGTTCTTTCTCCTGTTGGTCGGTCAGTGGCGCCCGGGTGCGGTCGGAACGGTCGTGGTCGGGCGCGGTTGGCGGGACGCGGTCAGTGGGCTCCTGGGCCGCCGCTGCCGAACGAGCCGCCGCCGTCGTTCCAGCGCGGCCTGTCCTGCTGCGGGCCCGTGCGGTGGGCGGAGTTGCCGTGCGCCGGCATGTCGTGCGGAAGCAGGCGCTCGTCACCACGCGGCATCTCTTCCGGCTCCCGGTTGTCACGCACTTCGCGGACCGGGCCGTCGGCGGGCATGCGCGGCTGCTCCTCGCGCCGGGGGCGTCGCGACTCGCGGCGCATGACCCGGACGCCCAGCACGAACGCGCCGATCAGGACCGCGACGACGATCAGGGCGGCCACCAGCAGTCCGCCCCCGAGCGCGCCCCGACCTGCGGCGATGTCGATCCATTCGGTCTTCATGGCCGGCGGGTACCCCGGCCGCCGCGCCTGAACCCGATCACCGCGTGAACCGATCACCGGCCTCGATCACAGGGTCGCGATCACCCGGCTCCATCACAGGGTCGCGACTGCACGGCATCGCCCGCCGGGCCGGCGACCGCTCGGCCTCGACGGCCGCGCATCCCTACTGGGCCCGCCCGCCGGGGCCCGGAACCCGCAGGGCCTTGACCGTCGGGCACTGCTGTCGGCCGAAGTGCCCGTAACCGCTGGGCCCGACCGCCGGGCATCGACCCCTGCGCCCGCCCGCAGGGCCTCGGCCGCCGGGTGGAGACCACGGGTGGAGGCCCGGGGAGACCACCGGGCGAAGACCACGGGCGGAGGCCACGGGGCCTCGACCGCGGCCCTGCGGAGCTCCCGTCAACGAGACCGCGCCTCGCGGGTCTTCGACCGGTTCGCCTTCCGGATCGCCTCCTGCAGCTCGGCCTTCGACATCCGGGACCGGCCGTCGATGCCCAGATCACGGGCCAGGTCGTACAGATGCCGCTTCGACGCCTGCTCGTCGATGCCCTCGCCACTGCGGCCACCCCGCCCGCGCGGCCGTGCCGCCCGAGAATCCGAGGGGCCCATGCGGCCGGCCTCCTTGCGCTGCCAGCGTTCGCCGACCTTCTCGTACTTGTGCTTGAGCGCCGCGAACGCCACCCGGTGGGCGCGTTCGCCCTCCCCGTACTGCTCCACCGCCGAGTCGTGCGCCTTGATCCAGGTGCGCTGCGCGTCCTTGGCGGACCGTTCCAGGGTCGACGGCAGTTCCTGTCGTCCGGGCACGGCGTCCACCTCCGTCCGTAGTAGGTCGTGAGTCGGTCGTGACGCCGCCCGAGTGCCCGGCGCGGGGACCGGGAAAACTGGCCGGAACCCTTGGGAACACAGGGTTTGACGCGGTCGGTGACGGCTACCCGCGCGGGGTGACCACGACATCCCAGCAGGAGCTGTTCCGGTTCCTGGAGGACCGCTTCGCCTGCGCCCAGGCGTGCGCGGAGTGCGCGAGGTCGTGCGCACTGCGCGCGAGCCTCGTGGAGCCGGACGGAAGCGAGCAACAGGAACGCGTACGACGCAAGGCGATCATGTGCGTGGAGATGTGCGACGCGACGTGCCGCGTGCTCTCCGAGCAGAACCAGGTGGACGAGGACGCCATCCGCATGCAGGTGGAGCGGTGCCGGGAGGTCTGCCTCGACGGCGCACAGGTCCTCGACGGCTGTTCGGGCGCGCAGGACACCGCGAAGGCCTGCCGCGAATGCGCCCAGGCCTGCACGGACTTCCTGGACACGCTCAGGTGACGCAGGGGGAGGGGCGGACGGCAGTCCGTCCGCCCCCCACCGCATCCTGACCCCCTCCCCGCATTCCTGCCGCCCGTCCGCGCGGCAGGAATGCGGGTTGGTCAGGAACCGGCCAGCAGGGCCTCCAGCGCCACCGCCGTCTCCGGATGCCGGCCGAGCAGAGCGACCCCTCCCGGCCCGGCGTCCGGCGCGGCCCACTGCCCGTCGCAGCCCAGCAGCCGGGCCACCGCGTCGCAGGCGGCGGGATGCGTCGTCAGCAGGGCGACACCGCCTGCCTTCGCGCTCCGCCGCGGGCGCGTGGCGGCCGGGTCCGGCTGCGCCAGCCACGGCGGCACCCAGGAGTCCAGCGCCCCCAGCCGGCCGGGGAAGATCCGCCCGGCCTCCCGCACCAGCAGCGGAGCCAGCTCGGCTCCGCCCCCGCGCAGGGTGGTGATCAGCGTCGGCAGCCACGGCAGCAGCACCGGATCGGGCAGCCGCGCGAACGCGTTCGACACCGCCTCCACGACGAAGTCCGTCAGCCCCGGAACCGGCACCAGCGCATGCAGGAAACCGCTCAGGTACCGCGGATAGGCGGGCAGCACCAGCGGATTGCCGAGCAACTCGTCGCACCGCTCGCGCAGACTCAGCCGCGACAGCGTCCCCAGGTGGGTCTGCGCCGCCCACAGCAGCGCCGACTTCGCCGGGTCCTCCGGATGCGACTGGCCGACCGCCAGTTCCAGCTGCGTACGGTCGCAGCCCAGCGACAGCGCCAGGCCCTCCATGCTGAACAGGAAGCCCAGCATGGCCGCCACCTGCCCGACGGTGGCGTCCTCGTCGGTGAACGCCGTCGGCAGCAGCGTGCAGTAGTGCGCGTAGCCGGTCTTCACGAACGACTCGATCCACTGCGGCAGCACCGGCTCGCTGGTGCGGTAGTACGCCAGCAGCCGCCGCACCCGGCGCAGCACCTCCGGCGCACCGTCGACACTGCGCTCCGCCGACAGCACCTCCAGGGCGCGCGTGCCCAGCTCGTCCGCGAGCCGCCGGCCGCGCAGAAACAGCGTCGCGTCCTCGACCGTCTGCAGCACGGTCGCCGCCGTGGCGCGCGCGTCGTACGCCGTGCGGCGCAGCCGCTGCTCCAGGACCTGCTCGATGCTGACACCCTCGTAGCCCAGCTCGATCAGGGCCCGCTGGTGGGTGCCGAGCGCCAGGTCCCAGGACTCCTGGATGGGCCGCTCGCCGAGTGTGCGCTCGCCCATGATCGGCCGTGCTGCGCCGTGCGGCATCAGATACCGCAGCATCCACAGCACGTCGGAGCACGCCTCCAGCCGCGGCTGCCCGGCGATGTCCAGCAGTGCCCGCTGCACGCCGCGCTGCTGGAGCTTCAGGCCGAGGGGCTCCAGCCGGTCGTGCACGTCACGGGCGAGCGGCGGCAGCGAGTCGTAGCCGACCTGGCCGATCCGGTCGCCGCCCATCATGATCTCGACGAGTCTGCGCACGTCCCGCCGGCCCGGCACGACGTCCTTCTCGATGCAGGTGACCGCCGCGTCCTGGAAGTCGTACGGCGTCGGCTTGGCCCGGTCACGCATCCCGGCCAGCAGGATCGACGTCTCGAACACCGCGATGGCGTCGGCGGTGGAGGCGAGGTAGCCGTTGCGGCGCGCGGCGCGCACGATGTCCACCGACCAGCCGAGCAATTCCGCCTCGTCCAACTGGTCGATGACCGGCGGGAGTTGCAGGAAACCGGTCAGCTTGTCCGAGGCCGGCGGATCCTGCACGGGAACCGCGGGGGCGGCGACGGCCTTCTTCGCCGTCGGCTTCTTCGCGCCGGCCTGCCCCGCCAGGCGGTACGGCTTCACCCGTGTCCGCCTGAGGTTCTTCGCCCACAGGGTCGCCGCGATCGACACCGAACCGCCGGCAAGACCGAACTGCGCCTCGATCGCGGCATGGCTCGACGGGATCAGGCCGAGCTGCCACTTCGTCGCCGAGCGCGGGGAGATCTCGAAGGTGTCCGATCCTGCCATGCCGAACTCCTCGACCCGGCTGGCCGCGTGGAAGGCGCCGCACACATACAGGCAGTCCTCGGGACCGGTGCCCGTCGCCGCCAGATGCTCCCGCATCCGCGTCCACATGTAGCGCTCGCGGTCCTCGTCCACGCGGACACGGTGCGGGTCGCCCGGCGCGAGCCGCCGGAACAGGCTGCCGATCAGCAGCATGACCTGGCGGTAGGTGGCGTGGTCGCTGTCGCCGAGCGGCAGCTCCACGTACTGGTGCCACCATTCCGACCAGTGCCGCACCTTGCCGTGCCGCAGCAGGTGCTCCTCCAACTCGGCGAAGCGCGGGCGCAGGTCGCCGATCTCCACGCCCACGGCGTCACCGTGCAGCGCGTCCTCCTCCTCGGCGGACGACGCGTCGGGGCTGTCCGGGCTGTCCGGCTCGGACCTCTGCTCGCCGCGCGCGTCCCACTGGAACACGTGGTCCGAGGACCGGTCGACCGGCACCAGTTCCACGCCCGGCGTGTCCAGCGCGTAGGCGATCGCCTGGTACTCGGCGGACGCCTCCGTGATCGGGGCGACGACCGACAGCGGCGCCCAGTCGGCGGGGAAGCCGTCGATCTCGGACGCGAAGGCCTGCACGGCCACCGGCAGCCGGCAGTTGCGCAGCTCCGTCAGCAGTGGCGCCATGTCCTCGCACAGCTCCAGGTACACCACCTTCGGCTGCTTCTCCCGCAGACGGCGGGCCATGGCCAGCGCCGAAGCGGGGGAGTGGTGGCAGACCGGGAAGATCTCCAGCGGCTCGCGCACCGCCCGGTCCACGTCGTCGACGATGCCGAGGAGGATCCCCTCCAGGGCACCCGGCCCGTCGGCGAACGTCGCGGCCGCCTCCCGGAGCTGGCCCCGCAGCGCCCCGAACGCGCTCTCGTCGCCGCCGCTCATGACAGGGTGGCGATCGCGTCGCGGCCGCCCTCCAGGAACTCCGGCCAGGAGCCGCCCACGTCCTTGCTGCGCGGCTCGACGACGCCGTGCAGGTACTTGTTGAGGATGGCCAGGTCCTCGGGTTCGCGCCGGGCCAGCGACCCGACCAGCGAGGACGCGAGCGTACGAGCCGTCAGCGCCTGCTCGCCGAAGAACGTGCCGTGCAGGATCGCGTCCTCCAGGACACCGATCTGCTCGGCGGTGGACAGCGCGGACTCCAGCTTCTCGTCGTCGCTGCCCGCCGCGGCGGCCGAGGCCCGCAGGTCGGCGAAGCTCTGCAGCAGCACGTCCAGCAGCGTCGGCGGCACGTCCAGCTCGATCTGGTGGCGGCGCAGCAGCTCCTCGGTGCGGAACCGGACGATCTCCGCCTCGCTCTTCTTGTTCGTCACCACCGGGATGCGGACGAAGTTGAAGCGGCGCTTGAGCGCGGACGACAGGTCGTTGACGCCCCGGTCGCGGCTGTTGGCGGTGGCGATGACGGAGAAGCCGGGTTTGGCGAAGACGATGTTGTCGCTGTCCTGGTCGCTGCCCAGCTCCGGCACCGAGATGTACTTCTCGGACAGGATCGAGATCAGCGCGTCCTGGACGTCGCTGGTGGAACGGGTCAGCTCCTCGAACCGGCCGATCGAGCCGGCCTCCATCGCCGTCATGATCGGGGAGGGGATCATCGACTCCCGCGACTGGCCCTTGGCGATGACCATCGACACGTTCCACGAGTACTTGATGTGGTCCTCGGTGGTGCCCGCCGTGCCCTGCACGACCAGCGTGGAGTTGCGGCAGATCGCCGCGGACAGCAGCTCGGCCAGCCAGCTCTTGCCCGTGCCCGGGTCGCCGATCAGCAGCAGACCGCGGTCGGAGGCCAGCGTCACGATGGAACGCTCGACGAAACTGCGGTCGCCGAACCACTTCTGCGAGATCTCCCGGTCCAGGCCGTCGGAGCGCTCGGAGCCCAGGATGAACAGCCGGACCATCTTCGGCGACAGCCGCCACGAGAACGGCTTGGGGCTGTCGTCCACGGACTCCAGCCAGTCCAGTTCCTCGGCGTACTTGAGCTCGGCGGGGGCGCGCAACAGGTCGGACATGACGGGCCTTTCGATACGAAGGATGAGAGGAGGAGGGTGAGTGACCAAGCAGGAGTGCGGCCGGACCGGCGGGACGTCAGGTCAGGAACGACTTGAGTTCCTGCACGAGCTTGCGGATGTGTCCGGACAGCACCGGCGTGCCGAGATCCTTGAACCGCTCGCGGAACCACGGGTCGACGCTGCCGCGGCCGGAACTGGTCACCGAGCCGACCGGGATGAACTTCGCGCCCGAGCGGTGGATGGCCGCCATGCTCTCGAAGAGCGGCTCCCGGCGCCATTCGTAGAAGTCGGAGATCCACACCACGACCGTGTTGCGCGGCTCCGCGATCTTCGGCTGGGCCAGCGCCATCGCGACCGTGCCGTCGGTGCCGCCGCCCAGATTGGTGCGCAGCAGCGTCTCGAACGGGTCGTGCACCCACGGCGTCAGGTCGAGTGCCTGCGTGTCGTACGCGATCAGGTGGACGTCCACCTTCGGCAGCCCGGCGAAGATCGACGCCAGGATGGTGCAGTTGACCATCGAGTCGACCATCGAGCCCGACTGGTCCACCACGACGATCAGCCGCTGCGGTGTCGTCTTGCGCGCCGTGTGCCGGTAGTAGAGGCGGTCGACGTAGAGCCGCTCCTCCTCGGGGTCCCAGTTGGTGAGGTTCTTCCAGATGGTGCGGTCGAGGTCGAGGTTGCGGAACACCCGCTTCGGCGGCACCGAGCGGTCCAGGGCGCCCACGGAGGTCTTCTCCACCTGGGTGCGCAGCACCTGGGCGACCTCGTCCACGAAGCGCCGGATCAGCGCCTTGGCGTTGGCGAGGGCGACACCCGACAGGTTGTTCTTGTCCCGCAGCAACTGCTCGATCAGCGACATGCTCGGCGTGAGCCGCGCGGCGAGCTTCGGGTCGGCGAGCACCTCACGCAGCCGCATCCGCTTGACCAGGTCCGCCTCGATCGAGCCGAGCTCCGGGCCGATCGCCGGGATCAGCCGGCTGAGGTCGGGCGTCCTGCCGCCGCCTCCGGTGCCGGCCGGGCCGGCGCCCTGTCCGCCACCGTTGCCCGCCCTGCCGCCGCGCAGCTCGCCCGGTTTGCAGCCCAGGGCCCGCTCCAGCCAGCCCGCGTCGGACTGCCAGCGCGCGAGCTGCCCGGCCGTGACCGTCCCGCTGCCCGACGAGAACACGTTGAGCAGGACCTTCGACACCAGGGCGGCCCGCCGCACCTCCGCGTCCCGGTCCCGTTCCGCGTCGTCGTCCGGGGTCATCAGTCCGTCGAACTCGGCCGCCAGCTCCGGGTGGCGCTGTACGACGGAGTCCACGGAGGCCCCCGGGTCGAGCAGCGCGGCGGGCAGTCCGACGTCCTCGACGACGGCGAGGCTCGCGGATTCCAGTGCGGCCTGCTCGTCCTGGTCGAAGAGGCGGGCGAGGAGCCGCCAGTACAGGACCTGCCGACGGTTGGCGTCCGGGTCGGCGACGACCGGGGCGCCTGAGCCCGGGCCGGGGACGGGACCGTCCGGGCCGGCGACGGGGCTGCCCGGACCGGTGGGGGGACCGCCTGGGCCGGCGGCGGTGCCGCCCGCGTCGGCAGCGGGACTGTCCGGCGTTTCGTTCGTCCGCGTCATTTCCGCAGCAACCTCCCGGCCCGTTCCCGCAGCACGGCCACCGCGTCGGTGGCGGCCTTCTCGGCCTTCGCGCCGGCCTTGTCCGTGGTGCCGCCGGCCCACGCGCCCGCGTGCACCGTGACGGGCTTCTTGCGGACGGTCGTCTCCACCGCCAGCGGCTGCACGGCGAACGCCCCCGCGTCCCAGCGGAGCAGCCCGATGCACGCGCCGGATTTGGCGACGGCCTCCGGCGTGAGCGGACCGGCGACCGGTATGCGGTCGGTGTCCACGGCGAGCGCGTGCCCGGCGAGGGTGAACGTGAGACCGTCCTCGTCCTGCCGGGCGGCGTAGCCCTCCAGGAAGACGGGCACCGCGATGCGCGCCGGATGCCGGTCCAGTGGCGCGACCGGCGCGGCGGCCGCGGCGGGCAGGGCCACCCGGGCCGTGGCGAACGCGTCGGCGGGCTCGCCGAGGCGCGCGTGCTCGTCGCTCCACACGAGGTCACCCTCCGCCGTGAGCGGCATGCCGGTCAGCTCCATGGCCCGGCCCTCGCCGACCGCGCCCAGCAGCGACATGTGCGGGCGCAGCAGCTGCCACAGTCCGGCGCCGACGACCGAGTCCGGCTTCGGCGCGGACACGCTCGCCCGGACCAGCCGGGGCGTGCCGCCGTCCGCCGGCTCGAACACCGCGTGGACCTGTGCCTGTACGGCGGTGGCGTGCTCGTGCAGGTCGACGCCGAGCGGCAGCAGCCGTCCCGAGACCGGGCCGGTCTCGGGTATGCCGGCCGCGCCGGGCACCGTCAGCAGCATCGCGCGGGACCACAGGTCGGCCCAGCGGCGCTCCGGCACCCGGTCCAGGCCGGCACCCGGGCAGGACGCGGCCAGCTCGGCCGCGAACCCGTCGAGGAGCGTGGCCGGTCGGCGCAGCACCGGGTCCGGCAGCATCGCGGAGACGACCTGGGCCGCCCCGGACACCACGTCGTGGTCCATGCTCCGCCATCCGGCGCGCGCCAGATCGGCCAGCCAGGACCGGGCGGCGGCCAGCAGGTTCGCCCCATACGGTTCACCGGCCGCCGTGCCGGTGTCCTCGACGGACTCTTCGCCCCGGGCCCGGCCGGTCGCCTCCTCGACCCGCACGTTCAGCGCGTCGTGCACCGAGCCCAGCAGGGCGGTGCGGGCGGCGGCGAACGCGAGGAAGTGCTCCTCGCCCGCGGCTCCGGCCGCCGCCTTCTCGGCCGCCTCCGCGACCCGGGTGGCCAGGGGCGTCCCCGCGACGGCGTCGGCGAGCGCCATCAGGCCTGCGGCCTGCGCGGGCCGGGGCCGCAGCAGCCCTGCGGCGAGGGCCGCGTCGAAGGCGTCCACGGCCGCGAGCGCCTCGGCCGGCCCGTCCACGGGCTCGGTCAGCAGATCGGCACGCATCACGCCACCGCCCTGGTCGGCGGGAACCACTGCATCTCCGGCAACGGGCCCGTCGCCGACGCCAGTTCGAGATAGGCGAGGTGGCGCAGGAACCGGCTGAACACCGGCGCCGCCGCCGTCGTGTCCCCCTGGGGCGGGCGCGTGCTCGTCATGGCCGAGGTCAGCAGCGGGGCGCCGAGCTCCTCGTCACCGGCGTCGACACGCAGGTAGCGGGCGACGCGCTCGGCGCCGTACTGCAGCACCGCCTCACCCACCAGCGCCCGGAGGTGATTGCAGAACGTCCCCCGGGCGCCCCCGCACGGCCGGTTGTTGTTGGTGCTGCACGCGAACGCGTACGTCCCCGCCGCGACCGACGAGACGTAGACCCGCTCGATGTCCGAGCCGCTGGACACCACCCCCTGCAGGCGTCCGTCGGCGAGCTCGACGAACGGGACCTTGGCGAGCTTCCTCGGCCTCGCGGGCGATACCACCCGCGCCGTGCTCGACCTCTCCCAGCCGGACAACGCACCATCTCCTCATCAACCACAGCACGAAGGAAGGCCCACGCCAGAGCGGCGGGACTGAGAAGAACCTAACGCCGACCACTGACAACGCGGTGATCACGGCCCGGGCCGCGAGGCCCTGCCGACCGTCTCCCTCTGTGGAGTTGGTCTGGGAGAGCGGCGGGGGAGACCGCCGAACGGCGAAAACAGCGGCCCCGTCCCGCCTGCATCGCTCCACGGAATCGCGGCGTCCGCGCGCCCACCCCTGGCAGACGTGGATCATCACGTGTTAGCAAGAGCCATGACCGCACTCGCAGCGCACCGCACCTACGACGCCGTGATCGTCGGCGGCGGCCACAACGGACTCGTCGCCGCCGCCTACCTGGCCCGCGCCGGACGGTCGGTGCTGGTGCTGGAGCGGCTGGACCGCACCGGCGGCGCCGCCGTCTCCACGCAGCCGTTCGCCGGCGTCGACGCCCGCCTGTCCCGCTACTCGTACCTGGTCAGCCTGCTGCCCACCAAGATCGTGCGCGATCTGGGCCTGGACTTCCGGCTGCGCACCCGCACCGTCTCCTCGTACACCCCCGCCGAACGCGACGGGCGGCCGACCGGGCTCCTCGTCGGGGGCGGCGAGCGGCGGACCCGGGAGGCGTTCGCCCGGCTCACCGGCTCGGACCGCGAGTTCGAGGCCTGGCAGCGTTTCTACGCCATGACCGGCCACGTCGCCCGGCGGGTCTTCCCGACCCTCACCGAACCGCTGCCCACCCGGGACGAACTGCGCCGCCGCATCGACGACGGGGATGCCTGGCGGGCCCTCTTCGAGGAACCGATCGGCGCCGTGATCGAGGAGCGCTTCGCCGACGACCTGGTCCGGGGCGTGGTCCTCACCGACGCCCTCATCGGCACGTTCGCCGACGCGCACGACCCGTCACTCGCGCAGAACCGGTGCTTCCTCTACCACGTGGTCGGTGGTGGCACGGGCGACTGGGACGTACCGGTCGGCGGCATGGGCGCCCTCACCGACGCGCTCGCCGCCGCGGCCCGCACTGCGGGCGCCGAGATCGCGACCGGCCACGAGGCCGTACGGATCGACACCGACGGCCACTCGGCCGAGGTCACCTACCGGACCGCCGGCACGGAGGGCACGGTCACCGCTCGGCACGTCCTGGTCAACGCCTCGCCCCGCGAGCTGGCCGTCCTCACCGACGACACACCCCCGCCGCCCGCCGAGGGCGCCCAGCTCAAGGTGAACATGTTGCTCAAGCGGCTGCCCCGGCTGCGCGACGAGTCCGTGGACCCGCGTGAGGCGTTCGCCGGTACGTTCCACATCGCCGAGGGCTACGAGCAGCTCGCCGTCGCGCACTCCCAGGCCTCGGCCGGCCGGCTGCCCGACGCGCCGCCCTCCGAGATCTACTGCCACTCGCTCACCGACCCGACCATCCTCGGCCCCGGCCTGGCCGAGCAGGGCTACCACACCCTCACCCTGTTCGGGCTGCACACCCCGGCCCGGCTGTTCGACCATGACAACGACACCACGCGCCGGGAACTGCTGGAGTCGACGCTCGCCCAGCTCGACGCCCACTTGGCCGAACCCCTCGCCGACTGCCTGGCGACCGACGCCGAGGGCCGGCCCTGCATCGAGGCGAAGACCCCGCTGGACCTGGAGCGCGACCTCGGACTGCCCGGCGGCAACATCTTCCACCGGGAGCTGTCCTGGCCGCACGCTCAGGACGGCACCGGCCGCTGGGGCGTCGAGACCCGGCACCCGAACGTGCTGCTGTGCGGCGCGGGCGCCGTACGCGGCGGCGGCGTCAGCGGTGTCCCCGGGCACAACGCGGCCATGGCGGTCCTGGAGGCGGCAGGGACGACAGTGGGCGGGTGAGGATCCCCTCCTCACCCGCCCCGGGAACCCTCTCCCGCACCCCCGGGGGAAGCCCGTCACTGCTCCTCCCCGGGGAACTCGCCCCCCGGCCCCGCTCCGGCGAACCCGTCGGCGTGCCGACACCGTCGGCCGACCGACACGGTCGGCCCGAGCCGGTCGGCCGCCCGGGGCACCGGAGCGGTCGGCCGCCCGAAACCGCGGGCCAGAGCTGCAATTCGACCGAACAGACGGGCCGACCAGAGCCGTCGGCCACCGAACCGCCGGCAGCCACCGAACCGCTGGCCCGGCAGGAACCGCCGGCCGACCGGCAGCGTCAGTCCCCCGACGCCGTCCATCCCGCGGTCTCGACGCGCGCCGCGTCCGCCGGGCGTGCGTCGGCGAACAGGACGTCGTCGGCGGTCTCGACGCGCACTCCGTCTACGTAGACCCCGCGGCCCACGTACAGCCGGTCCGTCGTGTACCGCCAGCGCAGCCTGAGCCGGCGGGAGGCGGGCAGGTCGGCGGTGAGCCGGTGCCAGACGCGGCCCGACCAGCCGGTGACCGAGCCCGACGGCTGCTCCTGCGGCTCCTCGCCGTGGCGCCTCGTCGTGAACGGCACCGGCTGCCAGGCGTCGTCGCCGTCCCCGGCGGCCTCCAGCACGAGCGTGTCGGCGCTCGGCTCGGTGTCCCACCACAGGGCGCACTTCAGCCGCGCGTCGCCCGCCGAGGTGTCGAGGGCGGGCAGTGTGAGCGTCGCGGCCGTGGCGCTCGCCATGCCGGAGTACCAGGCAGACCGCCCGTGGGCCGGACGGACCGGAACCGCCCGCGCGAGGTTCGTCGCCGCCGCCACCCGGGGCGCCGACCCGGAACGCCAGTTGCGCACCGGGTGCACGGAGTTGCCGAGCACCACCAGGAACGTGTCGGTCGTGGGGTCGAGGATCAGCACGGTTCCGGTGAAACCGGTGTGACCGGCGGTGCGCGGCGTCGCCATCGCGCCCATGTACCAGTGCTGGTAGAGCTCGAAACCGAGGCCGTGCTCGTCACCGGGGAAAGCGGTGTTGAAGTCGGTGAACATCAGCTCCACCGACTCCGGCCGCAGGATGCGAGCCCGGCCGTAGGAGCCGCCGTTGAGCAGCGTCCGGCCCAGCACCGCGAGGTCCCACGCCCGGGAGAACACCCCGGCGTGGCCCGCGACACCGCCCAGGCTGAAGGCGTTCTCGTCGTGCACCTCGCCCCACACCAGGCCCCGGTCCAGACCGGACCACGGCTTGCGCGAGTCCTCGGTCGCGGCGATGCGCGGCTTCCAGGACGCGGGCGGGTTGTAACGGGTGCCGCGCATGCCGAGCGGGCCGGTGATCTCGTCGCGCAGCAGCGTGTCCAGGGTGCGGCCGGTGATGCGCTCCAGGACCAACTGCAGGGAGATCAGGTTCAGGTCCGAGTACAGGTACGCGGTGCCCGGCGGGTTCAGCAGCGTCTCGTCGTAGACGCGCTCGATGCGCTCCTCGTGCGTCGGCGCGCCGTACAGCGGGATCCACGCCCGGAAACCCGACGTGTGCGTGAGAAGCTGACGGATCGTGACGTCCTGCTTGCCTGCCCGGCCGAACTCCGGCACATAGGTGGCGACCGGCTCCTCCAGGGCGAGCCTGCCGCGCTCCATCTGCTGGACGGCGAGGATCGACGTGAACAGCTTCGACACCGACGCCAGGTCGAACACCGTGTCCTCGGCCATCGGGATCTGCTCGTCGGCCGGGAACTCGACGCCCGTGTCGGTCTTCTCGTCGTACGCCTTGTAGCGCACCGCCTTGCCGATCGGCTCGTGCAGCGCGACGGTGCCGCCCCGCCCGGCGAGCAGGACGGCACCCGCGTACCAGGGATGCTTGGGGGAGGGGCCGAGGAAGGTCTCGGCGTCGGTGACCAGTTGCCGCAGGTGTTCCGGCAGCAGCCCGGCCTCCTCGGCGGAGCCGCGCCGCAGCTCGGTGGACCGGCGGCCGGTCGACTCCGCCGCCGCTGCCGGCCCGGCCGGGAGCGCGGCGAGAGCCACGGCACCGCCCAGGGCCACGGCCGCGCCGCCCAGTTGGCGGCGGGTCAGCCCGCCGCCACCCGCTCTGCCGCCCACCGTGTCCTCGGTCATCGAGAGCCTCCCGTCACACCTGGCTGAAAGTATCTTTCCGTTGCGTGCCGCGGGATGAAACTTTCGTGTCAGCGGTGAGGTGCTGTCAATGGTCCGGGCGTGTCCGGCTCTTCGGAGTTTCCGCCTGCGCGATCACGCGACCGGCCGAGCCGCGGCTTCAGGAGACCGGGGGGAGGGAGCCGGCCGGGCGCACCGGCGGGCGCACGGCGCGTCGGCGCCATGACCGGAGGACACCGCGCACCGGCCACGCGCGCTGTCTTGACCTCCCCCCGGCGGCCCACGCAGGATCGGCGGCATGACGTCCGGACATGGCAGCACGGTCGACGGGGTGCTGCGCCGCAGCGCCCGGCGCACTCCCACCCGCGTGGCACTGGAGTACGGCGAGCGCACCTGGACCTATGGCGAACTGGACACCGCCGTCTCCCGCGCGGCGGGCCTGCTCCGGGCAGGGGGACTCGCGCCGGGCGACCGGGTTGGCGCCTACGGCCACAACTCCGACGCCTACCTCATCGCCTTCCTCGCCTGCGCCCGCGCCGGACTCGTGCACGTGCCGGTCAACCAGAACCTCACCGGCGACGACCTCGCCTACATCGTCAACCAGTCCGGCAGCTCGCTCGTCCTGGCCGATCCCGACCTCGCGGGCCGGCTCCCGGGCGGCGTGCCGGTCGTGCCGCTGCGCGACACCGACGACGCCCTGCTCACCCGGCTCCCGACGGCGACGCCGTACGACGGGCCCGAGCCGGCGGCCGAGGACCTGGTGCAGCTGCTCTACACCTCCGGTACGACCGCCCTGCCCAAGGGCGCGATGATGACGCACCGCGCGCTGGTGCACGAGTACCTGAGCGCCATCACCGCCCTCGACCTCGGCGCCGGCGACCGGCCCGTGCACGCGCTGCCGCTGTACCACTCCGCGCAGATGCATGTGTTCCTGCTGCCGTACCTCGCGATCGGCGCGACCAGCGTCCTCCTCGACGCGCCCGACGGCGACCGCATCCTCGACCTGGTGGAACAGGGGCGCGTGGACAGCCTGTTCGCGCCGCCCACCGTGTGGATCGCCCTCGCCAACCGGCCCGACTTCGCCACCCGCGACCTCGACGGCCTGCGCAAGGCGTACTACGGCGCGTCGATCATGCCGGTGCCCGTGCTGGAGAGGCTGCGGGACCGCCTCCCGCACCTCGCGTTCTACAACTGCTTCGGGCAGAGCGAGATCGGCCCCCTGGCCACGGTCCTCGGACCCGGTGAGCACGAGGGCCGCATGGACTCCTGCGGCCGCCCTGTCCTGTTCGTGGACGCCCGCGTGGTCGACGAGGACGGCAAGGACGTGCCCGACGGCACACCGGGCGAAGTCGTCTACCGCTCACCGCAGGTGTGCGAGGGCTACTGGGACAAGCCCGAGGAGACCGCGGCGGCCTTCCGTGACGGCTGGTTCCACTCCGGCGACCTCGCGGTGCGCGACGCCGACGGCTACTTCACCATCGTCGACCGGGTGAAGGACGTCATCAACTCCGGTGGCGTCCTGGTCGCCTCCCGCCAGGTCGAGGACGCCCTCTACACCCACGACTCCGTGGCCGAGGCCGCCGTCGTCGGCCTGCCCGACGACCGCTGGATCGAGGCGATCACCGCCGTCGTGGTGCCCCGCGGCGAGGTCACCGAGGCCGAGCTGATCGCCCACGCCCGCGAGAAACTGCCCTCCTTCAAGGCCCCCAAGCGCGTCCTGTTCGTCGCGGAACTGCCCCGCAACGCCAGCGGCAAGATCCTCAAGCGAGAACTGCGGGACCGCTACACCGAGGACTGAAGGCCCCTCCCGGGCCCGTCCGCCGTCACGCAGCGGGCCCGTACGCCCTCATGAACCGGTCCCGGAAACGGTCCATGCCCCAGCGCGGCGCGTCCGGTGCCGGTTCGAGGCCGTCCGTCCAGCCCCAGTGCGCGACCCGGTCCAGCACCTTCGGGTCCTCGGCGACGATCGTCACCGGCACGTCCCGGCTGGTGCTGCCGGCGGTGACCGTCGGCACCGGCTGGTGGTCGCCGAGCAGGACCAGCACGGTGTCCTTGTCGCCGTAGCGTTCCAGCCACTCGATCACGCTGCGCAGCGAGTACTCGATGGCCTTCCGGTACTCCGTGCGCACGCTCCCGGAGTCCTTCCAGACCTCCTTCGGGTCCTTGCCCTGCTTCTTGATCCCGTGGAACACCGAACCGTCACCCAGGTCCCCCCAGTCGACCATCCGGGCCACCGGCGCCCACGGGTTGTGGCTGGACGCGAGGATGATCTCCGCCATGATCGGGTCGCGGTCCTTCCTTCCGTGCTCGAGGCGCTCGAAGGCCTCCAGGCTGAACTGGTCGGGCACCGGCGTCCAGCTGAAGTACGGCCCGTGGTAGCCGAGGTGCCCGGAGTCGTAGATGTGCTGCAGACCGAAGTACCGGCCCTCGGGCCAGGCACGCCGGACGCCCGGGACGATGCCGACCGTGCGCCACGCCCCCGTCCTGCGGAAGTAGTTCGTCAGCGTCATGCGGTCGCTGGTGGTCAGTGTCCGGTACCGCTGCTGGTTCTTGATCCACAGGCCGGACAGGAACGTCGAGTGCGCCAGCCAGCTCCCGGCCCCCGTCACCGGGGACGTGAGCCAGCCGCTGCGCGAGGCGAAACCGGCCGCCTTCAGCGACGCGGTGCCTTCCCGCAGCACCGCGTCCGTCTGCGGCGCCATCGCCGGGTCGTCGATCGCCGTACGGCCGTAGGACTCGATGAACGTGAGCAGGACGTCCTTGCCGCGCAACCCCGTCAGCAGCCGGTCGGGCGGCGTGTCCGCGAACGCGTCCACCGCCGCCTGCCGCTCGAAGATCCGTCCGTCCCTCAGACCCGCACGGACCTGCTCCACACGGTTGCCGAGGAACTCGGCGTTGCCCCTGGTCGCCACCGGCACGCCCGTGACCTGCACGCCCAGCGTGACGCAGGTGATCCACGCGGTCCCCAGGACCAGCGTCGTACGGCACGCCACGGCGCGGTGACGGGCTATCAGATGCGTCAGCCGCACCATGGCGAGCGTCGTGAGCACGAGCAGCGCGACGAAGAGCACGAGCACCCCGCTCACGGCCAGCACCTGGCCCGTGCGCCCGAACGACTCGCGCAGGAACTCGGTCGCGTCGTCCAGCAGGATCCAGTCAAGGACCAGGTCGAAGGGTCGCGCCAGCACCTGGTAGAAGCCCATGTCCACGAACTTCAGGACGGTGAGCAGGCCGAGGAACACCCCCGACAGCACGGCCGCGACCCGCCGGGGTCTGGGCGGCAGCACCAGCAGCAGGCCCGCGAGCAGCACGCCCTCGGCGGGAATGCGCAGGAACGCGACGACGCCGATCCGCTCCAGGCGGTTGGGCAGCAGGAGCGCGACCAGCACGAGCGCCCCGGCCAGGACCGTCGTCGCGGTCCCGGCGCCCCGCGCCACCCGGGGCCACCTGCGATGCGGATCGAACCGGCCCGCCCGCTCCCCGTCCGCCACGGGGGACACAGCGGGATCGTCCGCCGTCCGATCGGCAGAATCGGTCTCCACACGTGACACCCGAAGTCCTTCCCTGCCCGGCGACGGCACGACGAAGCGGCCCGGCCGTCCGGACCCGCCCCCACCCGTACCAGTACGTCGGCATGCCGCCTCCCGTTTCACTCACCTCGCCCGCCGGTTCACCCGCTCGCCGCCGACCGCCCCTGCCCGCCCCACCCGGGTCAGATCTTCACAAAGGGTTCGGAAAGGTACGCCTCGCATGGCCTGTTGGCGTCACGAACCGCTCGATAGGCTGACGCACAGGACGACATCGGGAGGAGCACGGACGTGGCGGAGAGCATCACTGAGCAGCGCCCGCCCACGGGCTGGGACAAGCCGGAGCTCGACCTCAGCAACGCGCAGTGGCGGTCGAGCAGCCGGGGCCGGGGGGACGTCCAGATCGCCTTCGTCGAGGGCTTCATCGCCATGCGCAACAGCGCCCGGCCGGACAGCCCCTCCCTGGTCTTCACCCCGGCGGAGTGGGGCGCCTTCGTGTCGGACGCACGGGGAGGCGAATTCGACCTCACCTGATCCGGCACGCCCAGGGCGGGCCCGCCGTCCGGATCATCCCGCGCCGACGGCCCGCGCCCTGGACCGGCCCGCGCCCTGGACCGGGCGGCGTCCCGCCCGCAGGCGGGACGCCCGCCGCGCGGGGTGCGCGTCCGGCGGTACACACCCGGGTGCAGACCGGCACCCTCCGCAGACCACCGCCGCCCCGGCACCGGCCCGGTCCCCGGCAGGGCCCGCGTCCGGCTCGCGGACCGCCCGGACGCCCCCGTCACGCCACCACGTGCCACTGCCGGCCCCCGCCCGCCTGACGGGCCCGCTCGCCCACGCCGTCCCGCCGCGCACCCTGCCCCGTCGCCGTCGGGCCGCCGGCACCGCCCGGGGAGTGACCCGCGCGGCCCTGAGACCCCACCGCCACCGCCCGTGCCGGACGGCGGCGGGCGGACCATGAACACCAGGTCGGACAGGGGAGCGGACCAGGCGCCCATGGTCCGCCCGCACGACATCCGGCCGCCTCGTGCACGTACCATGTCGGCATGTCGTTCCTCCGCCGCCGCAGCGCAACGCCCGCCGGGCCCGACTTCGACGTACTGGCCATGGACCCCGGCGACTGGCCCGGCAACCTCGGCGCCGGGCTGCTGCCCGCCCCCGACGGCACCTGCCAGGGCGTCTTCCTGCGCTACGACCTGTTCGGCGGCCGCGGCCCCGCGATGATCATCGGCAACCTGCCGGAGGGCTCCCCGGCCCGCGAGGTCCCCGACGGTCAGGTCCCGTTCGAGGTGGCCCAACTGCTGCTCGCCCTGGAGAACGACGAGGAGATCACCGTCGCCGGCACCGAGGACGTCCCGGTGATGCAGGGCGACAACCTCCTCATCGTGCGGCGCGTGAAGCTCTCCGAGAGCCGGATCTCCTGCGTCCAGTTCGACCGCAGCGACAACGTCCTGGTGACCATCGCCGCCTGGGACCGCCCCATCACCGACGACCTGTACGCGCTGCTCAAGCCGCTGCCCGCGGAACTCTTCCAGCAGGGCTGAACACCGCCGGACGGCGCACCGCGGGCCGGGACCCCGAAAGGGTCCCGGCCCGCAGGCCATTTCCTCTACGGCCCTGGCTACGGCCCGCTGGGCCGTTACCGGGACTTCCGCACCGACGGCAGCAGGTCCACGTCCACCGCCCGGACGAACGCCACCCGGTGGCCGAACTGGATCTCGTAGTACTGGTCCGTGCCGGTGACGACCTTGTGGTTCGACCCGTCGAACGTCACCGCGTAGTAGTACTGGCCGGGCACCTTGTCACCCACGACGTACCGCTGCCCCGCGAGCAGCTTGTACGGCAGGGGCGACACCGCCTGCGCGGGCACGCCCTCCGGATAGGCCGACGCCTCCGGATAGGCCCGCCCGTACACCGGCACGCTCTCCTTGCCCGCCTTGGGCGTCACGACCGCCCCCGCGGCGGGGACCGCCGTGGGCTGCGCGGACGGGTTGTGGAACCAGGCCTTCTGACCCAGGTACCAGATCGCCGTCCAGTCGCCCCAGCGGTCCGCGACCGCGTACTGCTGGCCCGTCGACACCCGCGAGGACAGGTCGTTCACGCCCTTGGTCGGGGCCCGGTTCAGGCCGATGTCCGTGATCAGCGGGGCGTTCTCGTCGTGGTCGGTGTACAGCCGCACCGCGCTGGAGCCGTGCGCCTTGCACGGTTCACCGGCGGTGGTGCAGCCCGTGAACACCGGCTGGTGCTTGGCGTAGTCCGGGCGGATCGTCACCAGCCCGCCGCTCTTGGCGCGCGCCGACTTGAACGGGGCCCCGAGCAGGGTGAAGTAGTGCGCCCAGTCCCAGTACGGGCCGGGGTCGGTGTGCATGCCCGGAATGGTCGCGGTGGTCGTGCCCGGCACGGTGTCGTGACCGAGGATGTGCTGCCGGTTCAGCGGGATGTCGTACTTCTCCGCGAGGTATCGCACCAGGCGGGACGACGACAGGTACATCGCCTCCGTGTACCAGGCGTCCGGGTTCGTCAGGAAGCCCTCGTGCTCGAGACCGATCGACTTGGCGTTGATGAACCAGTTGCCCGCGTGCCAGGCCACGTCCTTCGCCTTCACGTGCTGGGCGATGTGACCGTCGGTGGAGCGCAGCGAGTAGTTCCAGGACACGTAGGTGGGGTCCTGCACCAGGTTGAGCACGCCCTCCCAGGCGCCCTCCGTGTCGTGCACGACGATGTAGTCGATGGACTGCGCCGCCGGCCGGTTCCCCAGGTCGTGGTTGCCGTAGTCGCCGTCCCCGAACTGCTCGTACGGCGCCGGGATCCACTCGCACGACACCGTCGTCGGGCACTCGGTCCCGGCGGCGGACACGTGGCGCAGACCCGTGCGGGCGAGCTGCCCGGTGTCGGGTGCCAGGCCCGGGCGGGCCGCCAGGGCGATCCGCTGGCCGCTGTCGGTGACGCGTGCCTCACCCGTGCGGATCACGTCGAAGACATCGTTCGCGTAGGCCTTCGCCGTCGCGGTGTTGTCGGTCCCCGAGAAACGGGCCACCGCCCCGTACCAGTCCGCCGGGTCGTCGCTGAGCGGCTCACCCAGCTTCTTCTGCGCGGCGGCCAGCAACGCGGCACCACCGGCCACATTGGCCGCCGGGTCGGAGCGCAGCCGCTCCGGGCTGAGCCCGGTCAGCTCGGCCGCCTTGGGCAGGGTCCGCAGCCGCGCCGGGAGTTTCTCCGGGTCCGGCAGCTTCCCCTCGGTGCGCAGCGCCGGGCGGGCGTCGTCGCCGCGCGGGTCCTCGGTGCCCTCACTGTGGTGCGGGGTGGCGGTGGCCAGCGCGGTGCTCGCGTCGGTGAGGTGCATGGGGCCGTAGCCGCCGGTCACACTCGGGGCGCCGGCGTGGGTGTCCCAGCGGGACTGGAGGTAGGAGACGCCCAGCAGCACGCTCTGCGGCACCCGGTACTCGGCCGCGGCGGACGCGAACGCCTCCTGCAGGTTCTGCGGGGACGGTTCGGCGCCGGACGGCGCGGCGCCGAGCAGTGGCAGCAGCAGCGCCGCGGCGGCGACAACGCCCGCCGCGCCACGGGTGCGCCTGCGCCCGGCTGTTCGATTGGGGTCGGTGGATCCTCGCAATGCAGCCTCCTGGGACAGATGAGCGCGATGAGCCGTACGCGGCCGGGCGTGCGTCAGTGGTACCGGCTGGTCGATGATCCGTCAATCATGCCCGGAGGCGGACGTTTACCCATGTCAATCGCTACGCCCGGGAGTTTCGCGCCGACCCGCCCCGGGCCTGCGCGGCGTCAGTGGAATACACCACTGGTGGTGGCGGCGGGGATCGTGAAACCCGTGGGGGACCCGCGGCGAAACTCGGGCGGGCCTGTGCACGCGAAAGGGCCCGCGGCGCGTCCCTGGGAGTCATCCCCAGGGACGCGCCGCGGGCCCTGATGTTCCGGTCAGCGTGTTCCGACCGCCGCCCGTACGGCCCGCCGGGCCATCTGGACGTCGTCGTGCAGCCGCCGCAGCAGCAGCCGCTGCTCCTCGCCGGTCGGCACGGCACCCGGGGGGGCCGCCCCGAGGGCCGTCGGGGCCGGGTCGTGCATCGAACGCTGCACGGCCGTCTCGTACGTACGGATTTCGCGGGTCAGCACCAGCATCAGGTTCACCAGGAACGCGTCGCGCGACGCCGGTCCCGCCGACTGCGCGATCTGGCTGATCTGCCGCCGCTCCGCGGACGCGCTGCCGAGCACCGACCACAGCGTCGCCAGGTCGTAGCCCGGCAGGTACCAGCCCGCGTGCTCCCAGTCCACGAGCACCGGACCGGTGGGCGACAGCAGGACGTTGGAGAGCAGCGCGTCGCCGTGGCAGAACTGCCCCATGCCCTGGCGGCCCGTCGAATGCGCGATGCCGTGCAGCAGTTTCTGCAGGTCACCGAGGTCACGGTCGGTGAGCAGCCCCAGCTCGTGGTAGCGGGAGATACGGGCCGCGTAGTCCAGCGGCGCGTCGAACATGCCCGCCGGGGGGCGCCAGGCGTTGAGCCGGCAGATCGCGCCGAGCACCGCCCTGATGTCGGCCCGCGGCGGCGCCTCCAGGGGGTGGCGCTGCAGTGCCGCCACCCGTCCCGGCATCCGCTCGATGACGAGGACGCCGTTGTCCGGGTCCGCCGCGATCAGCCGGGGCGCCCGCACAGGCGGGCGGTGCCGGACGAACGTGCGGTACGCCATTATTTCGTGCCTGATGCGCTCGGCCCAGGCCGGGGAGTGGTCCAGCAGACACTTGGCGACGGCCGTGCTGCGCCCGGTCGTGCCGACCAGGAGCACGGAACGGCCGGTGCGGCGCAGCACCTGCACCGGGACGAACTCCGGGCAGATGCGGTGCACCGACGCGAGCGCGGTGCGCAGCTGCGCGCCCTGCGCGCCGGACAGGTCGAGCCTGCCGCTGAGGGGCTGGCTGCCGGGCCCCGTGGGGCGCCGTGTCCTGCTCGCCGCGGTGACCGGTGCCGCCGTCCGCGCGGGGGCCAGGTAAGGGCCGCTCCCCGTCGGACGGGCGTGCAGCGGCCGGGGCGGGGCGGACACGGAGGACGACGCTGCGTACATGGGCGATACAGATCCCTTCGTGTGCCTGCTGCACCTGCCTTGTGTGAACGCCGTCCCGGCCCGGTCCCACGGATGCACCCTGGGGAGTGCCCGGCGGGGCCGGGCCGGGGTGGCGCACTCCTACCTGACACCCGAGTGGCACTGGCACACCATGTGGCGCACCCTGGCGAACCCCTGGCGAATACTCCACGGGCATGTCCCGCGGGGCTACTGTCAACTCAGCCGAGAACCTGGGGGCTTGATGTGAGCGGACAACCCAACACCCGGCTCGCGGATCTGTTCGGCCTGGCCGGCTGGTCCAAGGGCGAACTCGCGAGGCTGGTCAACCGGCAGGCGGCGGCCATGGGCCACCCGCAGCTGGCGACCGACACCTCCCGGGTGCGGCGGTGGATCGACATGGGAGAGATCCCGCGCGATCCGGTGCCGCGGGTGCTGGCGGCCCTGTTCACCGAGCGTCTCGGCCGTGTCGTGACCATGGAGGACCTCGGTCTGGTCCGGCACGGGCGTGCGGGCAAACGGCAGGGCGGCGGGAAAGAGGAACGCCCCGACGGAATGCCGTGGGCGCCCGAACGGACAGCCGAGATCCTCACCGAATTCACGGGAATGGACCTCATGCTCAACCGACGCGGTTTGGTGGGCGCGGGTGCCGTGCTCGCCACGGGATCCGCACTCAGCAGCGCCATGCACCACTGGCTGCACACCGACCCGGCACCGACCGCCGACGCTCCCCGACTCGATCAGTCCCTGCACGCCGACCCCGCTGGGCTCGACCGTTACGAGGCCGCCCCCATCGGGTCGCAGGAGATCGAGGAACTGGAACGCTCGGTCGAGGTGTTCCGGGCCTGGGACGCCGCCCGCGGCGGCGGACTCCAGCGCAAGGCCGTCGTAGGACAACTCAACGAGGTGGGCGGCATGCTCGCCTACCACCACCCACCCCATCTCCAGCGGCGCCTGTGGGGCGTCGCCGCCAACCTCGCCGTTCTCGCCGGCTGGATGTCGCACGACGTCGGCCTGGAGCCCACCGCTCAGAAGTACTTCATGATCGCCGCCCACGCGGCCCGGGAGGGCGGCGACCGGCCGCGCGCCGGGGAGGCACTGTCCCGGGCCGCCCGGCAGATGGTGCACCTGGGCAGGCCCGACGAGGCCCTGGACCTGATGAGCCTCGCCCAGTCCGGTTCCGGTGAGCGGGTACTGCCCCGCACCCTGGCGATGTTCCACACCATCGAGGCCTGGGCACAGGCGTCGATGGGCAAGGGGCAGGCCATGCGCCGCACCCTGGGGCGGGCCGAGGACCTGTTCGCCTCCGACAAGTCCGACGTGCCGCCGCCCAGCTGGATGCAGTTGTTCAACGAGGCGGACCTGTACGGCATGCAGGCTCTGGCGTACCGCACCCTGGCCGAGTTCGAACCGGATGCCGCCGTGCACGCCCAGCACTACGCGGACAAGGCGCTGGCGCTGCGGGTCGACGCCCAGGAGCGGTCGAAGATCTTCGACAACCTCTCCATGGCATCCGCCTGCTTCATCGCGGACGACCCCGAACAGGCCGCCGGATACGCGCGGCTGGCGCTGGTGTCGATGAGTTCGAACTCCTCGCGCCGCACCTGGGACCGGCTGCGCGAGATGTACCGGCTCACCGCCCAGTACGCCGGCTACCCGAAGATCCAGGAGCTGCGGGACGAGATCAAGCTGGCCCTGCCGAAGCAGAAGGGCAGGCAGAGCGGCGACAGCGCCCGGGCGTAGGGCGGTGGAGCCGTACGGCTGCCCGCCATGCCGTCGGTGTCATGCCGTCACCCTGGCGACGAGCACGCAGGCGCTGGTCTCGCGTGCGGTGTCGCCGAACTCCTCCGCGACCAGGCGTACGCACTCCTGCGCGTCGTCCGCCCGGTCCAGCCGGGGGGCGAGGGCGAGCAGACGGTCCTGCGCCGCCGCTGTGCCGTCCGGCGGCAGCAGTCCGTCGGTGCGCAGCAGCAGCAGGTCGCCCGTCTGCAAGGCCTCTTCGGCCGGAGGGCGGGCCGGGGTGCCGTCGGGCGCGGCCAGGACGCGTCCCGTCCCGGCGCGGAACAGCAGCGGGGCGGGACGTCCGGTGGTCGCCCACAGCAGGGTGCGGGTCCGGGGCCGATAGCGGCAGGTCACGGCGCCGGTCAGGGCGGGCTGCGCCGAGGCCCGCAGTAACTCCGCGGCAAGTTCGAGCAGCCGGCCGGGCCGGGTGCCGGCCAGCGCCATGCCGCGTACGGCGCCCAGCAGCATCGCCACGCCCGACGTGACGGCGGCGCCGTGCCCGGTCAGGTCGCCGAGGCCGAGCACGGTCTCGCCGTCGGGCAGGCCCAGCGCGTCGTACCAGTCGCCGCCGGTGAACCGGCTCGTGGTCGCCGGCAGGCGGTGCGCCGCCAGTTCCAGTCCGGGCGTGTCGCGGTGCGGGAGCCGCAGGGAGCCGTGCCGCGCGGGCAGGGCTTCCCGCGGCCCGGCCGGGGAACCGTGTCCGGTGTCCGCGCCGCCCCGGCGGGGCGGGAGCGAGTCACGGGTCTCGCTCACCGCCCGTCGGTGGCGGCGCAGTTCGCTGACGTCCCGCAGCACGGCCCACATGGAGACGGTGCTGCCGTTGGCGGCGAGTACGGGCTCGCCCATCATGTGCACGGTCCGGACGTCGCCGTCCGGCCGCGCGATGCGGAACTCCCCGTCGATGGGCCGGGCGTCGATGAGGCAGTCCGTGACCATCGCCGTCAGCTTCGGCCGGTCGGCGGCCGGTACGACGGAGGGCAGTTCGTCCAGGGTGAGCGGGGCGGCGGCGGGGTCCCGGCCCAGGATGTCGTAGAGCTCGGCGGACCAGCGGGCCTCGTCCGTCCGCAGATTCCATTCGGCGCTGCCGACCCGGCTCAGCAGCGACCCCGGTGACGGCGCGTCGGGGTCGGCGGGGCCGGGCGTCGGGCCGTCCCGCAGTTGCGCCAGGTGGTCGTCGAGGTCGTCGAGCTGGTACAGCGCCAGGTCGCACAGGGCGCGCTGCCACCGTCCCCGCGGGTCCGATCCGTCGGCCGGGGTGTCACGTCGTACGGCGTCCACGTCGCCCTTGAGGCGTCGCGTCTGCGAGATCAGCGCGTCCACCGGACCGTGGCCGGGCGGCCGGGCGGCTGAACGGCCCGCAGACTGATGGGACGGCATGACGCACTCCGATGGGGGACGGTATGACCAGGTCCGACGTGGGGGGAACCCAACGACTGTGGCACAGCCCGCGACGGTCTGTAAGAGATTCGGCAAGACCCGATACGGCGATGCTTTTGGCATATGCCACAGTCTTCACGGCTGCTCCCGGGCCACTCGTCGCGGTATGCCGACGCGGCCCCAAGGCGTAGAGAATATACGGCACTTGACCCACGAACTCGAAGAAAATGACAGCTCTGGCGCACATGTTCGGCGGTCGCGCGTTCCCGTCCGGGTGCCTCACGGAGAGTTACGCGTACAGCTCCGGGCGCGGGGCGAGATCGACGGGGGTGCGGGCCCCGGTCGCCAGGGACGCGATGCCCGCCTCGGCGACGGCGGCAGCCGCGTAGCCGTCCCACGCGCCCGGGCCGGTGACCGTGCCCCGCCGGACGGCGTCCACCCAGGACTGCACCTCGCGGTCGTAGGCGTCCGCGAACCGGACGAGGTAGTCCTGCGGCACCTCGGCGCGGGAGCCGCCCCCGGCCGTCACCGTCATGGCCCGTTCCTCACCGATCCGCGCGCTGCCCCGCTCGCAGACGGCCTCGCAGCGCACCTGGTAGCCGAACCCGCAGTTGACGAAGACCTCCACGTCGACCAGCGCGCCGCCCGCCGCCTCCAGCAGCACGAACTGCGGGTCGAGCAGGCCCGAGGGCGCGCCGGAGGAGGACGCCGGACGCAGCACGGTCACGGCGGTGAGCTCCTGCCCGAGCAGCCAGCGGGCCGCGTCGATCTCGTGCGAGACGGAGCTGTTGATCAGCATGTCGCTGGTGAAACCGGGCGGGGACGACACATTGCGGTGGGTGCAGTGCAGCATCAGGGGCCGGCCCAGACGTCCGCTGTCCAGCAGTGACTTGAGATCCCGGTACTCGGCGTCGTAGCGCCGCATGAACCCGATCTGCAGCAGTCGCCCGCCCAGCCGTGCTTCCGCCTCCATCACCCGCAGCGCGCTCGCCGAGTCGGGCGTCATCGGCTTCTCGCACAGCACCGGCAGCCCGCGGGCGAACGCCGCCAGCAGTGCCTCCTCGTGCGCCGGGCCGGGCGAGGCGATCAGTACGGCGTCGACACCCGGCGCGTCGAGGGCGGCCTCGACGTCCCTGTGCACGACGACATCGTCCAGGCCCGTCACGGCGTCCCGGGCGCGTTCGGTGTCGGGGTCGGCCACGGCGGCGACCCTGACGCCGCTCACCACCCGGTCCAGACGGCGTACGTGGTCGGCGCCCATGTGCCCGGTGCCCAGGACCGCCACGCCCAGCAGATCGGCCATGCTCCGTCGACTCCTCTCCCGGTCCGCCGCGCGGGGCGGTGGCCCGCTGACGCCGACCAGGGTTTCATGGTCGTCAAGACCGTCGTGGCGGCCAGGGTCCCGGCCGTGCCTCAGTCGTCGTCCTCGTCCGGGCCGCAGGAGCTGCCGTCCGGCGGGAGCGTGCCGTACAGCAGGAACGCGTCCACTGTGTGGTGCACGCACCGGGAGGACGCGTAACCGGTGTGCCCCTCGCCCTTGTTGTCCAGCACCACCGCCGACGGGCCGAGCCGCCGCGCCGTCTGCTCCGTCCAGCGGTACGGCGTGGCCGGGTCGCCGCGCGTGCCGACCAGCAGCATCTTCGGCGTGTCGACGTCCCTGACCTTCTCGCGGATGAAGTCGGTGCCCCTGGGGCGGCCGTGGCACATCAGCACCTGCGTGAGCCGGTGGCGGCCGAACACGGGTGACGCCTGCTCGTACCGGCCGCGCAGCCTGCGCAGGTTCGCCGCGACCTCACGGGGTGCGGGGCGGTCGGGATCGTCCGCGCAGTTGATCGCCATCAGTGCCGCCGGCAGGTTGTCGAGCGGGACCTCCCCCTCGTCCACGAGACCGTAGTGCGGACGCCGGTCCCGGTCCTGGCCCTTTCCCTTCACCCCCCTGTCCTTCGCTCCCCGATGCGTCCCGGTCCGCAGGGGGATGGCGAAACCGCCCGAGATGAAGTCCTCCACGCCGTGCGTGTCGCCGTCCTCGACGAGCTGTGCGAGGGCCCGCTCCAGCAGGGGCCACATCTCCTTGCTGTAGAGCCCCTGGCCGAGGGCGCCCACCAGGTCCTGGCCGGAGAACGGGACCCCGAAGTCCGTCGGTACCGGGTTCTCGTCCAGCGACGCGACGAGCCGTACGACCTGTTCGCGGGCGCCGCGCGCGTCCTGGCCGAACGGGCAGGCGAGGTCCTCGGCGCACCACTTGATGAAGTTCTCCAGCGCGGTCTGCTGGCTGAGCGCGCCCACCCGGCCCTGCTCGGCCAGCGGTTCCGTCAGCGTGTCCACGCCGTCCAGCGCCAGCCGGCCCACCGTCCCGGGGAACCGGGCCGCGTACACCGCGCCCAGCCGCGTCCCGTACGAGAAGCCCAGGTAGTTGAGCTTGTCGTCGCCGAGCGCCGCACGGATCACGTCCAGGTCCCGGGCGGTGTCGACCGTGCCCATGTGCCGCAGAACCGGGCCCGAGTTCTTCTCGCACTCCTGGGCCGCCCTGCGCAGCTGGGCGAGTTCGGGCTGCGGATCGTCGACGTCGCCGTCCCCGTCGGTCGCCTCCGCGAGGTCCTCGAAGCCGGCGCCGCAGCTCACGGGAGAGGACCGGCCGACGCCGCGCGGGTCGAACGACACCACGTCGTAGTTGTCCGTCAGCTCCATGAAGACCTTGCCGCCGGCGGCGAGTTCACCGACGCCGGGGCCTCCGGGGCCGCCGAAGTTCAGCACCACCGAGCCCCGTGGTGCGCCGGTGGCCCGGTAGCGGGCGACGGCCAAATCGAGCGTGCCGCCCGCCGGCCGGGCGTAGTCCAGCGGGACGGTGACCTTCCCGCACTGCAGATCCAGCGGGGCCTCCTGCCCCTGGCACGCCGCCCACTTGACCTTCTGGCGGTAGAAGCGGGACAGGCCGGGCCCGGTGTCTCCCGCCACGGCGGCCGGCAGCCCCGCGCCCAGCAGGGCCAGACCGGCCACCCCGGTGACCGCGCAGCGCCGGACCGAGGCCCGCGATGACAGCTTTGCCGGCATGGATGCCTCCAGCGGGCGCCCCGAGGACGGGGTGTGCGGCGCCCTCGATCACCATAAACGGGCGCGGGGAGGGCCGCCTCCGGACGCCGGGGCGGGCGGGGCCGCCCCGCGGGGCGGCCCCGCGCCGGACTGTGGTCGCCGCCCGCCGCATCCGGTCGCCGTGGCCAATCGCCGCATCCGGTCGCCGTGCCGCGGCGCCGGTTCCTCGCGGTGGGCCGAGCCCGCGGTCACCACCTGCGAATCCCGTTGCGGCGCACCGCACCCGCCTGCTGCACTGGGCCGATGGATCCCACCGAGCTGCTCGCCCTCGTCGACCGTGACCTGCGTGAACAGGCGCGGCCCGACGCTCCCGGCGCCCACGTGGAGCGGTGCGGGAACGTGGTGCGCCAGACCGCTCCCGCGCACGGCTGGAACGGCGTGCTGTGGTCCCGCCTGGACGCGGCGGGCGCCGACGCGGCGATCGCCGGGCAGATCGCGCACTTCACCCGGCTCCGCCGCGAGTTCGAGTGGAAGGTGTACGGCCACGACCGCCCCGCCGGCCTCGGACGGCGCCTGACCCGCGCCGGCTTCGTCCCCGGCCCGGTGGAGACCCTCATGGTCGGCGAGGCCGCCCGCCTGCACCCCGGCCCGGAGTTGCCCGACGGGGTCCGTGTCCTGCCCGTCACCGACGCGGCGGGCGCCGGTCTGGTGGCCGAGGTGCATCACGAGGCGTTCGGTACCGACAGTGCGTGGCTGCGCGACCAGCTGCTCGCCCGGCTGGCGGCCGACCCGGGCACCGTCGTGGCCGTCGTGGCGCTGGCCGGCGGGGTGCCGGTGAGCGCGGCCCGCATGGAACTCGTGCCGGGCACCCCCTTCGCGGGCCTGTGGGGCGGCGGCACCGTACCGGCCTGGCGCGGGCGCGGCATCTACCGCGCCCTGGTCGCCCACCGGGCCCGGGCCGCTTCGCGCCGCGGTCACCGCTACCTCCAGGTCGACGCGTCCGACGAGTCCCGCCCGATCCTCCACCGCCTCGGCTTCGCGTCACTGACCACGACTACGCCGTACGTGTACGCACCGTAGCCGCAGGCTCGTCGTCGGTCCGGCGCACCTGTGTGAATCGGCAGGTGGCACCCGTCATCAGCTTGACATGCAGGGATTCGCTGGGGCCACCGCAACGAGTCGCCCGACCGGCGGGCTCCCGCTGGGCGCACGTCCGGACGGACGGCTCCGGGACCGCCGACGTGACCGGCACGGTCGAGGTGAGCGAACGGCCCACCCGGCTCGTCACGACCTGGGCCGAACCGGCGCGCGAGGCGGACAAGGACCGGCACTCCCGCGTCACCTTCGGCATCCGGCCGCACGGCGACATCGTCCGCCTGACCGTCACCCACGAGAACCTCGCCGACGAGCGCGACCGCGCCGACGCCGCGACGGGCTGGGCGCCCGTGCTGTCCCACCTCACGTCGCTGCTGGAGACCGGCAGCCCGCTGCCGCAGGAACCCTGGTCGGTGCCCGGCGACTGAGGGTGCGCGGCAGAGGGGCGTGCTCCTCGCGGGATGAGTTCCACGCCGCGGAGCGTCGAACCGGCTGGTCAACAGCCGTCACGGGCAGAGGGGTCGGGTATCTGGCCGGTCTCTGACTGGTCTACACCCTTGACTGGTACAGACCAACGCGGTTGAGTGTGGCTCCACACCCCCCACCCGGCCGCCCCCACGCCGGGGCAGCCCGCCGGTGTGAGCCGCGCCAGGCTCCGCCGCGGGCCGCCCCGTGCCGGGAACGGCCCTGCTCCGCGAAGGAGTTGACCCTGTGTCGAGGCGCCGCACATCCGCTCTTCTGGCCGCTCTGATCATCTCGAGCGCCGCTCCGGTGCTCCTGCCGGCCACCCCGGCATCGGCCGCGGCCTGTTCGAGCTACCCGAACTGGGTGGCCGGCAAGTCCTACGCCACCGGTGACGTCGTCCGCTACACCGACGGCAAGGCGTACATCGCCGAGCACGACAACCCGGGCTACGACCCGACCATCAGCACCTGGTACTGGGAGCCGTACGCCTGCGACGGCGGCCAGACCCCGGTCGGCGACTTCGTGGTCAGCGAGGCGCAGTTCAACCAGATGTTCCCGGGCCGGAACGGCTTCTACACCTACAGCGGGCTCACCGCCGCGCTGAGCGCCTACCCCGGCTTCGCGAACACCGGCAGCGACACCACCAAGAAGCAGGAGGCCGCCGCCTTCCTCGCCAACGTCAGCCACGAGACCGGCGGCCTGGTGTACGTGGTCGAGCAGAACCAGGCCAACTACCCGCACTACTGCGACTGGAGCCAGCCCTACGGCTGCCCGGCAGGACAGGCCGCCTACTACGGCCGCGGCCCGATCCAGCTCAGCTGGAACTTCAACTACAAGGCCGCGGGCGACGCGCTCGGCATCGACCTGCTGAACAACCCCTGGCTCGTCGAGCGCGACTCGGCCGTCGCCTGGAAGACCGGCCTGTGGTACTGGAACACCCAGACCGGCCCCGGCACCATGACCCCGCACAACGCCATGGTCAACGGAGCGGGCTTCGGTCAGACCATCCGCTCCATCAACGGCTCGCTGGAGTGCGACGGCAAGAACCCGGCGCAGGTGCAGAGCCGCGTGGACAGCTACCGGCGGTTCGCGCAGATCCTCGGCGTCGACCCGGGCGGCAGCCTCTACTGCTGACCCCCCCGCACGCCCAGGCGGCGCCTCCCGCGCAGGACGGGAGGCGCCGCCTTCCCCTGTTGCGGGCAGGTGTGCGCGCAGCCGGGCCGGCGCTCGCCCTCAGGTTCCGGCCCGCCCGGTGCTGCGGCCCCGAACCACCGACGGTCACGAGATTCGGACTGGCGTGCGACGAGTTTTACGTATAACCTCACCCGTCAACCGCACTGCCCGAAAGGTCCCCATGCGTCGTATCGCCCTGGTCACCCTCGTCGTCGGCGACTACGACGAGGCGATCCGTTTCTACACCGGGGCCCTCGGGTTCCGGCTCGTCGAGGACGCGCCGCGCCCCGACGGCTCCCGCTGGGTCGTCGTGCGGGCCGGATCCGGCGACGGGTCCGGCACCGACCTGCTGCTCGCCCGCGCCCGGGGCGAGGCGCAGCGGGACAGGGTCGGCGACCAGACCGGCGGGCGGGTCGGCTTCTTCCTGCACACCGACGACTTCGCCCGCGACCACGCCCGTATGCTCGCCGCCGGCGTGAGCTTCCTCGAAGAGCCGCGCCACGAGCCGTACGGCACGGTGGCCGTCTTCCAGGACCTGTACGGCAACCGCTGGGACCTGCTCCAGCCCGCCGCCGCGTAACACCACCGCCCCGCCCCGCACCATCCCCGAGGAAACACCGCACATGAACGCTACGCGCATAGACGCCGACGTCCTCCGCCGCCTGCCCAAGGCGGTCCTGCACGACCACCTCGACGGCGGCCTGCGCCCCGCCACCCTCGTCGAGCTCGCGGAACCGGTCGGCCACACCCTGCCCACCACCGATCCGGACGAGCTGGCCGCCTGGTACGTCGAGGCCGCGAACTCCGGCGACCTGGTCCGCTACATCGCCACCTTCGAGCACACCCTCGCCGTCATGCAGACCCGCGAGGGCCTGCTGCGCACCGCCGAGGAGTACGTCCTCGACCTGGCCGCCGACGGCGTCGTCTACGGGGAGGTGCGCTACGCCCCCGAGCTGATGCTGCGGGGCGGGCTGAGCCTCCCCGAGGTCGTGGAGACCGTGCAGGAGGGCCTGGCCGCGGGCATGGTCAAGGCGGCGGCCGCGGGCACGCCCGTCCGGGTCGGCACGCTGCTGTGCGGCATGCGCATGTTCGACCGGGTGCGCGAGGCGGCCGACCTGGCCGTCGCCTTCCGGGACGCGGGGGTCGTCGGCTTCGACATCGCCGGCGCCGAGGACGGGTTCCCGCCCGCCGACCACCTCGACGCCTTCGAGTACCTGCGCCGCGAGAACGTGCCGTTCACCATCCACGCCGGGGAGGCCCACGGCCTGCCCAGCATCCACCAGGCCCTTCAGGTGTGCGGCGCCCAGCGCATCGGGCACGGCGTGCGCATCACCGACGACATCCCCGACCTCGCGGGGAACAAGCTCGGCCGCCTCGCCGGCTGGATCCGCGACCGCCGTGTCGCGCTGGAGATGTGCCCGACGTCCAACCTGCAGACGGGCGCCGCGACCTCCGTCGCCGAGCACCCCATCACCGCGCTGAAAAACCTCGGCTTCCGCGTCACCCTCAACACGGACAACCGGCTGGTGTCCGGCACGACCATGACCCGTGAGATGTCCCTGCTCGTCGAGCAGGCGGGCTGGACGGCCGAGGACCTGCGCACGGTCACGGTGAACGCCCTCAAGAGCGCCTTCATCCCGTTCGACGAGCGCAACGCCCTCATCACCGACGTGGTCCTGCCGGGCTACGCCGACCTGGTCTGAAGCAGTCCCCGCAGGTAGGCGGCCTGTCCGGCGTGCTGGAGATCGTCGGACAGGACGCTCACCAGCCGGACCCCGAGGGTGACCGGCGGGTCCCAGCCCTCGTCCACCACGCGCTCCAGATCCTTGGCGGTCAGCTCGCGCAGCGCCCCGACGGTCTGGTCGTGCACGGCGTCGTAGTACCCGGTCAGGAGGCCGGCGGAGTCCACCCGCACCTTCGCCACCTTCGCGGCGCTGTGCCCGTACCCGGTGTCGCGGCGGGGCAGACCGAGGCCGAAGCGCCCGGTCCAGTCCCCGCTCAGCCACACCTGGTCGAGCCCGAAGGCATCGGCGACGTGGTCGTCCTGGACGCGGGTGAGATGCCAGATCAGCCAGGCGATCGGGTTCGCCCCGTCGGCGGGGCGGGCGTTGAGGGCGTCGGACCCGAGGTCCTCGACGGCGGCGTGGACCTCGTCCCGGATGCGGCCGTGCGCCTCGATGAGGATGTCCTTGGCATGCATACCGTCCACCATCGCTCAGCCCGCGCTCAGGCGCTCACCTTTCCCGCGGGGCCATCGGCTCCCGCGGAGCCGTCGGCCGCCAGCAGGGCCATCAGCGCCCTGGCCGCCGGGCTGGTGGCCTGGGGCGGCGGGAGCAGCGCGATCGTCTCGTACCCGGCGTCGCCTGCGGCCCTCAGCGGCAGCGAGGCGAGGGCGGTGCGCTTGTGCCGGAAGTGCCGGGGTACGACGGCGATGCCGAGGTCCTCGCCGATCAGATCCAGCAGGCCGTGCACGTCGTTCACCTCCAGTGCGACCGTCCGCCGGACCCCGGCCGCCGCGAACGCGGTGTCGGTGACGCGGCGCGGCCCCCAGTCGGGGTGGAAGTCGACGAAGACCTCGCCGGCCAGGTCGTGCGGGGTCAGCGCCGCCCCGTCGGCCGCCAGGCGGTGCCCCGGGTGGCACAGCACGGTCATCGGTTCGCTGGTCAGCGGCGCGGAGCGCAACTGGTCGGTGTCGGCCCGGGTGCGGTAGGCGAAGGCGAGGTCCAGCCGGCCGGCCGTGACCTCCTCGGCGAGTTCCCCCGAACCCGCCTGCCGCAGCCGGATCTCCACGTCCGGGTGGCGGCGCCGGAACGCGGCCAGCAGGCCCGCCACGTCGACACCGGCGATGCACTGCTCGGTGCCCAGCGACAGCGTGCCGCGCAGCACGCCCTGCACCGCGGCGACCGCCTCGTGCGCCGCCCGCACCTGCGCGAGGATGCGCTGCGCCTCGCCCAGCAGCGCCCGCCCGGCCTCCGTCAGGGTCACCCGGCGGGTCGTCCGCACGAAGAGCGGTGTCTGAAGCTCCCGCTCCAGGGCCCGGATGGACGCCGACAGGCCGGACTGGGAGACCAGCAGCCGCTCCGCCGCCCGGGTGAAATGCTGGTCCTCGGCGACGGCCACGAAGTGCTGGAGATGGCGCAGTTCCACGATTGAGAAGCGTAACCGCTGAATCTCATCGGATTCTTCTGTTGGACCACTGCCCGCAGGTCGCGCGAGAGTGGGACTTGGTCCGACAAGCCCCGGCACGCCTGTGCCAACCCCCCTGGAGTCGCGTTGTACACCGCACACCCCGACCGCTACGCGGACATGCCCTACCGGCGCACCGGACGCAGCGGCCTCAAACTCCCCGCGCTCTCGCTCGGCCTGTGGCACAACTTCGGCCCCGACCGGCCGGTCCGGACCCAGCGCGCCATCCTGCGCCGCGCCTTCGACCTGGGTGTCACGCACTTCGATCTGGCCAACAACTACGGCCCGCCGCCCGGTGCCGCCGAGTCCGCCTTCGGCGAGGCCCTGCGCGACGACTTCGCGTCGTACCGCGACGAACTGGTGATCTCCACCAAGGCCGGCTACCTGATGTGGCCGGGCCCGTACGGCGAATGGGGCTCGCGCAAGTACCTGCTGTCGTCGCTCGACCAGAGCCTGACGCGCATGGGCCTGGATCATGTCGACATCTTCTACTCGCACCGCCCCGACCCGGACACTCCCCTGGAGGAGACGATGGGCGCCCTGCACACCGCGGTGCAGCAGGGCAAGGCCCTCTACGTCGGCGTCTCCAACTACTCCGCCGAGCAGACCCGTGAGGCCGCCCGCATCCTCGGCGAACTGGGCACCCCGCTCCTCATCCACCAGCCGCGCTACTCGATGCTCGACCGGCGCCCCGAGGGTGAGGGCCTGCTCGACGCGCTGGACGAACTCCAGGTCGGCTCCATCGCCTACTCGCCGCTGGAGCAGGGCCTGCTCACCGGCCGCTACCTGGACGGCATCCCCGAGGACTCCCGTGCCGCGAGCGACAGCCCCTTCCTGAACTCCGACGCGGTCACCGGGGAACTGGTGGAGCGGCTGCGTGCGCTGAACGACCTCGCGCGCTCCCGCGGCCAGTCCCTGGCGCAGATGGCGCTGGCGTGGGTGCTGCGCGGCGGCCGGGTCACCTCCGCCCTGGTCGGCGCGAGCAGCGCGGGGCAACTGGAGGACAGTGTCGCCGCGATCCGCAACCTGGAGTTCGACGCGGACGAGCTCGCTCGCATCGACGCGCTGGTACGCGCCTGACGTGGGCCGGGGGAGCGGCTCCTGACCGAGTTGCTCCCCCCTGAGCCTCACTCCCCGTGAGCGATTTGGGGTATGGCGACCCCGACGTGTGGTTTCGGTCAGGATCGTGGGTGAATATGTGCCCAGACTGGCCGGAAAGGTGTGGTGACAGTGGTTCAGCAGTGAACATACTCGGTTGTGAGAGCGCTTCACACCCCGCGACAGCGCCCTCACGCACAGCACACGAGCCCACGGCAAGAGGACGCGCAGCACACCGGCCCCACGGACAGCGGGCCCGACCCGGCAGGTGAGCGCTGCGACGGGGGAGGGTACGTGCACAACGAGTTCCTGTGCCATGTCACCGCGTACGGAGTCTGCGACGGCAGGCGCATCGGTGTCCCGTTGGGCACCTACCGCGCACCCACACTGGCACTGGCCCTGTGGTGGCTGCGGGACCGGGCCTGCTGGATCGCCGACCGCCTCGACCCCCGTCCCGACACGGAGCACTTACCGTCGGGGGCGCTCGTCCCCGTCGCCCCCACGGTGCCGGACGTACCCGCCGTGCTGCGGGCCTGGTGCGGCGACGTCGCACAACAGGAACTGATCGCCGACGAGTTGGCCGCCGGGCGGCTGATCCGCATCGCCACCGGCGACGACACCACCGAGTACGAACTGCTCGCCGAGTCCGTGGACGCCCTGCGCATGCAGCGGACCATACCGGCGCTGATCGTGCCCGTGGGCTGAACCCCCGCTGATCATCGAGCGTCGCCCGCCGGCCGTCACCCCTTCTGTCGCCTGTCGCGTCCCGCTCATCGGGCGTACATCTGGGCGAATCGGTAGAATCCAGTCATGGCTGAGCGGCCGTTCGCGCCGAGCGCGCCCGAACTCGTCCTGGAGACCGCCACGGGCTCGACGGTGATGGCCCCGGGCCGCGACTACCACGTGGGCCGCGACCCGCTGAGCGACATCGTCATCGACGACGCCCGGGTCAGCTGGCACCACGCCGTGCTGCGCCCCGCGGACGGGCACTGGACGATCGAGGACGAACACAGCACCAACGGCACCTATGCGGACGGCCGCCGCGTGGAGCACCGGGACGTGGGCGCCGGCAGCGTCATCCGCTTCGGCAGCCCCGCCGACGGCCCCCGCGCCGAACTCCTCACCCGGACGCGCCCACCACCAAAACGCCCGTCCGCCGTGGCGAACCCGGCGGGCACCGGCACCTACCGGCAGCCCACCACCGTACGGCCGCTGCCCACCCGCACCGTCCGCATCGGCCGCGCCCCCGACAACGACCTCGTCGTGGACGACCTGGTCGTCTCCCGCCGCCACGCCGCACTGCGCGCCCTGGCGGACGGCACGTACGAGATCGCCGACCTCGGCAGCCACAACGGCACCTACCTCAACGGCCGGCCCGTCACCGCCGCCCCCATCGGCCCCGGCGACATCGTCGGCATCGGCCACTCCGCGTTCTGCCTCGTCGGCGACACCCTCCAGCAGTACGTCGACACCGGCGAGATCTCCCTCGACGTACAGGACCTCACCGTCGCCGTGGACCGCGGGCGCAAGACGCTGCTCGACCACGTGTCGTTCCCCGTGGGGGAGAGGTGCCTGCTCGCCGTCGTCGGCCCGAGCGGCGCCGGCAAGTCCACCCTGCTCGGCGCACTCACCGGCCAGCGTCCCGCCGGCCACGGCACCGTCGTCTACGACGGCCGCGACCTCTACCGCGACTACGCCGAGCTGCGCCAGCGCATCGGACTCGTCCCGCAGGACGACATCCTGCACGCCCAGCTCACCGTCCGCGCCGCCCTCACCTACGCCGCCGAACTGCGCTTCCCGCAGGACACCGCCAAGACCGAGCGCCGCGCCCGCGTCGACGAGGTGATCCGCGAACTCGGCCTGGAACAGCGCGCCGCACAGCCCGTGCACAGTCTGTCCGGCGGGCAGCGCAAACGGGTCAGCGTCGCACTGGAACTGCTCACCAAGCCGTCGCTGCTGTTCCTGGACGAGCCGACCTCCGGCCTCGACCCCGGCATGGACCGCTCGGTGATGCACATGCTGCGCGGCCTCGCCGACGACGCCCGCACCGTCATCGTCGTCACCCACAGCGTCCTCAGCCTCGACGTGTGCGACCGGCTGCTCGTCCTGGCACCCGGCGGCCAGGTCGCCTACTACGGCCCGCCCGCGGAGGCCCTCGAGTTCTTCGCCTTCGAGCAGTGGCCGGAGGCGTTCGAGGCGTTCGAGCGGGACGCCGCCCGCGACTGGGCGGGCGACTACGCCCAGTCGCCGCAGCACCGCCGGTACGTGGCCGACGCCTCGGCGCAGCCCGACCTGCCGTCCCCCGGACCCGTCGTCGTCGCCCCGCCGCCCCGGCCCCGCAGCCGCGCCGCCCAACTCGGCACGCTGGTGCGCCGGTACACCACCGCGCTCGGCGCCGACCGCACCTTCCTCGCCATCATGGTCGCGCTGCCGTTCGTGATGGGCGCCATGGCCCGCGCCCTGGCCGGCGGCGCCCTGACGCGGGAGACGGCGATGAACGCGCTGCTGATCCTCTGCGTCGGCGGCGTACTCACGGGCGCGGCCAACGCCGTACGGGAACTCGTCAAGGAACGGGTGATCTACCAGCGGGAGAGGGCCGTCGGCCTGTCCAGATCCGCGTACCTGCTGTCCAAGGTGGTCGTGCTCGGCGCGATCACCGTGCTCCAGGCCGTGGTGCTCACCCTGGTCGCCCTGCTCGGAGTGGATCTCAACGCCCCAGATGACAGCGGCGTACTGCTGCCACCGCTCGTGGAGATCACCGTCGCCGTCGCGCTGCTCGCGTTCACGGCGATGATGCTCGGCCTGCTGGTGTCCGCGCTGGTGCGCAAGGAGGAGGTCACGATGCCGCTGCTCGTGCTCCTCGCCATCGTCCAGGTGGTGTTCTGCGGCGCCCTGCTGAAGCTGGACGGCGTGCCCGGCCTGGAACAGCTGTCGTGGCTGGTGCCGTCGCGGTGGGCGCTCGGCGCGATGGCCGGCACGGTGGGTCTGGCGCGGACCGTGCCCGGCGAACTGACCGCCGACCCGTTGTTCCGGCACACGGCGGGGGTGTGGCTGCTGAACGTGGGCATGCTGGTCGTGCTGTCGGCCCTCCTCGCCTTCCTGGTCTCGCGGCTGCTGCGGCGGCACGAACCCGCGGTGATGCGGAAGTAGGCGCGCATGACGACCCCCGGCTTCCGGCCCACGCACGTCGTCCCGCCCGACGGCATGCCCGCCTGGGACGCGCCCGACCCGGCCCGCTCCACCGTGCCGCTCGACCCGCTGCTGCCCGTCGAGCTCCTGGAACGCCAGGGCGACTGGGGACATGTCCTGTGCTCCAACGGCTGGTCGGCGTGGGTCGACGGCCGCCTGCTGCTCGCCGTTCCGCAGGACCCGCCCGCCGCCGATGCCCCGCTCGCCCGCACCGCCGACCCGCGCCCGCTGCTGGCCCGCGCCGAACAGGCCCTGACCCGCTACGCCGCCGCCGTCGGGGAACTCGCCTCCGGCGCCCTCGACGGGGAGGCCTTCCGTGCCCGTACCCGCGGCCTGCGCATCGGCGTCGTCGCCGACGGGGAGTCCGTCTGGCTGTACGACAGCGACCACGCCCGCTGGGTGTACACGGACGGCACCCGCCTTCTTCCGTACGCCACGGACGACGGGCCCCGGGCCGAGACCTCGCACGCCGCCGACGGCGGATTCCGCGCCGAGACCCCGGACGGGACGCCCCCGCCGCCGGCCGGTCAGGGGCACGTCCCCACCCGGGTCGTGACGCCCGGCGGTGACCGTGACGGTGGCGGCGACCGCTGATGCCCGACGACACCGGTGGTTTCGCCGGCCGGCCCTCCGAACTGGTGGGGCGGCAGATCGCGGAATACCGCGTCGAGGCCGAGATCGGCCGCGGCGGCATGGCCGTCGTCTACCGGGCCCGCGACCTCCGGCTGGACCGGACGGTCGCCCTCAAGCTGCTCGCCCCCGAGCTCGCCCGCAACGACACCTTCCGGCGCCGCTTCACCCACGAGTCCCGGGTCGCCGCCGCCATCGACCACCCGCACATCGTGCCCGTCTTCGAGGCGGGCGAGACGGACGGCCTCCTGTACATCGCGATGCGCTACGTCGCGGGCAGCGACCTGCGTCATCTCCTCGACCGGCAGGGCCCGCTGCCGCCCGCCGCGGTCGTACGCATCGCCACCCAGGTCGCCTCCGCCCTCGACGCCGCGCACGCCCACGGGCTGGTCCACCGGGACGTGAAACCGGGCAACATCCTCGTGTCGCGCGGCACCGACAGCGACCACCCCGAGCACGTCTACCTCACCGACTTCGGCCTGACGAAGAAGTCCCTGTCACTGACCGGGTTCACCACGGCCGGGCAGTTCGTCGGCACGCTCGACTACGTGGCGCCCGAGCAGATCTCCGGCCGCCCGGTCGACGCCCGCTGCGACGTCTACGCCTTCGCGTGCGTCGTGTACGAAACCCTCGCCGGGCACCCGCCGTTCCGCCGTGACGACGACATGGCCCTGCTGTGGGCACACCAGTACGACGAGCCGCCACCGCTGACGGCTGCCCGGCCCGGGCTGGCCCGGCAGGTCGACGCCGTCTTCGGCCGGGCACTCGCCAAGAGCCCCGACGACCGCCACGACTCCTGCCTGGCCTTCGTCGCCGCCCTGCGCACAGCCCTGACCGGCGCCGCCGCGACGGACCATCCCCGGACGCGCGCCGACCTGAGGGCCACGGCGCCGCCCGACCGCCCGGCGCGTCCACCCCGCTGGGCGGGGCCGGTGTTCCGTTCCGGGGCGTAGGTCACTCGGTGCCGTGCCGTGCCGTGCCGTGCCGTGCCGTGCGGCGGCTCAGCCGTCCGGTTCGGCGGCCACCTCGCCGCGGCGGCGTACCGGGCGCGCCAGCAGACCGCCCAGGAAGCCGGCGGCCAGGCCCCACAGGAGGGCGACGCCGACGGCCGTCCACAGGCGGGGCCGCAGGAACAGGTCGCCGGCCGTCCCGCCGCCGAGGTCGCCGATGCCGAGCACGGACAGGCCGAAGTGCGCGGTGATCCGGGCCATGAGGCAGACCGTCAGCACGGTGAGGGCGAGCGCGGCGGCCAGGTGCACCGCGTGCTGCCACGGGCGCGTACGGGCCGGAGACCGCGTCGCCATCAGGAACCCGGCGGCCGGCACCAGCACCCCGGCGACGACCACGAGCCACCACGCGCGGCCGTCCTGCTCGGCGAGCGTGCCGACGTTCAGAGTCCCGACGTCGGGCACGCGCAGCACCTCGTCCAGCACCCTCGGCATCGGCAGCCCGAACGGGCCCTCCACCCTGCCGTCCCAGGTGGCGCCCAGGCCGAGCGTGAGCGCGAGCCACACCAGGTTCGGCACGCCGAGCAGCAGCACCGCGAAGGTCTCCGCCGGGTGCCCCCGCGTCGCCGCGACGACCAGGCCGACGACGACACCCAGCGCCACGTACGTCAGCAGCAGGACGACCATCGCGTACGCCGCCGGCCGCACCGCCGCCGCGAAGCGCAGCAGCCGGCCGGGCAGCGGGGCGCCGTGGGCCACCAGCATGGCCAGCACCAGGACACCCGCCAGCCACAGCAGCCCGAACAGCAGCGTCGGCGGCACGTCGGCGCGGAACCCGACCCTCGGCGACCCTCCGAACAACTCGCCCACGTCGGCCGCGGCGCCCTCGCCCAAGGACACCTCGAACGTGTGGCGCGCGGCCAGGGCCGTCGCCAGGAGGACCAGGACCCACAGGGCGGCGATCCGCCCCGCCCAGCCCGCCAGCTCCCGCGCGCCCGCGACCGCACGGTGCCGCAGTGGGCGCAGGAAACCCGCCGCGACCACGAGAGCCCCCGTCAGGGTGACCGACAGCGGGATCACGGTCAGCCCGGCCGACGTGCCGGCGAGCCCGCCGACGTCCCCCGACATCTTCACGCCGCCGCCCACCGCCGTCACGAGAGTCGCGGCGACCACCCGCCAGAACGCGTTGCCCGGGAGCCCGCCGGCGCCGGCGGCCCACAGCCCCAGCGCCGCGACCGCGGCCATGGCGACCAGTCCGGCCAGCACGGTGGCGACGGCCTGCGGCCAGCCGTGACGGGCGTCGACGGCCGGCCGGGAGGGGGAGGGCGAGCTCACGCTGCCACGCTAGGCAGCGGCCGCGAGGCGTGCCCGCCGGGCTCCGCCGTCCGCGTCGGCTTGCGGGCGGCACGGGACGCGGGCACACAATGACACTGTTGCGCACGAGGCGGCTGGATCTGTGCGCATCTGCCCGGATCGGATGAGAACACGCGAGGAGCCGCACGGACCCACGCGGGAAGAAGAGCTCGATGAGCGACGAACCGCCGTCATCCGGCAGCCCCACGGGGCCGCCCTCCGGCCCGCTGTCCGGTCCTTCCCGTGGCCCCGGGAGGCCGTCGTCCGAGACGCCGTCGCCCCCGCCCCCCTCGTCGTCCGGACCGCCGTCGCCCCCGCCCCCCTCCGGGCCACCGCCTTCCGGGCCGCCGCCGTCGTCGGGCGGGGCCCGGCGCGGGCCGTCCGGGTCCGGCCCGCCGTGGTGGCGGTCCGTGCCCCGGGTGGCGGCCGTCGTCGCAGCCGTCGTCACGGCCGTCGTCGTCGCCCTGGTGCTCAGCCGCCCCGGCGGCGGCCCGGAGACCGGCGGTGAGATCTTCCTCCAGCCGGCGGGCAAGTCCGGCCCCGACCCGTTCACCGCATCGACGGCCAAGAACGCCTCGGCGCCGCCCGCCACCCCGCCCCCGACGGCCACGTCGCCCTCCGCGAACGCGGTGCGCGGCGTGGACGGCGCAACCCCCGGCCTCTACGGCGGCACGCGCGACGTGGCCAGTTGCGACGTCGAGAAGCAGATCAGGGCCCTGCGCGCCACCCCGGCGAAGAACGAGGCGTTCGCCTCCGTCGCCCGTGTCGCGCCCTCCGGCGTACCGGCCCATCTGCGTTCCCTCACCCCCGTGCGACTGCGCGTGGACACCCGCGTCACCAATCACGGATACCGCGACGGTGCCGCCACCGGCTACCAGGCCGTCCTCCAGGCGGGCACCGCCGTGCTCATCGACGACCACGGCGAGCCCCGGGTGCGCTGCGCCTGCGGCAATCCGCTGACCCCGCCCGTCGCCCAGCAGGGCACCCCGCGCCGGACCGGCGACTCCTGGCCGTCGTACGACCCGTCGAACGTCGTCGCCGTCTCCCCGGCGAAGCAGCCCGTGGAGTCCTTCGTCGTGTACGACGCCGAGCACGGCGCCTGGTTCACCCGGCACCGGAGCGACACCGGACACAGGGACCGAGAGACCGTGCCCCCCGCCCGGCCCACCCCGTCGGCGGGTGTCACCCCACCGTCCTCGCCGGCCACCCGGGACGACGGGACCTCCCCGCCGGCCGACCGAACTGCCACCCCGGAGCCGCCCGCTTCCCGGCCCGAGTCGCCCGGCGCGCCGACGTCCGAGCCACCTCCGCCTCAGGACTCGCCGCCCGGTTCCGGACCCGCGCCCGGCACGCCCCCGTAGTCGGCACCCGTCTCCGGCGAGCAGCAGCCCGACACCTCCTCCCCGGCGGCATGACGGTCCGGTTCGGCGGCCGGGGGCCGTGTGCGCCGGGACCGGTCCGCCGCGACGGGCGCCGCCTCAGCCCTTGAGGACGACCAGGGCGTAGTCGCCGAGTCCGAGGAGCCGGCGCGGCGACACCTCGCCGAGGGTCGTGAAGACCGCCTCGACACGACCGGTGACCTGGTCGAACGCCACGTCCAGAACCGTGCCGTACCGGTCACCCGCGTCGGTGAGGATCCGCCGGTGAAGGATGTCGTGGTGCGGCGGCGCCGGGCCGGGGAAGTGAAGGGAGCCCACGACCACACCCTCGGGACCGAAGGACCGCAGCACCGGCCAGGGCAGGACCAGCTTCCCGAACACGCCCGCGCGGACCCGCAGATGCGTCACCCGTGCGGAGGCCGCGTCGACGGTCAGCGCCCGCAGCACACCCACCTCGGTCAGCTCGGCCTGCCCGTCCGGCCCCCGCACGGGCAGGCCGCCCACCTGCGAGAACAGCATCACGACGGCGAGTCCTTCCGCGACTGGTGGAACGCGGCAACCCGCACGGCGAAGGACGCCAGGTCGTCCGCCGTGAAACGGCGCACGCCGGACTCCACCAGCAGAGTCCGCCCGGACATGGCGACCGCCCCGCCGCGCGGCAGGTAGACCGCACGCCGCCGGTGCCCGGACAGCGCCGCGAACAGCCGCTGTCCGCGCACCGCCACACGGAATCCCACGACCCGGCCGCTCGTGCCGCCCGCCACGATCACGTCGAGCACCGTGCCGACCTCGTCGCCGTCGTGCGTACGCACCCGCGCGCCGACGATCCGGCCCCGCAGCGGCCCGCCGTACGCGGCGACGACGTCCGGGCGCACCAGCTGCCGGAGGTCGCCGATCATGACCGCGTCGTGGCCCAGTGAGTGCACCGCCGACCACGGCAGTCCGTGCTCGAGCGAGCCGGACAGCAGGCCGAGGCCGCTCAGCGTGAACCCCGCGATCCGCTCGGCGCGGCCGTCGAACACGGCCTCCCTGATGTGCGCGACGGCGTCCCCGGCAAGGGTGACCGCCGGGCGGGTCGGCAGGCTTCGCGCGGCCATGAGCTCGTCCATCGCAGGCCCTTCCCACCGGGCCGGCGCGCCCGTGTCCCGCCACGACGACGCAGGTCCGGGGCCGGTCCTGGTGCTTTCCGGGTGCCCCGCGCGGATGCGAAGATGCCCCCGGGGGCAGGCTCGTCCGCAAGGTGGAGACTGCCCGGGCCCTCACGGGGTACGAGCAGAAGTGCAGCAGTGTCCGGCCAGGCCGGCTTCCGAGAGAGAACCGTATGACCCAGCACGTGGGCGGGACAGTGATACCGACTGGTTTCGACGTGCCCGTGGAACCGCTTCGGCGCGCGGCGCACTACACCGGGGAGCCCGGGAGCATCGCCGAGGCGCGCGCCTTCGCGGCGCAGTTCCTCGACCAGCTCAGGACCGAGTGGTGCGCCACCGTCGACAAACGGAGCGAGGACGAGGTGCTCCTCGTGGTGAGCGAACTCGTCACCAACGCCGACCGGCACAGCAACGGCCCGTACATCCTGGAACTGGAGGGCACCGACGCCGCGGTGACGGTCCTCGTCTACGACAGCAGCGCCGCCCTGCCGCGGCGGTTCCCGCGCGACCCCGAGCGGATCGGCATGCACGGCCTGGAGATCGTCCACGCGCTGACCCGGCAGCTCGCCGTGGAACGGGTTCCGGTGGGCAAGCGGGTGTGCGCCACGCTGGAGTTCGCGGGCTGAGTCGGCGAGCCGAGTGTCGTCCGGCAGGACATCCGGAGGACGACCGGCCGGCCCGCGAGCGCGCTCCCGCGCCTCGGTCCCGTCCGTACGCGGCCGACCGTCGTCCGGCACCCGGCCGGTCAGGAAGAGGAAGTGGACCTGCCGGCCTCGCGCTGCACGCGTCGCGGGTACCCGCGAGCCCTTCGCACACCGGAAAGCGCACCCCCGGCACGGCGCCCCACCAGAAGGAGCCACCGGAGGCGCCGACGTGGGACGGCGCGGCGCGAGAAGGCGCGACGTGGGACGGCGCGGCGCGAGAAGGCGCGACGTGGGACGACGCGGCGCGAGAAGGCCGAACACGTCGGCGCGGGAAAGCGCCGGGCGCAGCCGCACGCCGACGGCGGCCCGCCCGACGCGGCTCCTCAGGCGCAGCCCAGTTCGCCCAGCAGGCCCTCGCGCAGCCGGGTGATCAGCCGCTTGATCAGCCGCGACACGTGCATCTGCGAGCAGCCGAGCCGTTCGCCGATCTCCGCCTGGGTGGCCTCCTCCACGAACCGCAGGTGGATGATCTGCCGGTCCCGTTCGCCGAGCTCGGCCATCAGCGGCGCCAGCGAGTGGACGTCCTCCACGAGCCGCAGCCCGTCCTCCTCCACACCGATGAAGTCGGCGAGGACGGCCTCGCCGGTCTCCGGTCCGTCGCCGGTCAGCGCGGCGTCCAGCGACGAGGAGTTGTAGCCGTTGGCGGCGATCTGCGCCTCCACGACCTCGTTCTCGGAGATGCTGAGCAGCGTGGCCAGTTCGGCGACCGTCGGTTCGCGGTCCAGCCGACTGGCGAGTTCCTCCCGGGCCTTGGCCAGCTCGACGCGCAGTTCCTGCAGCCGGCGCGGCACGTGCACGGCCCAGGTGGTGTCACGGAAGAAACGCTTGATCTCGCCGACGATGTACGGCAGCGCGAACGACGTGAACTCCACCTCGCGCGCCAGCTCGAACCGGTCGATCGCCTTGATCAGACCGATCATGCCGGTCTGGACGATGTCCTCCATGTCGTAGCCGCGGCCCCGGAACCGGCCCGCGGCGAACCGCACCAGGGACATGTTCATCTCGATCAGCGTGTTGCGCGCGTACTGGTACTCGTACGTGCCCTCCTCGACCTCCGCCAGCCGACGGAAGAACAGACGGGACAACTCCCGCGCGTCACGCGGCGCCACGGCCCTCGGGTCCTCGATTCCCGGCAGCCCGCCGTCTTCCGTCCTGGTTCCGGCGCCCTTGCCCGCGCCTCGTACCTGCGGCCGGATCACGGCGGTGTCCATTGCCTCTCCCTACGAAAATGCTCGGCGACGACGTCGGCCCCGGGTGGTTCCCACCAGCCCGGGTACCCCGGCTTCGCGGCCACATGCCCCCCGATTCCGCAGCGACCAGGGGGACATGCGCCGTGCGCCGTGCTTCACCCAGGGCGGAACGCACGTCCATGTCCCCCGGATACCAGGACTTCTACGCTTGAGGGGTGAGCAACCAAGCGACGAACCACGCCCGCGTCATCCCGCTGCGCCCGGCCTCCTCCGAGCCGCGGTCGCCCGAGCAGAGGTCACCCGCCCCGCCGCGCCCCAGGCCCTCGGCCCCCGCCCCGAAGGAACCCCTCTGGCGCGACCTGGTGGGCGACGTCCTGCGCCAGGAACGCCTCGCCCAGGAACGCACGCTGAAGGACGTCGCCGACGCCGCCCGTATCTCCATGCCGTACCTGTCGGAGGTGGAGCGGGGCCGCAAGGAAGCCTCGTCGGAGGTCCTCGCGGCCGCCGCCCGCGCCCTCGGCCTGGGCCTCGGCGACCTGCTGGAGCGGGCGCACGGCGAACTCGCCCGGACCACCGCACGGCACACGGCCGGTGGCCGATCCCTGTCCGCCCCGCGCCACGGCGGACTCTGCCTGGCCGCCTGACGACCCACCCGGCCGGCGCCTCGAACGGCTCGTCGGGCGTCGGCCCCCGCATCCTCAGAGGATCGTCGGCGCCGACCCCCACCCCAGCCGGTCAATGGGCGCCGGCTCCGTCTCCTCTGACGGCGGGCAGGGTCGTCGGCTCCGTCTCCTCTGACGGTCACCAGGCGACGGCTCCGTCCTCCCTGACGGCCGGCGGGCGCCGTCTCGTCCTTCTCAGGCGGGCAGCAGGCGCCGGCTCAAGACCTCGTCGGCCAGCCCGTACGCCACCGCCTCCTGGGCGGTGAACACCTTGTCGCGGTCCATGTCCGCGCGCAGCGTCGCCATGTCGTGGTCCGTGTGCCGCGACAGCACCTCCTCCACCTGGGAGCGTATCCGCACCAACTCCTTGGCCTGCAGCGCGAGGTCGGACACCGTGCCCTGCCGGCCCCCGCTGGCGGGCTGTCCGAGCAGCACGCGTGCGTGCTCCAGCACGAACCGCCGCCCAGGGTCCCCGCCGGCCAGCAGCACGGCCGCCGTGGACGCCGCCTGCCCCACGCAGAACGTCGAGATCGGCGCCCGTACGAACGTCATCGTGTCGTAGATCGCCATGAGTGACGTGAACGAGCCGCCGGGGGAGTTGATGTAGATCGCGATCTCGCTCTCCGGTGCCGACGACTCCAGGTGGAGGAGCTGCGCGATGACGACGTTGGCGACGCCGTCGTCGATCTCGGTGCCGAGGAAGATGATCCGCTCCGCCAGCAGCCGGCTGAACACGTCGTAGGACCGCTCGCCCTGCGGGGTGCGCTCGACGACGTTCGGGATCGTGTACGTCCCCATGGCTACAGCCCCATCCTGCGTCGTGAGGCGGCCGGACGGACGTCCGTGAAGGACTCCACGACCCGGTCCACCATGCCGTACTCCCTGGCCTGCTCGGCCGTGAACCAGCGGTCCCGGTCGCCGTCCCGGGAGATGGTCTCCGGGCTCTGCCCGGTGTGCTCGGCGGTGATCCGCTCGATGGTCCGCTTGGTGAACTCCAGGTTCTCCGCCTGGATCTCCACGTCGGCCGTGGTGCCGCCGATGCCCGCGGACGGCTGGTGCATCATGATCCGCGCGTGCGGCAGGACGTACCGCTTGCCGGGCGCGCCCACGCTCAGCAGGAACTGCCCCATGCTGGCGGCGAATCCCATGGCGAGCGTGGAGACGTCGTTCGGGATGAGCCGCATCGTGTCGTAGATCGCCAGGCCCGCGTGCACCGAGCCGCCCGGGCTGTTGATGTACAGGGCGATGTCCGTGCGCGGGTCCTCCGCCGACAGGATCAGCAGCTGGGCGCAGACCCGGTTGGCGGACACCTCGTCCACCTGCGTGCCCAGCAGCACGATGCGCTGCGCGAGCAACTGGGCCGCCAGGTGGTCGTCGAACCGGGTCGGAGGGGTGTCGCCCTCCTCCGCCCGGGGCAGCGGGGCCGGCACCGTACCGGCCGTGAATGGAGACATCGGCGCTCCTTGTCGCGTCGGGGAGTGGAGAGGTGTGGAGGGTGCTCGCGGCGCCGTGCCCGGCGTCGCGTTCTCCACGTTCTCCACTTTCGGCCCGATGCGGCCCCGGCCGGGGGTTTCTCGGCCCGCGGCAGATTCGCCGACAGCAGAGCGGCGGCGGAGCGGCCCCCGCGCGCACCCGGTCCGTACTCGCTCGGGCGGCGCACCGCACCTCCGGAAGAGCGCCCGTACGCCGCCGGTCGGCAGGCCGGGTTCCTCCGGCGCGGCGCAGTCACCACCCCGGTCGCACTCCGCCGCCGCACGGTCGATCGCCACCTCGGGCGGCTCCCGCCGGTCCGGTCGAGCCGTCGTACAGGCCGCCCTGGTCGCGCCGCGGGACGGCCGGACGGAGGACGGACGGCGCCTGTTGCCCGCGGCGAGGTCCTGGCCGTGATGCCGGTGCGGTGGGTGGTTGATACACCTGAATTGTCCTGCGGCCGGTCGATGAGTTCCGCGCCGCGCACCGGTCGACACAGATGACGACCGTGCTCCACGTCACGCCCTCTGGGAGGCAGACATGACCACCGACGGATTCACCACGTGTCTCTGGTTCGACGACCAGGCCGAGGAAGCCGCGCACTACTACGTGTCCCTGTTCAAGAACTCCGGCATCGGCAGCACCACCCACTACGGAGAGGGCGCCCCGCGCCCGGCGGGCTCCGTGCTGACCGTGGAATTCACGGCCAACGGCCAGAGGTTCGTCGCGCTGAACGGCGGCCCGGAATTCACCTTCAACGAGGCCGTCTCCTTCCAGATCCTGTGTCCGGACCAGAAGGAGGTGGACTTCTACTGGAGCAGGCTCACCGAGGACGGCGGTACGCCCGGCCCGTGCGGCTGGCTGAAGGACAAGTACGGCCTGTCCTGGCAGGTCGTGCCGACCCGGCTGATGGAGATGATCGGCGACCCCGACCCGCAGAAGGCGTCCCGCGCCACCGGGGCGATGATGTCGATGGGCAAGCTCGACATCGCGGAGCTCGAGAGGGCGTACGCGGGGGAGTAGGGCGGGGGAGCACGGGCGTGTGGCGCCGATCGCTCCGGGCCGACGACCAGGCCGTTCGGGTGGTTCGCCGCCCGCACGGCCTGCGGGGCGCGGGCTTCCCGGTCTTCGACGGCACGACGACCGGGGGGCGGGATGCCGAAGACGGCCGGTGTGCGCCGAAAGGGTGACCGGCCGAGGGCCGGAGGGCCTGCCCGCGCATGGCATGATCGGGATCATGCGTGAACGTGTGGTGGCCGCGTGCGACGGGGCTTCGAAGGGAAATCCGGGTCCGGCGGGCTGGGCCTGGGTCGTCACCGACAGTTCCGAGACCCCGGACCGCTGGGAGGCGGGACCGCTCGGCCGGGCCACCAACAACGTCGCGGAACTCACCGCCCTGGAGCGGCTGCTCGCGGCGGTCGACCCGGCCGTGCCGCTGGAGGTCCGGATGGACTCCCAGTACGCCATGAAGGCCGTCACCACCTGGCTGCCCGGCTGGAAGCGCAACGGCTGGAAGACGTCCGCCGGCAAGCCGGTCGCCAACCAGGACCTCGTCGTCCGTATCGACGAACTGCTCGGCGGGCGCTCGGTCGAGTTCCGCTACGTTCCCGCCCACCAGGTCGACGGCGACCGGCTCAACGACTTCGCCGACCGCGCCGCGAGCCGGGCGGCGAGCAGCCAGGAAGCCGCGGGCAGCGCCCTCGGCTCCCCGGAGCCGCCGCCCGCCCCGGACGTCCCGGCGAAGAGTCCGCGCAGCCGGCCGGCCGCGGCGCGCGGCGGAAGCTCCGCGCGTACGGGCGCGAGCTCCTCGCGCACGATCAAGGCGAAGTTCCCCGGCCGCTGCCTGTGCGGCCGGGGCTACGCGGCCGGCGAGCCCATCGCGAAGAACGCACAGGGCTGGGGTCACCCGGAGTGCCGGACCGCGGACGCCTGACCGGCCGGCCCACCTCACCGAGCGGGGCAGACCGGCCGGGGACGGTCAGACGACCGCGCCGCGCCAGCCACCGGACTCCTGGCCGCGCTGCTCGATGAACTGCTTGAAGCGCGCCAGGTCGCCCTTGGTCTGCCGCTTCACGAAACCGAGCTTGTCGCCGACCTTGTCGGTGGCGTTCTCGGGCTGGAAGGCCATCTGCAGCATCACCTTCGTGCGGCCGTCGTCGAGGCGGTGGAAGGTGACCACCCCCGCCTGCTTCGCCTCCCCGGAGACCGTGGTCCAGGCGACCCTCTCGTCCGGGATCTGCTCCGTGATCTCCGCGTCGAACTCCCGGTGGACGCCGTTCACGTTCGTCACCCAGTGCGTCAGCGTGTCCGAGCGCTGCTCGATGCGTTCGACGCCTCCCATGAACTCGGGGAACGTCTCGAACTGGGTCCACTGGTTGTAGGCGGTGTGCACCGGCACGCCGACCTCGATGGATTCCTCGACCTGCGACACAGCGCGTCTCCTCCTTCATCGGTGTCCTGCGTGGTCCGCACGTCCTGTTCCGGACGTCCTGCGAACGCGTCCGGCGCGGGTACCCGTGACCCGCCGCCCGAATCGCCGTGGACGGCTGACGGCCGGTGACCTCTCCCGGTGTTAACCTGCGCTCAATATGGCTGTATTGAGGGATATTTAGGGGTATGCGTGAAGGTCGTCTGTGTCGGCGGCGGGCCCGCCGGGCTGTACCTGGCCATCCTGCTCAAACGGCAGGACCCGTCCCACGACATCACCGTCCACGAACGCGACCCGGAGGGCTCCACCTACGGCTGGGGCGTCACGTACTGGCGTGGACTGCTCGACAGACTCGGCGCCCACGACCCCGCCTCGGCCCGCGCGCTCGCCGAGGCGTCCGTCCGCTGGAGCGAAGGCGTCGCCCACGTACGCGACCTGATTACCCGTCACCCCGGGGACGAGGGCTTCGGCATCGGACGCCACCGGCTCCTCGGACTCCTCGCCGCGCGCGCCCGCGCACTCGGCGTCCGCCTGGAGCACGAGCGGGACACCGGCCCCGAAGACCTGCCCGCCGACGCCGACCTCGTGGTCGCCGCGGACGGGGTGCACAGCGCGCTGCGCACCCGCCACGCCGGCCACTTCGGCACCCGGATCACCGTCGGCCGCAACCGCTACATCTGGCTCGGCACCAGCAAGGTCTTCGACGCCTTCACCTTCGCCTTCACCGAGACCGAGCACGGCTGGATCTGGTGCTACGGCTACGGCTACGGACCCGACCGCAGCACCTGCGTCGTCGAATGCGCCCCCGAGACCTGGAGCGGCCTCGGCCTCGACCGCGCCCCCGAGGCCGACGGACTGGCCCTGCTGGAGCAGCTCTTCGCCGACGTCCTCGACGGCCACCCCCTCATCGCCCGCTCCGGCGACATCCGCGCCCGGTGGCTGAACTTCCGCACCCTCACCAACCGCACCTGGCACCGCGGCAACCTCGTCCTGATCGGCGACGCCGCCCACACCACGCACTACTCCATCGGGGCCGGCACCACCCTCGCCCTGGAGGACGCCCTCTCCCTCGCCGGCGCGCTCCGCGACCACGCCACGCTGCCGCAGGCCCTCGCCGCCTACGAACGACAGCGCATCCAGGCCCTGCTGCCCGTCCAGAGCGCCGCCCGTTACAGCGCCCAGTGGTACGAGAACCTCACGCGGTACATCGGCCTGCCCCCGGAGCGCATGTTCGCGCTGCTCGGCCAGCGCCACTCGCCCCTCCTGCCGCACGTACCACCCCAGCTGTACTACCGCCTCGACCGCGCGACCGGGCAGGTGGAGGCACTGCGCCGCCTCAAGCGCTGGCTCGGGCCGAGGATCGCCCGCACCGTGCACGCCCGGACCCCCGCCGTCCGCGACGGATCGGGGGCGCTTCACCCGGGCGAGGGCGCGCCCGGCCGCGTCGGCGGGAGCGGTTCCACGCCCTCGCGCACCGGGTGACAGACTGACGGCATGGACGAGCGCACATTCGACAGGTCGGGTCAGCACGCCTCCGTCGTCGGACTCGGCACCTGGCAGCTGGGAGCCGACTGGGGAGACGTCGACGACAAGGAGGCCCTGGCGGTACTGGAGGCCGCGGCCGAGTCCGGCGTCACCTTCTTCGACACCGCCGACGTCTACGGCGACGGCCGCAGCGAGCAGACCATCGCCGCGTTCCTGAGCGGCAGGCCCGATCTGCACGTCATGGTCGCCACCAAGATGGGCCGCCGCGTCGACCAGGTCCCCGAGAACTACGTCCTCGACAACTTCCGCGCCTGGAACGACCGTTCGCGGCGCAACCTCGGTGTCGACCGCATCGACCTCGTACAACTGCACTGCCCGCCCACCGCCGTGTACTCCACGGACGAGGTGTTCGACGCCCTCGACACCCTGGTCGAGGAGGAGCGCGTCGCCGCCTACGGCGTCAGCGTCGAGACCTGCGCCGAGGCACTGACCGCCATCGCCCGGCCGCACGTGGCCAGTGTGCAGATCATCCTCAACCCGTTCCGCATGAAGCCGCTGCGCGAGGTGCTCCCGGCCGCGCGCGAGGCGGGCGTCGGCATCATCGCGCGCGTGCCGCTCGCCTCGGGCCTGCTGTCCGGCAAGTACACCAGGGACACCGTCTTCGCCTCGAACGACCACCGCACGTACAACCGGCGCGGAGAGGCCTTCGACCAGGGCGAGACGTTCTCCGGCGTCGACTACGAGACGGGTGTCGAGGCCGCCGCCGAGTTCGCCGCCCTCGCACCCGAGGGCTGCACCCCGGCCCAGCTGGCGCTGCGGTGGATCATCGGGCAGCCCGGCGTGACCACCGTCATCCCCGGCGCCCGCTCGCCCGAGCAGGCCCGCGCCAATGCCGCCGCCGCGGGGCTCCCGGCGCTGTCGCGGGAGACACTCACCGCGATCGGCGGCCTGTACGAACGGCGGATCAAGGACCAGGTGGAGAGCCGCTGGTAGACGGCGTCCGCAGGACCGCGCCACCGCGGGTCGTGCCGCTTCCGCCGGACCGGGGAAGCCACCGGCCGTCGACAGGACACGTTCTCGCGCCCACGGGGAACCCGGGGACGAACAACGACCCAGTCGCCGGACCCGGGAGGCAATGTGACGGACGCGCACGCGGGCGGGGTTATGCGCAGAGGACGCGACGAGACGGAGGAGGAGCGGGCGGACCGCATGTGGCAGGAGCTCATCCAGGAGGTCCGCGTGGCCCAGATGGGCGTGCAGATCCTGTTCGGCTTCCTGCTCACCGTGGTGTTCACCCCGAAGTACGCGACGCTGGAGCACACCGACCGGACGATCTACATCGTCACCGTCGTGCTGGGAGCGGCGGCCACCGGGGCGCTCATCGGGCCCGTGTCCCTGCACCGGCTGGTCTCGGGGCGGCGTGTGAAACCGCAGGCTGTCGCCTGGGCCTCGCGGCTGACGTTCGTCGGTCTTGTGCTGCTGCTGGCCACGACTGCGGCCTCGCTGCTGCTGATCCTGCGCGTCGCCACCCACGACGGCGCGGTGCCCTGGCTCGTGACGGGCGTGGTGGCGTGGTACCTGCTGTGCTGGTTCGTCCTGCCGCTGTGGACCCGCCACCGGTACACGACCCGCTGATACCCGCGCCAGGGGCGCGGCCGGTCACCGCACCGGCCGCGCCCCTCTGGCTGCTTTCCCGCCCGTCCCTTTCAGCTGCCCGCGAGCAGGTCCGCGAGGAAGTCGTCGATCCGTACCCTCTCCCGCCCCGGCGGGACGATCCCGTGGGTGCGGTGCAGGAACGCCGAGAGCGCCGGGGCCCACCAGAACACCAGGGCGTGCTGCCGGCTGCCGTCGGAGCGGGTGTCGCCGAGCAGTTCCATGCGCAGCTCCTTCCACACGCCGCGCGAGACGGGACGCAGCCGTACGTCGCCCTCCCCGACCGGCCGGCGCAGTCCCTCGCGCAGCATGTCCCGGTCCAGCCGCCAGTCGGCGAGCACCCGGCCGTCGTGGCTGAACACGGCGGTCACGGCGAACGGGTCGGCGGCGTCGTAGGTCAGATGGGCGAGCACCGGAAAACGGTCCGTGTCGCCCGCCTGGAGCTGAGCCACCAGGGTCTTGTGCACGAAGGAGTTCATAGCGGGCCCTCCCCGGAATACGGACTGGACCAACCCAGTACCCGCTGAAAGCGAAATCGCGCCTCGCCCGAGGAATTTCCCCGGGCGCCGCCCTCGGGCCGTCCGACGCCGGCTGCCGGTCTCCGGGCGGCCGGTCCCGTCACGTCCGGGGTGCGCCGGGCCGGTGTCGTCCAGGTCGTGCGGTCCGCCGTCCGTCAGGCGAACGCGTCCCGCAGCGCCGGCAGCAGTGTCTTCTCCGACCAGTCCAGGAACGCCGGCTGCGACTCGCCGCCGATCTGCACGAGGGCGATCTCGGTGAACCCGGCGTCCGCGTACGGGCGCACCGCCGCCACGAAGGCCTCCGGGTCGGCGCCGCACGGGATGGCGGAGGCGACGTCGTCCTCCGTGACGAACCGGGTGGCCGCCTCGAAGGAATCCGGGTGCGGCAGCTCGGAGTTGACCTTCCAGCCGCTGCCGAACCAGCGGAACTGGGAGTGCGCGCGCCGGACGGCCGTGTCGCGGTCGGGGTCGTAGCACACCGGCAGCTGGCCGATACGCGGCTTGCCCCCGCCTCCGGCCCGGTCGAACGCCTCGAGGAGCTCCGGCTCCGGCTCGGTCGCGATCACCAGGTCCGCGAGCCGGCCCGCGAGCGTGCAGGAGCGTCCCCCGGACACGGCGATGCCGAGGGGCGGCGGCCGGTCCGGCAGGTCCCACAGCCGGGCCGACTCCACGTCGAAGTGCGTGCCGCGGTGATTGACGTGCCCGCCCTCGAACAGGGCGCGGATGATCCCGACGGCCTCCTCGAGCATCTCGTGCCGTACGTCCACGGACGGCCAGCCGCCGCCGACCACGTGCTCGTTGAGGTTCTCGCCCGAACCGAGCCCCAGCCGGAACCGCCCCTCCGAGAGCAACTGCACCGTCGCGGCCTTCTGCGCCACGACCGCGGGGTGGTAGCGCATCGTCGGGCACGTCACGTACGACATCAGCGGGATGCGGGACGTGGCGTGCGCCGCCGCGCCCAGCACGCTCCACGCGTACGGCGAGTGCCCCTGGGAGCGTAGCCACGGGAAGTAGTGGTCCGAGGTCACGGAGAAGTCGAAGCCCACCTCCTCGGCCCGCACCACATGGTCGACGAGCTCGCGGGGACCGGCCTGCTCGGTCATCATCGTGTATCCGATTTGCACCATAGGTCGCGAGTCCCCGGCTCGGGGGTGCGGGAAACGGCATGCCGCCCCGGTCGCTCGGCCGCCCTGGTCGCTCGCCGTTCAGCGTGCCGAGGCAGGAAAGCCCGCGGCGCCGGAAGGCCCGCGGCTACAGAGGGTCTGCGGCTCCAGAGGGTCGGCGGCGGCCGGAGGGCCCGCGGTGCTGGAGGGTCCGAGGCGCTGGAGGGTCCGCGGCGCAGGACCTGGCGGCGGACGGGGAGCGGGCGGCGGACGGGGAGCGGGCGGCGGACGGAACGCACGCCTCGGAACCACGCGTCCCGCCCTGCCGCCCTCGAGCCGGAAGCCGACGCGTCTTCCCACGGCGCGGCGGTCCTCAGCGGAGGTCGAAGCGCTCCGCCCAGGCGGCCATGTCGGCGGTGGATACGTTCCCGCCGCACACCACCAGCCCGATCCGTGCCCCGTCACCGACCCGCTCCACCACCTGCCGCGCGGCGGGCAGCAGACAGCCGGCGGCCGGCTCGGTCCACACCTTGGCGTGCTCGGCCAGATCCAGCGACCCCCGCACGGCCTCCCGGTCCGGCACCACCAGCACCTCGCGGACCAGCGCGGCCACATGGTCGTACGTCAGTCGCGAGACCGACGGCGCGCTGAGCGTCGACACGACGGACGACAGCTCGACCGGAAGCGGACCGCCCGCCGCCAACGCCCGCGACATCGCCTCGGCGCCCTCGGTCTCCACGCCCCAGATCCGCACGTCCGGCCGAAGGTCGTGCAGCGCCGCCGCGACTCCGGCGATCAGGCCGCCGCCCCCGATGCTCACCAGGACGTCGGTCAGCTCCCCGGCGTCCTCGGCGAATTCCATCCCGACCGTGCCCTGGCCCGCGATCACCACCGGGTCGTCGAACGGGTGGACCAGTGTCAGGCCCTCGTCGCGCAGCCGCGTCACGAGCGCGAACGCGCTGTCCATACCGTCGGTCAGCCGCACCGACGCGCCCGCGGACTCGGCGATCCGCACGGCCCGCGCGGGCGCCGTACGCGGCATGACCACCGTGGCCTTCACCTCCAGCGCGGCGGACATCTCCGCGACGGCGATGCCGTGGTTGCCGCCGCTGACCGCCACGACACCGGCGGCCCGCTCCGCCTCGCTCAGCGACAGCAGCTTCGCCGTCGCGCCCCGCGACTTGAACGAACCGGTCCGCTGGAGCAGCTCCAGCTTCGCCGTGACAGGGACGCCGAGCAGCGCCGACAGGCCGGGACTCGGCACGGTCGGGGTGCGGACGATGTACCCGGAGATCTGCTCCGCCGCGGCCACGACGTCGGACATACCGATCAAGACAGTCACCTTCACCTTTCCGGCGCGGAGCGGTCGCGCGCGCCGCTTCGAACCCTGACCCGTGGCACGGCCCTGGTCAACTCCGGCGGGGGGCGCTCACAGGTCGCGCCCGACCAGGTAGTCCAGCAGTTCCCGCAGCTCGGCCGCGGGGCCCGCCGGCAGCGGCACCCCGTCGAGCGCGGCCTCCACGGCGTCGGACCGGCGGCGCGCCTCGGCCAGGGCCGCGGCCCGGCCGCCCGCCTCCTCGATCAGCCGGGCCGCCTCCTCGAAGCGAGGGCCCGCGTCCTCGGACCCGGCGCCCGCCTCCAGCAGCGCGGTGATGCGGCGCGGCGCCGCGCCGGGGGCGCCGAGCGCCAGCAGCACCGGGAACGTCTTCTTCCGCTCCCGCAGATCGCCGTGCACGGGCTTGCCGGTGACGGCCGGATCGCCCCAGATGCCGAGGACGTCGTCGACGAGCTGGAAGGCCACGCCGAGATGCCGCCCGGCCCGGTCGAGGGCGGCCACCGTCGCGGGCGGCGCGCCTCCGAGGACCGCACCGAGCCCCACCGCGCAGCCCAGCAGCGCGCCCGTCTTGTGCTCGGCCGTCTTCCGGTACTCCTCGGGACGCACCCGCTCCGGCCCCGTCCAGGGCCGCGTGGCGAACAACAGGTCCGCCGCCTGCCCGCGCACCAGGTCGCCCAGGGCCGCCGACAGCAGCCGCAGGCCGTGCGGACCGGCCTGCGTCGCGGCGAGCGTCTCCACGGCCAGCGCGAACAGCGCGTCGCCCGCGAGAACGGCGGGGCCGGTGCCGTAGGCCCGCCACACGGCCGGGCGGTGCCGCCGGTCCGTGTCGCCGTCCATGATGTCGTCGTGCAGCAGCGAGAACGCGTGCACCAGTTCCACGGCGACGGCGGCCGGGACCCCGGCCCGCGCCGGTGCGCCCGCGGCCTCGGCCCCCAGTACGGAGAGCGCCTGCCGTACCCCCTTGCCGCCGGGCGCGTCGACGGGCGCCCCACCGACCTCGCACCAGCCGAAGGAGTACGCGGCCATCTCCCCGACCCACGGGTGCAGACGTCTCACGGCCTCCTCCAGCGCGGGCCGTACGAGTCCGCGGCAGCGGGACAGGAGACGAGGGGCGGCCACCGGCACCGGGGAGGGCGACGCGACGGCGCTGCGAGCGCTCACCGGCCGGCCTCGGCGACGCTCGTGCCGACGGTGCCCGGTTCCCCGGCCCCGGCGGGAACGGGGGACGGTTCCGCGGCCCTGGCGGGAACGGGGGACGGTTCCGCGGCGGCCGCGGGGGCCGGGGCCGCGGCGCCGGCGGAAGAAGCCGAGGCGTCGGCGGCCGAAGACGTCGCAGCGCCTGCCGCAGAGGCCGGAGCGTCTGCCGCAGAGGCCACGGCACCGGCGTAGGACTGCCCGCCGACGGGGCCCGGTCCGACGGGCGCGGGGTGCGCGCGGTTCGGCTCCCGGGGGAGGGATCCGGTATCCCCGGGGCGGTCGTGCCGGGGCTCCACGACCGCCGTGGCGGGATCCCGTCCGGCGGCGTCCCCGTCGGCCGGTGCCGGTGCCGGGGTGTCGTGGTTCTCGGCGGCCGGGTCCGGGGCCGGGCTGTCGGTGTCCCCGGCCGCCGGCGCATCGGCCAGGCCGAACTCCTCCTGCGCCCGCGTCACCATCTCCCGCGCGTGGCGCAGACCTATCCGCTCCAACGTGCGGGCCAGATCCGCCAGTTCCGTGGCGGTCTCCGTCCGGTCATGGCCGAGATGGGCGCGGGACTTGGCCAGGCCGAGGCGGGACAGGGCCTCGCCGCGCGGCTCGCTCATCGCGCGGAACTCCTCCAGCGCGCGCCCGTACAGGTCACGCGCTTCGGCGTACCGGCCGGCCCGGTACAGCACATTGCCCCGCATCTTGTGGTTGTAGGCCAGCGCGCTCGACAGCCGCATCGCCCGGCACGTCTCCTCCGCCTCGGACAGCAGCTCCAGCGCACGCCCGGTGTCGCCGTCCCGCACGGACACCACGTCGGCCAGCCCGCGCAACGCCCACGCGTGACCGCGCCGGTCGTCCGCCCGCACCGCGATCCGGGCCGCCTCCTCGAACAACGCGTACGCGCTGTCGTACGCGCCGGTGTTGCGGTGGATCTGCGCGATGCCCTCCAGCGCCCACACCGTGTGCCGGGCCTCCCCGCGACGCCTGGCCTCCGCGAGCAACTGCTCGTGCAGGCGGCCCACGGCCTCGTAGTCACCCTGGATGCGCCCGGTTTCCGCCAGGCCCGCCAGCGAGTAGCCGCGCACCACGACGTCGCCGCCGCGCTCCCCGAGCTCGGCCGCGAGCCCCAGCAGCCGTCTGGCCAGCGCGAACGCGCCGCGCTGCCGGGCGAGTGTGCCGCCGCTCCACATCGCCCACGCCATCGCGGCGACGTCCCCGGCCGTGCGGGCCGCCCGGTAGCTCGCCTTCCATGCCCGGTCCGCCTCCTCGATCCGGCCCAGCCGGCGGTACGCCTCGGCCACCGCGAGCCCGGCGCGTGCCGCCTCGTCGTGCCGCCCGGCCCGTTCCGCGGCCCTCAACTGCTCGGTCCCCGCGGCCAGTACGTCGGTCAGGGAGGAGTTCACGGACAGGGAGGTGAGGGCGCCCTGGTACTCGGGAGCGAATGCCTTGCCGTACATCGATGCCTTTCGGTCCATATACGCGCTGTGTATACACGGTGTGTATAGCGCGTCGAAAACCCGCCCCGGCCCCCGACGGGGACCAGGGCGTCGCCTGTTGTCGGTCAAGACGTCACGGTGGCGGACCGGGTTGCCTGTGAGGCGCAGATCACGTGCCGGGGCCCCGGCACCGAGAGCCAGGTGCCAGGGCCACCGGGACCCGGTTGCCGCGCCCCGGGATGTTCAGTGCTGCTGCGGTTTCTGCGGGGTGGCCTCGCTCGGCCGTACCACCACGTGTCCCTCGCCGGACAGCATCAGTTGCACCGCCTCCCCGGAACCGCCGCGCAGCATCGACCCTATGGACTGCGACCGGTGCAGCGACGTCTGGAGCCCCGTCGTCCAGCCGACCACCGCGTCCGTGTCGACGTACACCGGGTACTGCGCCGACACCGGGAACACCAGCGGGTCGCCGTCGCACATCAGGCCCAGCCTGCCGTGCCCGCTGAACACGCTGTTGAACAGGCCGCCCCCGGTGATGCCGGCGCCCTTCACCGTCGAGATCCGGTACGACAACGACGCGTCGAAGCACAGGACGTTGCGGCCGTTGACGGTGAACTCGTCGCCCGGCTCGACATCGACGACGAAGCAGTTCTGCGCCTCGTGCGCGAACCAGGCCTCGCCCTGCCCGCGGACCGCCATCAGCGGCAGCCCCTCGCCGGTGACGGCACGCTTGAGCATGCCGCCCACGCCCTGACTTTTGCGCTCGAACTGCAGAGCGCCGCGGTGGGCGACCATCGCGCCCTGCCTGGCGAGCATCTCCCCGTTCACCACGTACCTGATGCACTTGCCGTTCTCCACGCTCATGCCGGGCGCCGAGGCCGGCCGGACCATGTGCTCGCTGGAAAAGAGGTCACCTTTCATGCAGGCATCGTGTCCCGGACGACCCCGTTCCGTCACGCCTTCGGCCGGGCGGACGGCCGTCGGCCCCTCAGCCCCGGGTCGCCGGTCCCGTAGGCCCGCGCCCCCTCGACGGCCCGCCACCGGTCTGTGACATCGTCCCGCGAGCAGTACCGGCTGCCGACCCCGAGGAATCGACAGCGGAAATTGGACAAGAAGAGACAGGAGAGACAGGAGAGTCAGGAGAGGTCGACCACGTGAGGTCGGCCACGAGAGAAAGCGGGAGAGGCACGGATGACCGACCGAGCGGCGGCCGCACCCACCCGCCCGGGCACTCCGGGCGTACGGGCGGCACGGATCGTACGAGGATGCCGGGCGACGGGCGGTGTGCTGCTGCTGGCCGCCACCGTCCAGTGCGCCCCGGCCCACGGCCTCACCAAGGGCTCCGCCCACCCCCGGGACGTGGTCACGTGGGCGGCGGGCGCCCAGCAACTCGGGGAGGGCGTGCCCGGACGCGGATACCGGCTCGTCGTGCACACCAGCGTCGGCGGAACCGCGCCGCGCGTCAGGCTCTCCAACGCCCACGGCCGGCGGCCGGTGACCTTCGACAGCGTGTACGCGGGACTCCGCGAGCGCGGCCCCGAGCTGGCCCGCGGCACCAACCGGCGCCTCACCTTCGACGGCGAACGGTCCGTCACGGTGCCGGCCGGCGGAAGTGCCCTGAGCGACCCGGCACGCCTCGCCGTGCCCGCCGCGGCCGACCTCGCCGTCAGCTTCCACTCGCCGGACGCGGGCGGTCCGGCGACCGGCCACTGGCTGGCCATGCAGACCTCCTACGTGACCCGGGGCGACCACGGCGCCGAGGAGAGCGGGGCCCACTGGGGGCGGACGACGTACTCCTGGTTCCACCTCGACGCGGTGTCCGTACGCCCCACACCGCGCACCGGTGCCGTGGCCGTCCTCGGCGACTCCCTCACCGACGGCTGGCGCTCCACGACCGACACCAACCGCCGCTGGCCGGACCTCCTCGCCGAACGGCTGCGCCGGGCCCACTCGGCGGTGCGGGGCGTCGCCAACGAGGGCATCGCCGGCGGCAAGGTCCTCTCGGACGGTGCAGGACCCGGCACCCTGAACCGGCTGGGGCGCGACGTACTGTCCCAGCCGGGCGTGCGCACCGTGTTCCTCTTCCAGGGCATCAACGACATCAAGTACCGCCCCGGCGTCACGGCGCCCGAGCTCCTCGCCGGCTACCGGGAGATCGTCACGCGCGCACACGCGGCCGGGAAGTGCGTCGTGGGCGCCACCCTCGCCCCGTTCAAGGGCTGGACGGAGTGGACCCCGGCGGCCGAGGCCGTACGCCAGGACGTCAACCGCGCGATCCGCCGGGGCGGACTGTTCGACGCGGTCGCCGACGCCGATCACGCCCTGCGCGACCCCCGCCGCCCGTGGCACCTCAGGCCCGCCTACAACAGCGGTGACCACCTCCACGTCAACGACCGGGGCATGCACGCCCTGGCAGACGCCGTTCCCCTCGAGTCCCTCTCCTGCGGGCGGCGCCCCGGCGCGGGCTGAGAGGGCCGGAGACGTCCTCGCGACCGGTTTCGTCCGGCCGCCATCCGCCGGCACGGCGCCGGCGGCAACCGGCTTTCGTCGCCGGACTTCCGCCGGTGACCCCGCCCGGTCCTCCGGGGACATGGCGGCAGGTCGGGGAAGACTGGCCGGAGCACGCCGGTGACATATCGGGAGGTAGCGGCATGACGGGCGCGATCACGGCGGGGGTCGACGGAACGGACGAGTCGGTCGCGGCGCTGGGCTGGGCCGCGCGCGAGGCGGTCCGCCGCGGCCTGGCGCTGCGCGTCGTGCACGCCTGGCGGTTCCAGCAGTACGACACGATCGGCTCCGTCGACCGCGACAGCCAGGAGCGGGGCGCGCTCGGCCTCGCCGAGGAGGCCGCCCGGACCGTCGCCGCACGCCACCCGGACCTGGACGTGAGCACCGCGGCGCCGGAGGGCGTACCCGCCGACACGCTGGCCGGGGCCGCGGCGGACACCGAGATGCTGGTGATCGGCTCGCGCGGCCACGGCAGGGTCGTCGGGTTCCTGCTCGGCTCCGTCGGCCGGCAGGTCGTCGCCGGGGCCACCCGGCCCGTGGTGCTGGTACGATCAGGCGACCGGCCGAGCGACGAGGCCGCGGGCCGGGAGATCGTCGTGGGCCAGCAGGGCGAGCCGGACGACAGCGCCCCCGCCCTGCGGTTCGCGTTCGAGACGGCCGCCGCCCGTAGCGTCACCGTGCGCGTCGTACGGGCCTGGAACCTGCCGCCGCTGTTCGCCTACAGCCCGGGCTCGATGAAGATCCTGGACGAGGCCGGCGGGCTCGTGCCGTACGAGGAGTCGGCGCTGGCCGAGGCGGTGCGGCCGTGGCGGGAACGCTTCCCGGCCGTCCCCGTCGTGGAGCACCTGGAGATGGGCAGCGCGGGCCAGGTGCTGCTGTCGGTGGTGGGCACCGCGCAGCTGACGGTCGTCGGCCGCCGCGCGCACCGCAGCGCCGTCGGCGCCAGGATCGGCTCCGTCGCGTACGGGATGCTGCATCACGCGGAGTGCCCGGTGGCGGTCGTCCCGCACGCCGCTTGAGCAGCCGCGGGACGGTTGGCACTGCGGGGCTGTCGGGACGGCGAAACGGCGGGGCCGACGGGACAGCGGGGTGCCCCGTCGTCCCCGTCGCCCCGCCGTTCCGTCAGTCCGGCACGGCCGGCTGGAGTGTCTCGCGCGCCTTGGGCAGCACCTTCTTGACGTAGTCCGCCACGGCCGTGTCCAGGCCGATGTCCTGCTGCGCCCGCTCGGACAGATACCAGCGGTGTTCCAGCAGCTCGTGGTAGATCTCGGCCGGGTCCATCGCGCCGCGCAGCTCCAGGGGCACGGCACGCACCGTGGGCCGGAACACGTCCCGCACCCACCGGTGCGCCAGCACCTCGGGGCGGGCGGCCAGCGGGTCGCCCGGGGCGTAGTCGTCCTGGGTGGCCATCCAGCTCTCCAGGTCGTTCAGCAGCCGCCTGGCCTGGTTCTCCTCGGCGTCGAGGCCGGTCAGGCGCAGCAGCTGGCGCTGGTGGTGGCCCGCGTCCACGACCTTGGGCACGAAGGTCACGGTGTCGCGGCCCGCGGAGTGCTCGATCTGCATCTCGGCCACGTCGAAACCGAGGTCGTTCAGGCGGCGTATCCGGCGCTCTATGTAGTGGTATTTGCCCGCCGGGTACACCGAGGTGCGGGTCAGTTCCTGCCACAGGTCCCGGTAGCGGCCGCAGATCTCCGTGCCGAACTCGATGGGGTCGACCGACGGGTGCAGCGCCCCGGACGCCTCCAGGTCGAGGAGTTCACCGCTGATGTTGACGCGCGCCAGGTCGAGGTCGTACTCGCGCTGACCGGGGCTGAGCCGCGGCTGCAGCTCGCCCGTCTCGGCGTCGACGAGGTAGGCGGCGTAGGCGCCGGCGTCGCGCCGGAACAGCGTGTTGGACAGCGAGCAGTCACCCCACGCGAAACCGGCCAGGTGCAGCCGCACCAGCAGGACGGCCAGGGCGTCCATGAGCCGGTGCATGGTGGCCGGACGCAGCGTCGTCTCGAACATCGACCGGTACGGCATCGAGCCGCCCAGGTGCCGGGTGATCAGCACCGGCTCCAGCGGCTCGCCGTCGCCGTCGGTGCGGCCGGTGACGACGGCCAGCGGGTCCACGGCCGGGATGCCGATGCGGTCCAGGTCGCGCAGCAGCTCGTACTCGCGCAGGGCGGGCCGCTGGGCGAGTTCCTTCACGGCGATGACCTCGTCGCCGGCGCGGGAATAGCGCACGACGTGGCGGGAGATGCCGCGCGGCAGCGGTACCAGGTACTCGTCCGGCCACGCTTCGAGGGGCAGGTGCCACGGCAGTTCCAGCAGGAGCGCCGGGTGCTCGGGGTTGGTCGCACTGATCTGCAGAGCCATGGGTCGAGTGTCCTCGTATCGGCCGGTGAACGTCACCTCACCCCGGAGGGAGCCTTTCCGCCAGCTCGCGCGCCCGCTTCGCGGCGCTCCGTACCGGCCCGCGCAGTGCGGGTCCGTGGCCGGGCAGCAGCAGGTCGGCGTCCAGCGCGGCGAGCACGCCCAGCGAGGCGGCGGCACGGTCCCGTTGGTGGTGGAACATGTCGGGCAGCAGCTGCGGCCCCTCGATCCGTGAGGTGGGGTGAGCGCTGACCAGGGCGTCCCCGGAGATCAGCACGCCGCTGCCGGGCAGGTGGAGGGCGCAGTGCCCGTCGGTGTGGCCGGGCGTGTGCACGGGCACGGGCCGGCCGGGCAGGTCGAGGGGAGCGGCGGACGGGAACGGCAGCGGCGCGGTCACCGGACGGCGGGACGTGCCGCCCGCCCGCAGCGCGCGCACCGCCCAGGGCAGCACACCGGGCCGCCGGCCGTTGCGCAGCACCTGCCCGACGGACACCTGGTGCAGGAAATCCCCGCGGGCGTGCGGTACTTCGGCCTCGTGCAGCAGGACCGGCGTGCCGTACCGGGCGGCCAGGTACTCGGCGGAGCCCAGGTGGTCGTTGTGCGCGTGTGTGACGAGCACGGCCGCGACGGCCTCCGGCGCACTGCCGACCGCCGCCAGGGAATCCAGCAGCAGCTGCCGGTCGCGCGGGTAGCCGGTGTCGACCAGCGTCACCGCGTCCCCGTCCGTGAGGATCACCCAGTTGGTGTCGCTGCCGTGCACCAGGTAGGTGCCGTCCGCCATGTGTCGCACATCCGCCCGCATGACCGTCCCGTCGCTTCGATGACCTGGTCGACGGGCAACAGGAAAGCAGACCGGCGGGCGGACGAGGACCACGGCGCCTCCCGGCGCAGCCGGAATCGGGTACGGGGCGCGGACGGGGACGTCAGCGCACGCCGTGTGGCCGGAACTGGATGCTGATGCGCGGCCCGGCGGCCCGCGCGGACTTCGGTACGCAGTGCTCCCAGGTCCGCTGGCAGGAGCCGCCCATCACGATCAGGTCGCCGTGCCCCAGCGGCCGGCGCACGGTGCGGCCGCCGCCCAGCGGGCGCAGCAGCAGGTCGCGGGGCGCGCCCACGGACACGATCGCGACCATCGTGTCCTGCCGCGCGCCCCGGCCGATCCGGTCACCGTGCCAGGCCACGCTGTCCCGGCCGTCGCGGTAGAAGCACAGCCCCGCCGTGGTGAACGGTTCGCCGAGCTCGGCGGCGTAGTGGGCGGTCAGCGCCCGGCGGGCCTCGGTCAGCACCGGGTGCGGCAGCGGGTCGTCGGCGCCGTAGAACGCGAGCAGCCGGGGGACGTCCACGACCTGGTCGTACATCTGGCGCCGCTCGGCCCGCCACGGCACCTCGGCGGCGAGCTGCCCGAACAGCGCGTCGGACCCGCCGAGCCAGCCGGGCAGTACGTCGATCCAGGCGCCGGACCCCAGCTCGGTGCGGCGGATCCCGCCGAGACCGCCGAGCCGCAGCTCGTCCGCCTGGTCGAAGAGCGAGCCCTGGAGATGGGTGGACATACGGCCAGAGTACCTCGTAATCGAATATGTGTTCCCTTGGGGATCGGCGGATCGCTCGCGGGCCTGTTCGATGCGCAGGCGTATCGGATACATTCACGTATCGAACAGAGATCCGGAAGGGCTGAGCGGAGGTCCGGCATGGCGGTGGAGGGCACCACCGGGCCCGCGGCCGGGCGTGAGACCGGGCGGGTGACGAAGCGCCGGGTGCGGACGCGGGCCAGGCTGCTCGACGCGGCGTTCGCCGTGTTCTCCGCCAAGGGCTTCGGCCGGGTCTCCATCGAGGAGGTCTGCGAGGCCGCCGGATACAGCCGCGGCGCCTTCTACTCGAACTTCACCACCCTCGACGAGCTGTTCTTCGCCCTCTACCGGCAGCGCGCGGACCTCATCGCGGAGCAGGTCGCCCGCGCGCTCGCCGTGGACGGCGCGGACCCCGGCGTACCGGCGTCCGTCGACCGGGTCACCGAAGCGCTTCTGCTCGACGTGGACTGGCTGCTGGTGAAGACGGACTTCCTGGTGCACGCCGCCCGGGACCCGGACGTCGCGCGGACCCTGCTCGAACACCGCGAGCGGCTGCGGCGGGCGATAGCCGGCCGGCTCGCCCGGACGGCCGCCGGACCGGGACCCATGGACCTGCCCGCCGTTCTGGGCGACGCGGACGGCGCCGCCCACGCGGTCGTCGCCGCCTACGACGGTGTGACCGTCCAACTGCTGCTGGACAAGGACGTCGAGCGCGCCCGCGCCTGGCTGAGGCAACTGCTCACCGCCCTGCTGACCGACGGCGGCGGCACCTCCGGATGACAGACGGCCCTCACTGGACGAAGGGCCCGAAATGAAGGGAACGTCGCCATGGACGCCGACGTCATCGTCGTCGGAGCGGGACTCGCCGGGCTGGTCGCGGCCCACGAGCTGACCAGCCGGGGCCGCAGGGTCGCGCTCGTGGAACAGGAGAACGCCGCCAACCTCGGCGGTCAGGCCTTCTGGTCCTTCGGCGGGCTGTTCCTCGTGAACTCGCCCCAGCAGCGCCGCCTCGGCATCAAGGACTCCTTCGACCTCGCCTGGAACGACTGGCAGGGCAGTGCCGGCTTCGACCGGGTCGACGACGAGGACTCCTGGGCGGTGCGCTGGGCACGCGCGTACGTCGAGTTCGCGGCCGGCGAGAAGCAGTCCTGGCTGGCCGGGCACGGCATCACCTTCCTGCCCACGGTCGGCTGGGCCGAGCGCGGCGACCTGACGGCGCACGGCCACGGCAACTCCGTACCGCGCTTCCACGTCGCGTGGGGCACCGGTACGGGCGTCGTGGAACCGTTCGTCCAGTACGCCCGGCAGGCCGAGCGCGACGGGCTGCTCACCTTCCACCACCGCCACCGCGTGGACGAACTGGTCGTGGAGGACGGTGCCGCACGCGGCGTGCGCGGCACCGTCCTGGCGGAGGACACCTCACCCCGCGGAGTCGCCTCGAACCGTGACCGGATCGCCGGCTTCGGCCTCACCGCCCAGGCCGTGATCGTCACCAGCGGCGGCATCGGGGCGGACCACGACATCGTGCGCGCCCACTGGCCCGAGCGTCTGGGCACCCCGCCCGCCGAGATGGTGACCGGGGTCCCCGCGTACGTCGACGGACGCATGCTCGACATCAGCGCGGCGGCCGGGGCACGCCTGGTCAACCGCGACCGCATGTGGCACTACACCGAGGGCCTGCGGAACTGGGACCCGATCTGGCCCGGTCACGGCATCCGCATCCTGCCCGGACCGTCGTCCATGTGGTTCGACGCGCTCGGCCGCCGGCTGCCCGAGCCGTGCCTGCCCGGATACGACACGCTGAACACCCTGAGGCATCTGCGCACCGCCGAGGGCCTCGCGGGACACAGCCACTCCTGGTTCGTCCTCACGCGGAAGATCATCGAGAAGGAGTTCGCGCTGTCGGGCTCCGAGCAGAACCCCGACATCACCGCCAAGGACCGCGGCGCCTTCCTGCGCGAACGCCTCCTCGGGAAGGGGGCGCCCGCGCCCGTCGACGCGTTCCTGCGCAACGGCGCCGACTTCGTCACCGCGCCCACCCTGGAAGAGCTCGTGGAGAAGATGAACGGGCTGACCGGCACGCCCCTCCTCGACCCGGCGGGCCTGCGCCGCCAGATAGAGGCCCGCGACCTTCAGATCGCCCACGCCTACAGCAAGGACGCCCAGGTCCAGGGCATCCACAACGCCCGCCGCTACATCGGCGACCGCCTCGGCCGGGTCGCCGCCCCGCACCGCATCCTCGACCCGGCCGCGGGCCCGCTGATCGGTGTGAAGCTGAACATCCTCACCCGTAAGACCCTCGGCGGCATCCAGACCGACCTCGACTCCCGCGCGCTCGCCGCCGACGGCACGCCGATCGAGGGCCTGTACGCGGCCGGCGAGGTCGCCGGGTTCGGCGGAGGCGGCGTACACGGCTACAACGCGCTGGAGGGCACCTTTCTCGGCGGCTGCCTGTTCTCCGGCCGGGCGGCGGGCAGGTCAGCCGCACGGCAGACCGCGTGACGCGGGTGCGGGGGACCGCGTGACGCGGCGCGGCTGCCCTGCGACGGCGCGGGGGACCGCGTGACGCGGCGCGGCTGCCCCGCGACGGCGCGGGGGACCGCGTGACCCCCTGGCCCCTCCCGGGTCTCCGCCGCGGTTCACCCGGTGAGGAGCCGGGCCAGCACCGCCGCGTGACTGCGCTCCGGCTCCTTCGCCGCGGTCAGCAGCGTCACGGTGCCCTCGCGGACCAGATCGCGCACACGTTCGAGGGCGTCGGCGGCCCCGGGTGCGGCGAGCTCGGCCTCGTACCGGTCGGCGAACTCCTCGTAGGAGCCCTCGCCCGCGTGGTACCAGCGGCGCAGCTCCGTCGACGGCGTCACCGCCTTCGGCCACTCGTCCACCCGGGCCGCGTCCTTCGCCAGCCCACGCGGCCACAGCCGGTCGGCCAGCACGCGGACGCCGTCGGCGGTTTCGGGAGCCTCGTAGACGCGGCGCACACGCACACTCATGTCGGACCTCCTTCGGGACGGCGGCGGGGGGCGCCGCGGGGTCACCGCCGCCTCACGGGTGACACGGTCCTCCGTGACCCGACCGGCGGAGCCGTCCCCGCCGTCCCCGGTTGCCCACGCTTCCCGCGGGTACCCCGATCGCCTGGCTCATCAGGATCCCGGGGGGTGGCGCCGGCGAGGGAGGACGCGACATGAACGCATCGGACGGTCTGCCGGTCGTGCGTACCCTCGCCGAGCTCACCGGGCTGGTCGAGCGGCACCGGGGGCTGTACGTCCGGTGGTCGCGCGGCCCCGGGGCGGATCTTGCCGACGCGTCCAGTACCGACGACCTGACCGGTGTGCCCATGCCCGGGCTGTCCGCCAACCCGCTGGACGTCGAGGACTGGTGGGAGGGCCGGCCCGTGCGGGTGTGGGTGGCCCGACGGCTGCACGACTACGCCCACCTGCCGCACGAGAAGGGCCGCGGCGCGCGGCCGTGGGTGCTGACCGGGCGGGAGAACGGCCGCGGGCCCGACAACGAGCCGCTGGTCACCGAGGCCCGCCCGATGTGCTGGATCGACGGCGACGTGATCGAGGAGGCGCGGGGCGTGGTGGAACGGCAGGAGCGTCCCTGGGGGCCCCTGCGTCGCAGCGGACGCTGACCGCCGTACCCCCGGGGCAGGGGCACGGCGGCCGGGTCCGGTCAGGCGCCCACGTACGCCGCCAGGTGTTCCCCGGTCAGGGTGGAGCGGGCGGCGACCAGGTCGGCCGGGGTGCCCTCGAAGACGATCCGGCCGCCGTCGTGGCCGGCCCCCGGACCGAGGTCGATGATCCAGTCGGCGTGCGCCATGACCGCCTGGTGGTGCTCGATCACGACGACCGACTTGCCGGAGTCGACGAGCCGGTCGAGCAGGCCGAGCAATTGCTCGACGTCGGCGAGGTGCAGACCCGTCGTCGGCTCGTCCAGGACGTACACGCCGCCCTTGTCGCCCATGTGCGTGGCGAGCTTCAGGCGCTGCCGCTCGCCGCCGGAGAGCGTGGTGAGCGGCTGGCCGAGGGTGAGGTAGCCGAGACCGACGTCCGCCATGCGCTGCAGGACGCGGTGCGCGGCCGGGGTCGCGGCCTCGCCGCCGCGGAAGAACGCCTCGGCCTCCGTCACCGACATGGAGAGCACCTCGCTGATGTCGCGCCCGCCGAAGCGGTACTCCAGCACCGAGGGCTGGAACCGCTTGCCCTCGCAGTCCTCGCACGGCGTGTCGACACCGGCCATCATGCCGAGGTCGACGTAGACGACGCCCGCGCCGTTGCAGGCCGGGCAGGCACCCTCGGAGTTCGCGCTGAACAGCGCCGGCTTCACGCCGTTGGCCTTGGCGAACGCCTTGCGGATCGGCTCGAGCAGACCGGTGTACGTCGCCGGGTTGGAGCGCCGCGAGCCGCGGATCGGCGACTGGTCCACCGACACCACCCCCTCCGGCGCCGGGACGGAGCCGTGGATGAGCGAACTCTTCCCCGAGCCCGCGACACCGGTGACGACGCAGAGCACGCCGAGCGGGATGTCCACGTCCACGTCGCGCAGGTTGTTCGTCGTCGCCCCGCGGATCGCCAGCGTGCCCGCGGGCTCGCGCACCGACTCCTTGAGCGCGGCACGGTCGTCCAGGTGGCGGCCGGTGACGGTGTCGCTCGCCCGCAGCCCTTCCAGCGTGCCCTCGAAGCAGACCGTGCCGCCCGCCGTGCCGGCGCCGGGCCCCAGGTCCACGACGTGGTCGGCGATGGCGATGGCCTCCGGCTTGTGCTCCACGACGAGCACCGTGTTGCCCTTGTCGCGCAACCGCAGGAGCAGGTCGTTCATCCGCTGGATGTCGTGCGGATGCAGACCGATCGTCGGCTCGTCGAAGACGTACGTCACGTCGGTCAGCGAGGAGCCGAGGTGGCGGATCATCTTCACGCGCTGCGCCTCACCGCCCGACAGCGTGCCGACGGGACGGTCCAGCGAGAGGTAGCCGAGGCCGATCTCCACGAACGAGTCGAGGGTCTGCCGCAGCGCGGTCAGCAGCGGCGCCACCGACGGCTCGTCCAGGTCCCGCACCCACGCGGCCAGGTCACGGATCTCCCTCGCGCACGCGTCGGCGATCGAGACCTTGCCGATCCTCGAGGAGCGGGCGCCCTCGCTCAGCCGCGTGCCGTCGCACTCGGGGCAGGTGGCGAAGGTGACGGCCCGCTCCACGAACGCCCGGATGTGCGGCTGCATCGCCTCCTTGTCCTTCGACAGGAACGACTTCTGGATCTTCGGGATCAGCCCCTCGTAGGTGAGGTTGATGCCATTGACCTTGATCTTGGTCGGCTCGCCGTAGAGGAAGGCGTGCATCTCCTTCTCCGTGTACCGGCGGATCGGCTTGTCCGGGTCCACGAAGCCGGACTGCGCGTACATCTGCACCGTCCACTGGCTGTCCGACTTCCAGCCGGGGATGGTGAACGCGCCCTCCGACAGCGACTTCGAGTCGTCGTAGAGCTGCGTCAGGTCGATGTCGGAGACCTTGCCGCGGCCCTCGCAGCGGGTGCACATGCCGCCGGTGCGCTCGAAGGTCGCCTTCTCCGCCCTGGTCCTGTCGCCGCGCTGCACGGTGATCGCGCCGCTCGCCTTCACCGAGGCCGTGTTGAAGGAGTACGCGCTGGGCGGGCCGATGTGCGGCTCGGCCAGCCGGCTGAACAGGATCCGCAGCATCGCGTTCGCGTCGGTGACGGTGCCCACCGTGGAGCGCGGGTCACCGCCCATCCGCTGCTGGTCCACGCTGATCGCGGTCGTCAGCCCGTCGAGGACGTCGACCTCGGGCCGCGCCAGCGTCGGCATGAAACCCTGAAGGAACGCGCTGTACGTCTCGTTGATCAGCCGCTGCGACTCCGCCGCGATCGTGTCGAACACCAGCGAGCTCTTGCCCGAACCGGAGACGCCGGTGAACACCGTCAGCCGGCGCTTCGGGATCTCGATGCTGAGGTCCTTGAGGTTGTTCACACGCGCCCCGTGCACGCGGATCATGTCGTGCCGGTCGGCGGCGTGCGGCGCGCCCGCCCGGGTTTCCGCCGGGGTGTCCGACCTCTTGGACGTGCTCATGTTCTGCGTCTCCATCCCTCGCGCGGGGTTCCTGCGCGGCCCCGTCGGCATCCCCTCGGCCCGGTCCGGCCGGGCACCCGATCCAACCAGGCGACCGAGGGTTCGTCTGCCGCAACGCTAGAGGGCGCCGGGCGTCCGGCGCTTCTCGAATACTGACCGGCTCCCACCGCCCTCCAGCACCCTCCCGCGCCGGCCGGCCGACCTCCCGCGCCGGCCCGCTGCCCTTCCGGGACGGCCGCCCGGACTCCGACCCCGCCGCCGCCCGTCACTGCTCCCGCAGACCCCACGGGGAGCCGTACTCGGTCAGCAGGTCCAGGAACGGGCGGGGCGGGAAGGCCTCCGGGCCGAGCACCCCGGCGCCCGACCAGGCGCCGCCGGCGAGGAGTTCGAGTGCGACGACCGGGTTCACCGCGGTCTGCCACACCACGGCCTGACAGCCGTACTCCTTCATCGACCACTCGTTGTCGACCACGTGGTACAGGTACACCTCGCGCGGCGCGCCGTCCTTCACGCCCCGCACCCAGGTGCCCGCACACGTCTTGCCCCGCATCCGCTCGCCCAGCGTGGCCGGGTCGGGCAGGCAGGCGGCGACGACGTCCCGCGGCGACACCGCCACCGGTCCGGCCGGGCCCGGCACGGTCACCGGCTCGGTGCGGTCGAGGCCGAGCAGGTGCAGCGTCCGGAGCGTGTTCACGAACTCCTCGCCCAGGCCGTACTTGAAGGTGACCCGGCGCGCGCCCACCCAGCGCGGCACGAGCAGCACCTCCTCGTGCTCCACGTTCACGCACTCCACCGGGCCGATGCCGGCAGGGAAGTCGAACACCTCGGGCTCACTGAACGGCTCCGTCGTGAACCAGCCGCGGTCCGCCTCGTACACGACGGGCGGGTTGAGGCACTCCTCGATCGTGGTCCAGATGCTGAAGGACGGCGCGAAGTCGTACCCGTCGACGGTGAGGTTCGCGCCGTCCCGGACGCCGATCTCCTCGATGTCGTCGAACAGCTCGTCGGCCGCGTACCGGGCGAACACGTCGGACAGGCCCGGCTCCACGCCCATGCCCACCAGCGCCAGGGCGCCCGCCTTCTCCCAGTCGTCCGCCGCCGCGAACTGCTCCTCGCCCAGCTTCACCCCGCACTCCTCGTACGGGCGCTCCGGGTGCGGCCGCGACAGCGACATCGCCATGTCGAGGTACGTGGCGCCCGCCGCCCGCGCGGCCCGGAACAGGGGCATCACGAACCGCGGGTCGGTCGCGTTGAACAGCACGTCGCAGGAGTGCCGGCGCAGCAGCTCCGCCACCGCCGCCTCGTCCCCGGCGTCCACCCGCTCGGCGCGGAACCGGGCCCCCTCGTCACCGAGCGCCGACACGGCGGCCCCGGCGCGCGCCGGGTCGTAGTCGGCCACCACCATCAGGTCGAAGAACGGACGGCGGGCCGCGATCCGGGTGACGGCGGTGCCCACACCACCGGCTCCCACGAGCAGTACACGCATGACAGAGCTCCCTCAGGGTCCAGGAACGGGAAAGAGACGACGAACGAGGTGGGGCCCCGGACGGAGATGCTGCGCCGGGCCGTCGTCTAAGGTCAATGGTGTTGGCGTAAGCGCGGCGGCGGACGGACAGGCAGGTGGACATGGCGAAACGCGTGGTGCCCGAGGAGAAACGCCGGCGGCGCCGGCCCACCAGGAGCGGCACCGTGCTGTCCGAGGCGCTCATCGTGGAGAGCGCGCTCCGGATGCTGCGCGAACACGGCAGCGGCGGTCTGACCGCCCGCCGGCTCGGTCTGGCCCTCGACTGCGACCCCAGCACCCTCTACCGGTACTTCCGCGGCATGGACGACCTGACCCGCGCCATCGGCGACGCCCTCATCGGGCAGGCCCTGCGCGGCTGGGAGCGTACGGGGGAGTGGCGGGCGGACCTGCGGACCGCCGGGCTGCGCATCCACGCCGCGTATGTCGCGCACCCCCAGGCCGCGCTGCTGACGGCGAGCCGGGTCACGGGCCGCGCCCACGAGCTGGCGGCCGACGAGGCGATCCTCGACGTGCTGCGCACCGCCGGGTTCCCGCTGTCCGAGACCGTGCGCGTCTACCACGCCTTCGTCGACCAGACCCTGGCCTTCGCCGCTCTCGACGCCGCCTCGCTCGCCCTGCCGCCGGACGCGCTGCGCGCCGACGAGGACATGTGGCTGTCGACGTACGCCCGGCTGCCCGCGACGACCCACCCCCGCATCGCGGAGGCCGCCCCGCTGCTCGCCACCCGCATGGTCACCAGCGCCTATCCGACGGCCCTGGAGATGCTGCTGGAGAGCGCGGCGGCGCGGCTGGAGAGGGTGGGAGGCGAGGGGGACCGCTGAGGGGACGGCCGGGGCGACGCCCCGCGGACAGACGCCCCGCGGTCGCCGTCGCGGTCCAGCCGTGTCACCGCAGTGCCTCGGCCGCCGCCGACACCACCGCCTCCGCGACCGCCGCCAGCGCCGGGGAGTCGAGCTTCCACTGCTGCCAGTACAGCGGTACGTCGACCCAGCTGTCCGGCGCCAGTTCGGCCAGGCGGCCGACGCGCAGCAGCGGCTCCGCCTGCGCCTCGGGCACCATGCCCCAGCCGAGCCCGGCCGCGACGGCCTCCACGAACCCCTCCGACGTGGGCACGAAGTGCCGCCTCCCCCCGGCGGCGCCCGGCCCGCCGAGCCTGCGCACGAAGCCGTCCTGGAAGTCGTCCCGCCGGTCGAAGGCCACCACGGGAGCCGCTGCCAGCGCCTCCACCAGGGCCGCGCCCCGCAGCCGCCGCGCGGCGAACTCCGGGTTCGCCACCGGCAGGTACCGCATCCGGCCGAGGGCTCGCACCGAGCAGCCCGGCACCGCGTCGCGCGACGACGTCACCGCCGCCATGACGAGCCCCTCCCGCAGCAGCGCCGCCGTGTGGTCCTCGTCCTCGCGGCGCAGCTCGAAGGTGAGCGCGGGCTCCTCCGGCACCCGTGTGAGCGCGGCGAGGAACCACGTCGCCAGCGAGTCCGCGTTCACCGCCACGGACACCCGCGTCGGCTCCCCGGCCCCGGCGCCGCTCAGCCCCAGCTCGGCGTACGCGTCGCGCTCCAGCCGGGTCAACTGCCGGGCCAGCCGCACGACCACCCGTCCCGACTCCGTCGGCCGCACCGGCTTGGTCCGCAGCAACAGGACCCGGCCGGTGCGCTGCTCCAGGGCCTTCACGCGCTGGCTCACCGCCGACGGCGTCACGTGCAGCGCGGCGGCAGCCGCGTCGAAGGTGCCCTCGTCCACCACCGCCAGCAGCGTCCGCACCTGGTCCAGCGGAAGCTCACCCATGGTCATCATCACATCGGCTTATGATACGTAAGAATCTTTAGCTGTACGCCGGGTGATCCTTTCCCTAGCGTTCACGCCATGAGTCCCGCCCTGACCGCCGCCGCCGCAGGATTCGGCACCGGCCTCTCCCTCATCGTCGCCATCGGCGCCCAGAACGCCTTCGTCCTGCGCCAGGGCGTCCGCCGCGACGCGGTCCTCGCCGTCGTCTCCATCTGCGCCCTGTCCGACGCCGTCCTCATCACCCTCGGCGTCGCCGGGGTCGGGGCGGTCGTGGTGGCGTGGCCGGGTGCGCTGACGGCGGTCGGACGGATCGGCGGCGCCTTCCTGCTCTGCTACGGCGTCCTGGCCGCCCGCCGGGTGTTCCGCCCCGCCGAGGGACTCACGGCGGACGGAGAGGGGGCGGGGTCCCGTCGCCGGGCGGTGCTGACGTGCCTGGCGATGACCTGGCTGAACCCGCACGTCTACCTCGACACGGTCTTCCTGCTCGGGTCCGTCGCAGCCGACCGCGGTTCGTCGCGCTGGACGTTCGGGCTGGGCGCCGTACTGGCCAGCCTGTGCTGGTTCGTGGCGCTGGGCTTCGGGGCCCGGCTGCTGGGCCGCTTCCTGGCCCGCCCCGCCGCCTGGCGGGTCCTGGACGGTCTGGTCGCGCTCACCATGATCACCCTCGGCGCGAACCTCATCACCGGAGGCTGACACGGCGTGCGAGCCACGCCGCGGAGGGTGCCATAGTGAACCCCGCCAGAAAGATGTAACGAGCAACCAGGACGACGTACGTGGACACCAGCGAGAGCAGCGCCGCACCGCGGCCGGACACCGGGCGGGCGGCGCCGACGCCCCGCCGGAGATGGCGCCGCTGGGCCATGGACACCCGCCCCCTGCGCGTGCCCGCCTACCGCAGACTGTGGTCCTCGACCGCCGTCACCGCCGTGGGCAGCCAGCTCACCGCCGTCGCCGTACCCAAGCAGATCTACGACATCACCGGCTCCTCGGCCTGGGTCGGGGCCGCGAGCCTCGCCGGGCTGCTGCCGCTGGTCGTGTTCGCGCTGTGGGGCGGCGCCGTCGCCGACAGCGTGGACCGCCGCAGACTGCTGCTGATCACCAACACCGGGATCGCCGCCACGTTGCTGCTGTTCTGGATCCAGGCCGTCACCGCACTGGAGTCGGTCGGCGTACTCATGGTCCTGCTCGCGCTCCAGCAGGCGTTCTGGGGCCTCAACGCACCGGCGCGCAGCGCGTCCGTCGCCCGCCTCGTGCCCGAGGGACAGCTCCCCGCCGCCAGCGCGCTCGGCTCGACCGTGATGCAGACCGGCCAGATCGTCGGCCCGCTGCTCGCCGGCGCCCTGATCCCCGTGGTCGGCCTGGCCGAGCTGTACCTCATCGACGCGGTCGCCCTGTGCGTCACGCTGTGGGCGGTGTACCGCCTGCCCCCGCTGCCGCCGCTCGTGGCGAACGCGAAACGCCGCGCGGGACTGCGCGAGGTCGTCGCGGGCTTCCGCTACATCGCCCGGCACAAGGTGCTGCTGCTGTCCTTCCTCGCCGACATCGTGGCGATGGTCTTCGGCATGCCCCGCGCCCTGTTCCCCGAACTGGCCGCCCACACCTACGCCCCCTACGGCGAGGAACTCGCCCTCGGTCTGCTGTTCGCGGCGATCCCCCTCGGCGCGGTGGCCGGCGGACTGTTCTCCGGCACGTTCTCGCGGGCACGCCGGCACGGGTGGATGGTGATCGGGGCGGTCGTCGTCTGGGGCGCGGCCGTCGCCGGGGCCGGGCTGAGCGGCAGTCTGTGGCTCGCGGTCGCGTTCCTGGCCGTCGCCGGGACGGCCGACATGGTGTCGATGGTCTTCCGCGGGTCGATCCTGCTGTCCGCCGCGACGGACGAGATGCGCGGCCGTATGCAGGGCGTGTTCACGGTCGTCGTCGCGGGCGGACCGCGCCTGGCCGACGTGCTGCACGGCACCGCCGGCTCGGCCTTCGGGCCGCGCGCGGCCGTCGTGGGCGGGGGCGCTCTGGTGGTGGTCGTGATGCTGGCGCTGGCCGCGGCGGCACCCGCCCTGCGGCGCTACAGGGTCTGACCCCGCAGGTGTCACACGGCGTGGGCCCCGGCGTCCTCCGGCGTCGGGGTCCGGGACTCAGAGCACTCCGCCCCGGTGTATCGCGTACTGCTCCATGAGCCTGCCCCGGGTCATCTCCAGGCGGTACGCGAGGATTTCCGCCACGCCCCGCATCAGCGTCAGCCCGAGCGGCGGGTCCTCCTCGCACGCCGCGAGGACCGTCGACGCCTCGAACTCGTAGGCGCGCACCGGGCTGAACGCCTCCGCGCCGAAGTCCCACTCGTACGGCGGGAACAGCCAGGACCAGCCGAGCAGGTCGCCCGCGCCGAGGCTCGCGACGGTCACCCGCTGCGGGGAGTTCACGTCCTGGTCCAGGCTGACGGCGCCCGACCGGATCACCCAGAAGCGGTCGGCCCGGCCGCCCGCCTCGAAGATCCGGGCGTCCTCGGGAAAGGAGACCTCTCTCGCGAGCGTCATCAGATGCTGCCGCTGCGGCGCCGGCAGGGCGGTGAGCAGTTTGATCGCTTTGGTCATGAGGCGGGGCTCCTCACCGGCGGTTCGGTCCGGGTGCTTTCCCTACGTCCCATTTCAGCCGCTGCGGACGCCCCGGGCACCTCGGCGTACGGGACTTTTCGAGAAGCGGACGGAAGACAGCGAAAAAAATGCCCTGACTGGAACGGGGGAGTCCAGCCAGGGCCGTAAACGGTGACGTACGGGGGACGGACCGTCGACCCCGTCGCCACTTGTGTGTGAACGATAAACCACTGAGGGGTGCGGCACGCAACAGGCAACGGGCCCACGTGACCCGTCTCACTCGGAACCGCGCCCCCGCGCTCCTGCTCCAGGCCGCTGCCCGTCTTGGGGATACCGGTGACGCAGATGCCGGCGCCCGCGTCCGTCGCCCACGACGGCAGGTCCGGGTGGCAGGGCAGAGGCGCTCCCCACGCCTCGTCCACGACACCGGCGGCACCGGACGGCGGTGGCGCACCCCGGCGATCGCCCCCGGGTCCGCCGCCGCGCCGCAGGGCCTGGGACTGGTGCCAAGCGGGTGCCCGGCGCGGCCCACGGCAATCGCCCCGCCGGTGCGGTGCGGTGCGGTGCGGCGCACCGCGGCACGCCGCCGGCCGACGCCGCGCCGCCGTACCACCCTCGGCATGCCGGCGCGCGCGCCCCGGTCGTCTCAGCCCGGCTCCGGGTGCCTGCCCGGGGACAGGATCTCGTCCAGTACCCGCAGCACGGCCTCATAGGTCAGTTCGCGTACGGCCGCGTCGTGGGCCGCTGCCGGGTCGGTGCGGCCCAGTTCGCCGCGTTTGGTCCGCCAGGATCGCCGCTCGGCCGCCGCGCAGGCCCTCGCGCGCTGGATGCGCCGCAGCAATTCGTCCGAGTCCACCACATCGGTCATGCCGTTCAGGTACCCCCGGACGGCCGAACGACCGCCGCAGTGCCGGGCGAGGGCCGATGTTTGACAGTCCGCGCACAGGTCAGCCGGAAGGAGAGGCCCGTGGATGCGCACGGACCGGCCGCCGAGGCCATGGCGCCGAGGCCGCGCCCACGAGGGGACCGGTGCACGGGATTCGCGTACGCGGGCCGCGCACGTCACCGACGCCGACTCCGGCTTCTCATCCACCGACCAGGGAGTTCAGAGATGTGCGAGGAGCACACCACGGAACCTGTCGCCCGGGCACGGGGCATGCGTACGGCTGTGCGCCCCGGGCCCTGCAAGCCCGCCGAGGCCCGCCGGGCCGTGGAACGCGCGGTCACCGAACGCTGCCGTGACGCCCACCGCCCCTGCGACGCCGACGCCCTGTCGGACGCGTTGCTCGTCGCCTCGGAGCTGACCACCAACGCGTTGCTGCACGGCGGCGGCATCACCGACTTCCGCGTCGACGTCGTCGGCCACGACGTCCGCGTCTCGGTCAGCGACCGCAGCGCCGAACCGCCGGTGGTGGTGCCCCCGGCCGACCGGCAGGGACGCCGCCGCCCGGGCGGACACGGCTGGCCCATCGTGTGCCGGCTCGCCTGCGACGTCCACGTCTCCTGCCTCCCCTCGGGCGGCAAGCGCATCACCGCCGTGCTGCCGCTTTTCTGATTATTATTCCTCTATGTGGTGTTTGCCTTTCTTGTCACAGGGCAAATGCAGACTCGTGCTTCGGACCGGAGGCGCGCCAGCGGGATCGGTACTGCTCCGGGCCCTCCACGTGAGCCGGACAGCCACCGTCCCGCGGTAGTCCCTGAAACGACCGTTCAGGAGCGATTCCGCATGCTGATGGATACGCCGACCAGCCGTCCCGGCACGGACACCCTCACGACCGCACTCCCTGCCGGCCCGCCCACGACTCCGCCCGCCGAGCCCTCCCCGCCGCCCACCCGCCGCCGGCACGACGACGCGCCCGACACGGCCGAACTCTTCGCCAGGCTGGCCACCGCGGAAGACGGCCCCCGGCGCGACGCGATCCGCGACGAACTCGTCACCGCCTGGCTGCCCATGGCCCACCGCATCGCCGGCCGGTTCCGCGACCGCGGCGAGTCCATAGAAGACCTGCGGCAGGTCGCCGCCCTCGGCCTGGTGAAAGCCGTCGACCGCTTCGACCCCTCGCGCGGCGCCTTCGAGAGCTACGCCGTGCCGACCATCACCGGCGAGGTCAAACGGCACTTCCGGGACCGCATGTGGGCCCTGCGGGTACCCCGCCGCGTCCAGGAACTGCGCAACAAGGTCCGCGTCGCACGCCGCGAACTCACCCAGAACCCCGGCAGCCCCGAGCCCTCCGTCGCGGACATCGCCGCGCACACCGGCCTGACCGAGGAGGAGGTCGGCGCCGGACTCGAGGCCCTCGAAAGCTTCAGCACCCTGTCGCTGGACGCCGAACTGTCGGCCGGCGACGACGGCTACAGCCTCTCCGACACCCTCGGCGCGACGGACGCGTCCTACGACGTCGTCGTGGACCGGGAGTCCGCCAAGGAGGGCCTGCGCAGGCTGCCCGAGCGGGAGCGGGCCATCCTCTACATGCGGTTCTTCGAGGACATGACCCAGAGCCGCATCGCCGACCGGCTCGGAATCTCCCAGATGCACGTCTCCCGGCTCATCAGCCGCAGCTGCGCCCAGGTCCGCGACGAGGTGCTGGGCGCCGACCGGCCGACCGCGCCCTGAATCCCCGTGCCGGCACCGGCCTGCGGGCCGGCCGGGGTGTGACGTGCCCGCGCCGGGGCATCCGCATCCCCGGAGGTGCGGATGAAGACGGGTATGACGGTGGGCGGCTGCCTGCCCGGCCGGGAGAAACGGGCCACGGGATCGGTCGCGGAAGGCGCCGCGCGGGCGGGACTCGCCGCGCGCGGCGTCATCTACCTCCTGGTGGGTGTGCTCGCGCTGCAGGTCGCCTTCGGCGGGACGCGGCGCCAGGCGGACCGGGGCGGCGCGCTCGCCGCGGTCGCCGACCAGCCGTTCGGCGCCGTCCTGTTGTGGGCGCTGGGCGCCGGGCTCGTCGGCATGGCCCTGTGGCGGCTGTCCGAGGCGGTGTCCGGCGAGGCCGGCCCCGACGGACGCAAGCCCCGCAAACGTCTGCTCGCCACCGCCCGGTTCGTCTTCTACTCCTTCGTCGCCTACTCCGTGCTCGCCTTCGCGAGCGACGGCGCCCACCCCTCCGGCGGCGGAGACTCGAGCGACCGGCAGTCCCGGGACGCCACGGCCAGGGTCCTCGAGCTGCCCGCCGGTCAGTGGCTGACGGCCGCCGCCGGGACCGCGGTCGTCGTGGCCGGGGTGTGGATGGCCACGACGGCGGTCCGGCGCCGCTACCGCGACAAGCTGCGCCACCACGACATGTCCGCGCGGGCCCGGCGACTGGTCGACGTGGCGGGCGTCGGGGGCGGCGTGACACGCGGCCTGGTGTTCGCGGTGGCGGGAGGCTTCGCCGTACGGGCCGCCGCCGCGTACGAGCCCGACCGGGCCAAGGGCCTGGACGACACGCTCCGCTCCTTCTCCGGCACCCCGCTCGGGCCCTGGCTGCTGGCCTGCGTGGCGACCGGCCTCGTGCTGTTCGGGTTCTTCTCCTTCGCCATGGCCCGCTGGCGCAGGGTCTGAGCACGGACCGGGCACGGACCAGCACGGGCGGAGTCCGCGCACCGGCAGCCGGGCCCCGGCCCGGGAGCCGGGCACACGCAGAGTCTGCGCCGCGCCGCGTCTGAGCGGCGCACGGCGGGGAACCCGTACGGACATGAGCGAATCCGAGATCCCCCCGGAGGGCGGACGCCCCGTGGAGATGTACCTCGATCTCCTGCGCATCAGAATGGACACCGAGGACTACCAGCTGCTGCTGCGGGTGGTCGAACCCGTGCTGCGGGCCATCGACCGCCAGGAGCTGTCCACCCTCGACTTCGCGCTCGACGGCGACGACAGCGAGGAACTGCCCCAGGAGGTGCGGGACGAGGCCGCGCTGGTCATCGCCACCGCCGTCACCGGACGCCTGGACAACGAGGTCGTCGAGATCACCGTGGACGACACCGGCCCGGTCCGGGTCGTCACCGACGCGGACACCGCCGCGGACCCCGAGCGGCTCGGCGAGATCGCCGAACACATCCGCGAACGGCACCGTCAGACCGAGGAACTGCGCGGCATCGCCGAGGCCAGCGGGCTGCCCACCGACTTCTGACCGGAGCGGCGAACGCGGCCGAGGCGTCGCACCCGCGGCGCCCCGCCCGCCCCGACGCTCACCGCCGCGGCTGCGCCACCGGCACCCGCAGCGGCCGGGCCAGCCCCGCGACGGCCTCGTCCAGGCGCTCCAGATGCCGCAGCACACGGCCGGTGACGCGACCGTACCGCTCCGCGCCCGCCCGGCCGGGCTCCAGCAGCGCCGCCACGCTCTGCCCCGACACCACTTCCACGTCGGCGTGCTCGTCCGCCACCCGCGCGGCGATCGCCTCGATGTTGCGCACGGTCCGCCGTACCGCCCCGCGCAGCCGGGGGTCCGCCGCGATCGACGGATGCGTGGGCAGCAGCTCGGCCGTCGCGGCCAGCGAACGCGCGTGGTACGCGCAGGTCTCCAGCAGCGCCACCACGTACTCGGCGGTGCTGCGCCGGGCCCGCAGCGGTGTGACCGGATGCGTGAGCGGCAACGTGGCGCCCCGCAGGTCGGACAGTGCCTGGTCCAGCTCCCGCGCCTTGTCGAGCAGGTCGGTCGCGGGCCCGCCACTGAGCTGGTCCACGGCGTCCTCGGTGACGTCGACGAGCCGTGCCAGCACGGTGCCGAGCAACTCGTTGGTACGCCGGTCGGTCCGCACCGGCAGCACGAACACCGCAGCGAACACCCCGCACGCCGCGCCCAGCGCCGTCTCCGCCACCCGCAGCAGCAGCACCGACAGGCTGTAGGTGTGCAGCAGGGTGTACAGCAGCCCCAGCATCGCCGTCACGAAGAACGACATCAGCGTGTACGACAGCGGCGCCGAGTAGAACATCGCGAAGATCAGCACCAGGACGAGCCCGAAGGCGAGCCACGTGTGCGGTCCGACCAGCCCGGCCAGCGCGATGCCGGCCACCACGCCGAACACCGTGCCCAGCAGCCGCCGGTAGCCCTTCACCAGGATCTCGCCGGTCGAGGCGGTGTTCAGGAACACGATCCAGCAGGTGAGCACCGCCCAGTACCAGCGGTGGCTGGACAGGAACTCGCCGCCCACGATGGCCAGCGCCGACCCCACCGCGACCTGCACCGCCGCCCGCGTCGTGGGCCGGTCGAGACCGCCGGGCGTCTGCTCCCCGGCCGCCCCGTCCACCACGTCCCCCGCGTCGATCGCGGCGTCCTCCGCGTCGAACTCCTCACGGGAGCGGGCCGTGGCCGGGGAGTCCTGCGACTCGTCCTGCGGCCCCTCGAAGGCGATCCGCAGCCCCAGCACCGCGCGGGCGGCCTCGCCGATGCCCCGGAACACGTCCTGCACGGCCGGCGCCGCCACGGGAAGGTTCTCCTCCTCGCGGTAGCCGAGCAGCCGGTTGCGCAGCTGCGCGAGCGCCGTGCCCGTGTACTCGCCCGTGCGCTCGGCGGGCGGCCGCACCACGAGCAGCCGCAGCGCGCGAAGATCCCGCCGTACGGTGTCGATCGCCTCGTCCCCCACCGGCAGCCTCCCCGCCTCGGGGGCGGGCGCGCCCGGCAGGTGCAGGGTGAGCGTGTCCGTCCGCTCGGCGCTGCGCGCGGTCAGCAACTGCAGTCCGAGCCGCTCGGCCGCGATCTCGGCGTCCGCGACGCGGCGCTGCACCAGGCGCGCCACGGACTCGTCCGGCGTGCCCTCCTCCAGTCGCGACTGGATCATCAGGGCCGACTCGTGCAACCGCGCTGTGCCGTCGCGTACGGCCTCGAGCGCCTTGTCGATGTCGTCGGGGCCGGCGTCGAGCAGGTCGAGCTGCGCGGACACCAACTGCGCGAGCCGGGCCCGGAACGCCTGCCGCAACCGCTCCAGGACGCCCGCCGGGGTCTGCGGCACGATCGCGAACCGCATCGCGGCACTGCTCGCGAACGCGACGCAGATGACGGCGTACAGCCCCGGCAGTCCCGACGCCTCGGCGCCGACGAACAGGGACAGGAAGTACGTCTGGAAACCCACGAGCCCCAGCGCCGTGCCCCGGTCGCCGAACCTGCGGCCGTACACGGCCACGAAGATCAGCGCGACGAAGAAGGCGTCACCGGCGAGGACATACGGGTGCAGCAGCGCGCCCAGCGACACCGAGGCCAGCGCGACGGGCAGCCCGAGCGCGAGGGTGACGGCCTGCCGGGGGCGCTGCTTCTCCCGGATGGAGAACGTGGCGACCATCGCCGCCATGGCACCGGCCACCAGCCGGGTGACGCCGGCGTTCAGCGGGGCGAGCACGGCCAGTGTGAGCGCGACGGCGCCCACCGTGCGCAGCCCGGCCGTCAGCCGCAGCAGGCCGGGGTCCGACGCCGCCAGACGATCCCCCAGCCGTGCCCGCGCCGACCGTCGTCCCGCTGCCCTCACGCCGCCGCACCTTCCCCCACGTCACGCCGGACCCGCTCCGGCGACCGGCTGCCGTCCCGCCCCACCATCGCACCCGTGCCGGCCCGCCGGGCCGGAGGCGGGTTGCCCCCGACGGCCGCGGGCGGGCCACCGTCCCCGACGTCTCACGCCCGGCTGTCCGGGCTGCGGCTGCCTGCCGCCTCGACCTGCGCCCGTACCTCTGCCGGTGTCAGGTACGAGTCGGTGTACTCGAAGTCCTTCAGCTTGGCCGGCTTGCGGGCCTGGAACCCGGTGCGGACGAAGTCGTCGCCCGCGACCGCGTTGAGCAGCCAGTTGGTCATCACGCGCGTCTTGGCGACGTTGGTGCGCAGCGCCGACCAGTGGTAACCGCGCGCCACGGCCTGGGCGGCCGTGCCGCGCAGTTCGACACCGAGCGGCTTGGACACGGCGTCCCGGCCGCCGAGGTCGACGACCAGCCCCAGGTCCTTGTGCACGTACGGCTGCAACGGCTTGTTCCGCAGCGTCGCGATGACGTTGTCGGCGACGAGCTTGCCCTGCCGGGCGGCGTGCTGAGCGGTGGGCGGGCAGACGGCGTCCTCGCCCCTGGCCAGGTCGGGCACGGCGGCGGCGTCGCCGAGCGCGAACACCCCGTGGTGGCCGGGCAGGTTCAGCTCGGCGTTGACGGCGAGCCGCCCGCGGACCGTCTCCGCGCCGAGCGTGGCGATGAGCGGGCTGGCGACCACACCGGCCGTCCAGATCAGGGTGCGCGTCGGCACGACCCGGCCGTCGGTGAACGTGACCTCCTCCGGCCCCGCCTTCTCGATGGAGACGCCGAGGGAGATCTCGATACCGCGCCCGCGCAGGACCTCCTGGGCGCTGCGGCCGAGCTTGTCGCCCAGCTCCGGCATGAGCTTCGGCGCGACGTCGATGAGGTGCCACCTGATCAGACGCGGGTCCAGGCGCGGATAGCGGCGCATCGCGGAGTGCGTGAGGCGCTGCAGGCAGGCGGCGGTCTCGGTGCCCGCGTAGCCGCCGCCGACCACCACGAACTGCAGCCTGGAGGCCCGCTCGGCCGGGTTCTGGCTGGCATCGGCGAGGTCGAGCTGGGAGATCACGTGGTCGCGGACGTAGGCGGCCTCCGCGAGCGTCTTCATGCCGTACGCGTTGTCCGTCAGGCCCGGGATGTCGAAGGTGCGGGTGACGCTGCCCGGCGCCAGCACGATGTGGTCGTACCGCTCGTTGACGATCTGGTCGGTGATGGTGCGCACCACGCAGACCTTCGACGCGAGGTCCACGCCGATCGCGCCGCCCGGGATGATCCGGGTGCGGTACTTCTTGCTGCGGCGCAGGGACACGGCGATCGACTGGGGCGTCAGCACGCCGGAGGCGACCTGGGGGAGCAGGGGCAGGTAGAGCTGGTAGGCGAACGGCGTCACCAGGGTGACGTCGGCCTCGTCGGGAGCGAGCCTGCGCTCCAGACGGCGGACGCACTCCACTCCGGCGAAGCCGGCGCCGACCACCAGGATCCTGGGTCGTGTCACGGTCTCATCCCTCTCTACGGCTCCGGGTGGTCTGGAACGAACGCCTTCCGCGTGCCCCCGGATCGCTGCCTCGCACCTCATCGATCCCACCGTGTCCGCGGCCGGTCCGCCAGCCGGGCGGGGCAGGCAGACGAAACCGCCGGTCACCGCCGTGCGCGCCGCGCGCCGGCCCGTCAGGACGGGAGGCGGGAGGGCCGTACGGCCGTCACCGCGTACCGCGGAAGTGACACAGCAGCAGGCACACGTCGTCGTCCCGCTCGGAATCGCTCAGCAGCGGCCGCAGGATCCGGTCCGCCGAACCGTTCAGGTCCGCGTCCAGTTCCTCGGTCCCGAACCCGCCGAACGCCGCCGCGAGCCGTTCGATGCCCGGGTCTATGCCGTGCGCGCGCCGCTCGACCAGACCGTCGGTGTAGAGGGCGAGGGTCGAGCCGGGCGACAGGCGCACCGTGTGGTCGGCGATCTCCTGACGCAGCGGGATGCCGAGCATGGCACCCGGCCGGGCGTCCAGGGTGCGCACCCGCCCGTCCGGGGTCCGCAGGACCGGCGGGGGATGACCGGCGGCGGCCCACGTCAGGGTCGGGTCGTCCGGGTGGAACCGCGCGATGACAGCCGTGGCGTACAGGTCGGGCTGGAGGTGGTGCAGGAACTGGTGCAGCCGCGTCAGCAGCCGTCCCGGGCTGCCGCCGTCCACGGCGTAGGCGCGCAGCGCGGTGCGCAGCTGGCTCATCATGACGGCCGCGTGCAGGCCGTGCCCGGTCACGTCCCCGACGATCGTGATCAGGCTCCCGTCGCGCTGCCGGAACGCGTCGTACCAGTCGCCGCCGATGTTCAGCCCGCGGGTGGCCGGCAGATAGCGGGCCGCGAGGCCCAGGCCGGGCGTCTCGGGCAGGTCCGTGAGCAGGGCGCGCTGCAACGTCTCGGCGATGTCCCGGTTGTGCTCGAACCGCCGGGCGTTGTCGAGGGCGACGCTGGCACGCCGCGTCAGCTCGATCAGCATCACGGCGTCGTCCGGGTCCCAGCGCGCCCCCGGCGGCGACAGGGTCAGCACGCCCAGCGGCGCCCGCCGGGTCACCAGCGGAATGCACAGCAGCGGCCGTTCCGGATCGAGCGCCGAGGGCGGCCGGTCGTCCACGCCGGGCAGACCGCCCGGATCCCCGGCGGCGTACTGCGGGCGCCCGGTGCGCGCCGCGCGTACGGCCGCCGCGGGGTGCGGCACCGCGGGGCCCTGCCGGTCGGTGCCGTGGTCGTGGTCGAACAGCCACACGTCCACGGTGCGGGCGTACTCCGGCACCAGCAGGGTGGGCAGCAGCCGCACGATCTCGTCGTGGTTGAGCGAGGCCGTCAACGCGGCGCTGGCGTCCGCGAGGAACGTCAGCCTGCGCCGGGCGGCCTCCGCCTCCCGGCGTGCCGCGCGTTCCGCCGCGAACGCCTCCCGCTGCGCCCGCCCGGCCGCGTCCAGCTCCGCGTGCAGCGCCAGCACGCCCTGGTTGGTCTGATGCAGCTCCTCCCGGTGGAAGGCGACCAGCTCCTCCTGCTCGGAGAGACCGCGCAGCACCAGCGCCGTGTCCTCGTCGGCACCGAGCAACGCCTCGGCGAGGCCGCTCACCGCGCCGTCCGAAGCAGCGGTCACCGCCGCCCACGGGCGGGCGACGGCGCCGAGCGGCGCCTCGGCCGGCACTGTCCCCGGGCACGCGACCGCCGTACTCCACGGTGTCTCCGCGTCGGCGGACGACTCCCGCGACGACGTCACCACCACGTGCAGCATGCCGGGCCCGGCCGCCGGCGCCTCCGCGTCGAGCCGCCAGGTGCCGCCCTTGATGAGGCACTGGCGCAGGTGCGCGCTGAGCGAAGCCGTCAGCCGGGCGCGTTCCAGGGCGGGCACGCCGTACGCGGCGGCAAGCCGGGCGGTCGCGACGCGCGCCTCGGCGGCGTCGGTGACGGAGGAGATCTCCCACGTGTGGATCAAGGTACGGGTCATCTGGCTCATGTGGCGACCGGTCCCGCGCTCAGTACGGCCACCGCCGTGTCGTCCCGCACCGGCCGGGCGCGGCTGCCGGCGTCCCGGATGGTCACGGCGGCCGTCACCGCCGGGTCCGCCTCCCACAGCCGGGCGTCCGACGGCGGTGTCCAGCGGCTGGGCAGACCGTCGGTGTGCATGATCAGCAGCCGGCCGGGCCCCCAGCCGGTCTCCTCCTCGCGCAGGGTGGCGTGCCGGTGGACGCCGATGATGCCGGGCCGGGACGTCAGATGCCGCCACGTGCCGTCCTCGCACAGCCGTGCCCCCACGTTCCCGACGCCGGCGAACCGCAGCCGCCCGGTCCGGGTGTCGACCCGGGCCACCGCGACGGCCGCGCCCCGCGTCCCGGACAGCGCCGCGTCCAGCCGGCGCAGCACCTCGCCCGGCGGCAGACCGGCCGCCTCCCGGAGCGCCGCCACCGCCGCCGTCGAGGCACGGGCGGCCTCCGGGCCGTGACCCAGTCCGTCCGCCAGCATCAGCGTCAGCAGGTCCCCCGACCGCACCCACGCCCAGGCGTCGCCCGAGTACTCGGCCGCCCCCAACGGCACGTTCACCCCACCGGCCCGCACCCCGCCGGGCGGGCCGGACGACGGCCGTGCGTCGGTGACGGCGCCCGTCCGGCCGTCCCGCGCCCCGCGCGGCGCGTCGTACGCGGACCGTACGTCCCTGACGGCGGGGCCGACGCGGGCCAGGGCCACCGTGCCCCGGCCGGGCGTGCTGTGCAGGCCGAAGTCGTCGGCGACCCGGAGGCACGTGCCGAGTCCGGCGCCCAGGGAACCGGCCGTGGAGAACCCGTCGCGCCGCGCCCGGGCCACGTCGGCGATGCCCGGGCCGTGGTCGATCGCCACGATCTGCACGACTCGGGGCGCGCCCCGCCCGGCAGGCAGGTCCGGCGGCGCCACCACGTCCACCAGCACCTGACCGTCCTCCGCGTGCTTGAGGAGGTTCGTCGCCAGCTCGGTCGCGACCAGTGCGGCGGAGGCGGTGCGCCCCTCGTCGAGCCCGGCCAGCGCGGCGGCCTGTTCGGCGGCCACCCTCGCGTCCCGCACCCGCGTCGAGTCACGCACCGGCACGTCCCACACGCGTGGCATCACACCTCCTCACGTGGGCGCGGCGGCTGCCCCGCCCACGACGTCACCCGCACCGACGTACCCGCCCCGGGCGTGCTGTCCAGTACGAACTCGTGCACCAGGCGCCGCGCCCCGCCCAGCCCCATGCCGAGCCCGTCGCCCGAGGTGTAGCCGTCGCTGAGCGCCAGCTCCGGATCGGGGATGCCGGGGCCCTCGTCGACGAACGTCAACCGCAGCCCGTTCACGCCGCCGTGGACGACGTGCTCCACGTCCATGTGGCCCCCGCCGCCGTGCACCAGCGTGTTGCGCGCCAGCTCGCTCGCCGCGGTGACGAGCTTCGTCTGGGCCACCAGCCCGAAGCCGAGATCCGCCGCGGCCTGCCGCACGTGCTGGCGCACCCACCCCAGGTCCAGGTCCGAGCGGATCGGCAGGCGGGCCTCCATGCCCGCGTCCGTCCGCATCACCGGCTCTCCCGGCGTCTGCCGTCGGCGGCGGGCGCCGACCGCAGCAGTTCCAGACCCGCCTCGATGTCGAGCGCGGTCCGCAGCCCCGGCAGGGTCAGACCGAGTTCCACCAGCGTGATCGCGACCGCCGGACGCATACCGGCCACCACCGTCTGCGCGGCGAGCAGTCCGGCCTGCGCCGCGATCTCCGCGAGCACCCGGGCGAGGAAGGAATCTATGATCTCCACCCCCGACAGCTCGAGCAGCACGCCGGACACCCGGCTGCTCGCGACGGCCTCCGCGATGTCCTGCTGGAGCTGTTGTGCCGTGCCGTCGTACAGGTCCCCCTGGATCGTGACCAGCAGAACGTCGCCGAGTCGCAGGACCGGCACATGTCCCGTGACGGGCCCGGGAAGCGCTTCACTCACGGGAGACCCACACCGTTGGACGAGGGGCTCACGATGTCCGCGCCGAGCTTGTGCAGGGCGTACGCCAGCGCGTCCGCGAGACCCGCCCGGGTCACCACCGAACCCAGGTCGAGACCGAGGTGCACGATGGTCTGCGCGATGGCGGGACGGATCCCGGAGACGACGCACTCCGCGCCCATCAGCCGGGCCGCGGCGACCGTCTTCATCAGATGCTGCGCCACCAGCGAGTCGACCGTGGGCACGCCGGTGATGTCGAGGATCGCGAACCGGGCGTGCTGCTCGACCACCGACTCCAGCAGCGTCTCCATCACCACCTGGCTGCGGGCACTGTCCAGCGTCCCGATCAGGGGCACCGCCACGATGCCGTCCCACAGCTTGATGACGGGCGTGGCCACCTCCAGCAGCTGCAGCCGCTGCCGGTCGATGAGGGCCTGCCCCTCGCTGAGCGCCGTCTGCATGACCACCACCCGCAGCGTGCCCAGCAGCACGGTCAGCGCGGTCGTGCACGCCCGCACGTGACCGGCCGGCGCGTCCGGGAGGTCGCCGGCCAGGAGGGTCTCGACGGGGGGCCGCAGGCTGTCCAGCTCGGTCGACACCTGAGCCGTGGTCAGGCCCGCCCGGGAACGGGCCGCTCCCATCCGCGCCAGCTGCTCGCGGATCATGGTGAATCCGGCGGCGTCCGGGTCCTCCACCCGCTCCGCGTCGGCCACCTGGGCCAGCGCGTCGACCACGGCTCTGCCCGCTTCCACCGCTTCGTCCCGCGAGACGGTGAACACGGTGCGGAAAAGGGGCTCGTCCGCCCAGCGCTGGGCGATCTGTTCACGGCGGCGGCGCAGGAAGTCCCCGACCTCCCGCGCCGGCGGTGCGGGCGTTCCCTCCACCGCGGCCGCTGCGTGCTCCGGCACGTACTCACTCCTCCATGGTTCGTCCGCGTCACCCCTCAGCGCGGGCAACGCCACTTCTGCCGGACGACATCCCCGACCGGCGTCCGGCCTCTTACGGAACGACCCCGGCGCGACCTGCGCCGAGGTCGCCGGACGGTGCGTCAGACGGCCCCGGGCGCCTGCGTTTCCGGGCCACCGTCCGCACCCTGCGAAGCCGCGGAATCCTCCGCGGCCGCCGAGGTCTCCAGGGCGGCGTCCGTGACCGCCGGCCCCCGGCCGACCCGGTCCAGCGCCTCCTCGACGCTGTCCGACACCGGGACCGTGATGCTCACGCCCGTCAGGTCCAGGATCCGGCGCACGGCCGGGGCGGGGGAGATGACGTGGACGCTCCCCGGCATCTCCCGCACCTCCTGGTACACGCGCAGGATGATGTTCATGCCGGACGAGTCCATGAACGGCACGGACGACAGATCGAGCAGGAAGTGCCGTCGGCCGTGATGCAGCTGGTTCGCCAGATGGTGCTGGAAATCAGCCGAGGTGTCGACGTCCAGGTACCCCTGCACCCTGAACAGCGCGACGTCCTCCCGCGGCAGGACGACCTCGACGGACAGAGGGTTCTGGGCAATGGGCACGTGTACCTCCAACAAATCCGACGGCCGGGGCGGGCCACCCTGTGAGCGTCCGCGACGCGGCGCCGCCTCCGGACAGGTCAACGACCGCGTCTTTCACCGGCAACGGCACCGCGCCCCCGCGCTTACCCCTGAATCGACGGGACATGCAGGCGGGCGGCCACGGGACATGCGGCGGCCCGACCGGGGTATCCGCTGCGGTGGAGCCGCCCGGCGGGTGCGACCGCCCGCCGGTCCGGACCGCGCCACGGGCCGTGAGGAGTGGAGGCGCCGTGGCCACGAACAGAAACCCGGACATCCGTGCCGGGCACCTGCACCGTCGAGGACGGGGACCCGGCGGACGCGTGCGGCGGGGCCGCGGAACGGAACGACCGAATGACGGGGACACCACACGCATGGAGCTGACCGAAGAGACCCTTCCCACCGCGCACGGCGGCTCGCCGTCCCGCGCGCTCACACCGGACGACGTGACCAGTGCCGCCACGGCACGCGCGTACGCGGAATCGGTACTGCGCCGCGCGGGGGACGCCGGGGCGGGCGCGGCACGCGACGAGGACGTCATCGACCTGCTCCTCGTCGTGTCCGAGCTGGTCACCAACGCGATACGGCACGGCGGCGGACTGGCGGGCTTCGACGCCCGGGTCGTCGAGGACGGCGTACGGATCGCCGTGCACGACCGCAGCGACATCGTCCCCCCGGTCGCCTACGGTCCGGGCTCCCTGCCGCCGGGGCAGCTCGGCAGCGGCTACGGCTGGCCCCTGATCATCCGCCTCGCGCGGGAGATCGGCGTCGACCGCCGCCCCGGGGGCGGCAAGACCGTCACCGTGCTCGTCCCGGTACGCACCGGGTCAGGCGGCTGACCGGCCCCGGCCCCGGGAGGGGGCCCCGGGCCCGGCCCGCGGTCACCAGGGCAGGAAGACGTGTATGTCCTTGCCGCGGGCGCCGGGCACCACACTGACCTGGTCGCACAGCGTGTGGATCAGATGCCAGCCGATACCGCCACCGCCCCGGCTCGGATGGAACGGACGCGGCGCGGGCGGCGTGGTGTTCGTGTCGTGCAGTACGACGTGCACACCGTCGAAGGTCCGGCGCATCCGCAGCTCGAACGGGCCCGGCGCGTACTGCACCGCATTGGCCGCCAGCTCCGTCACCACCAGCAGGATGTCGTCCCAGTGCTCCGGAGCCGACGGCGGTGAAACCCTCGACAGCTCGTCCAGGAACTCCTCCGCGACCAGGCGCGCACCCGTGACGTTGTGCAGTGCGCCCGCGAAGCTCGCGGTGCGGTTCGGGATCTCCTCGGCAGCCAGTGTCCTGTCTCCACGCGGCTCGATAGCCATGTCGCCCTTCCGGCCCGACGTCAGCGCATGTCGGCCTTTCTTCTCTGCGTCCTTGGTTGGCTAGTTCCCAACTGGCCGGGTCCTACGCGCCCGGCCCGCTCCGCGCGGCCGGCCGCGTCAGCGGAACACGTTGTCCGCGGCGTCCGGGTCGTCCCACGTCACGGGCTCCCGCGCCGGGGGGCGCCGGCCGGACCGGGACCGGGCCCCGTACATCGCGTCGATCTCCAGCGCGTAGCGCCGTACGACCTCGTCGCGGCGCAACTTCATCGACGGCGTCAGCAGCCCGTCGGCCACCTCGAACGGCTTCGGCAGCACCCGGAACACCCGGATCGACTCCGACGGCGACACCGCGCTGTTGGCGGCGGCCACGGCCCGCGCGATCTCCTCGTCCAGCGCGTTCTCCTCCCGCGCGTCCCGGCCCGGCGTGTCGCCCTGCCAGGCCAGCGTGCCCCGCCAGTGCGCCAGGAACTCCGGGTCGAGCGTGATCAGCGCCCCCACGCACGGCCGGCTGTCGCCCACCACCACCGCCTGGTGGACGAGCGGATGCATCCGCAGCCGCTCCTCCAGCGTGGCCGGCGACACGCTCTTGCCGCCGCTGGTGATGACCACGTCCTTCTTGCGGCCGGTGATCGTGAGATACCCCTCGCCGTCGAGGTGCCCGAGGTCACCGGTGGCCAGCCAGCCGCCGCGCAACGCCGCCCGGGTCGCCTCCGGGTCGTTGACGTAGCCCTGGAACACCGAGGGCCCGCGCACCAGGATCTCCCCGTCCTCGGCGATCCGGATCTCCGTGTCCGGCAGGGCCTGCCCGACGGTGCCGGACTTCTCCCGGCCCAGCGGCTGCATCGTGATCCCGCCGCTCGTCTCGGTCAGGCCGTACCCGTCGTGCACCCAGATGCCGATGCCCTCGAAGAACAGCGACAGCTCCCGGCTCAGCGGGGACCCGCCCGACGTGGCGCGGAGCACCCGCCCGCCCAGCGCGGCCCGCAGCCTGCGGTACACCAGCCGGTCGTACAGCGCGTGCTGCAGCCGCAGGTCGAAGCGCGGGCCGGGGCCCAGCCCCAGCCGCTGCCGCTCACGGGCCGCGGCGTAGTCGCGTGCCGTGCCGGCGGCCCGCTCGAAGACGGCCCCGCGCCCCGCCTCACGGGACCTGCGCAGGAACGTCTTGTAGATCCTCTCGAACAGCGACGGCACCGCGTACAGATACGTGGGCCGGAACGACTGCAGCGACGCGATCAGCGCCGGCTCGCTCAGGTCGGGCTCGTGCGCCAGAAGCCCACCGCCGCGCACACACATGATCTGGATCATCAGCCCGTACACGTGGGAGAACGGCAGGAACGCGAGGACCGACGCCTGCTCGCCCGGCGCCGCCGCCGTGTGTCCCCAGCCCTCCAGCAGCGTGTCGCAGGGAGTCGCGAGACCGCGGTGGCTGAGCGCGCACCCCATGGCGCGGCCGGTCGTCCCCGAGGTGTACGCGATGACCGCCGTCGAGTCCGGCGGCACGAGCCGGCGCATCGAGTCGACCGCGGCGGCCGGGACGTACGCGCCGCGCGCCGTCAGTTCTCCGAGCACCCCGGCGTCCAGCTGCCACACGTGCCGCAGGAACGGCAGCGTCGCGCACACCGAGCCGACCGTCATCACGCCCTGCTCGTCCTCCACCACCACGGCCACGCACGCCGCGTCCCGCAGGATCCACTCGACCTGGTCCCGCGACGACGTCGGATAGACCGGCACGACCTCCGCGCCGACCGTCCACAGCGCGTAGCTGAGCACCGTCCACTCGTACCGGGTGTGCGCCATGACCGCGACGCGCTGCCCCGGCGTGATCCCGGTCGCGATCAGCCCGCGCGCCAGGTCGACCACCTCGTCGCGGAACTCGACGGCACTCACCTCGTCCCATGCCGGGGATCCCGGGTGGGTCCGCCGCGCCAGCACCGGAAGGGTGGGATTCTGCGCGGCCGTCGTGAAGACACTGTCGGCGAGCCCGCCGGTCAGGGCAGCGGCCGTGTACGGAGCCATGCCGATGTCGCGCATGCGCTGCTCCTGACGTGTACGGGGCGTGACGGAGCCGATGAGTAGCGTCATCGGCGCTGGTCGAATGTAGCGGAGGAGAAAAGACCGGGGGTCACGAACCGGGAAGTGACGCGCGTTTGGTGACCGCGGCGTGATCGGGGGACCCGGACCCCATGAGATACATCAACCCCGACCCCGACCCCGACCGCACCACCGGGCTGGAACCGGGCGGCGGCGTACCGCCCGGGGAGACACCACCGGCGGAGAGCAGCATGCCCGAGGCGGGCCCGCGCGAGACCCACAACCCGACCAAGGGCTGGGGCGCGGCACCCCTGACGGTGATCCTCGCCCTGTGTGTGCTGATGGCGGCGTTCTTCCTCGTGTACGCCCTGATCCTGATCTTCTGAGCGGGTCGGGCCCGCGGGCAGCCGGCGGCCCCTTCCGCGGGGCCCGGCCCGGCGGAGGCGCGGCTGCTTCTGCGGGCCCGGCCCGGCGGCCCGGCTGGTCCCGCCGGGTCCGCCCGGGGAAGGCGCGAGCACTCCCGTCAGGCCCGCCCGGGGAGCCGCGACCACTCCCGCCGGGCCCGTACACCCGGCGGGTGCGGTCACTCCTGCGTGTGACGCACGCTCTCGGTGACGACGTCCCGGAGACTGCCCGTGCGCCGCATCGTCTCGCGCTGCGTGTCCGCGCCGGTGCCGTACCGCAGCAGCCCCGCGATGCCCTCACGGGCCCGTTCGAGGTCGCCGCTCCCGCCGAGGGCGTCCTCGACGTGCTCCAGCAGAGCGCGGACCACGGTGGCCGCGGGCGCACGCCGCATGGTCACCGGGTGCAGCAGTTCGCCCGACAGGCCGGACTTGGCCGCCTGCCAGGCGGCCAGCCGCAGCAGGCTCACGCTCGGGTCGAGCGGCTCCCTGCCCTCCCGCCACTCCCGCGCGGCGGTCTCCACCAGGCCGCGGGCCAGCGTCGCGATCAGCGTGGCCGTGTCGGCCCGCAGACACACGTCGGACACCCGGATCTCCACCGTCGGGTACCGCTGGGACAGCCGCGCGTCGAAGTAGATCATCCCCTCGTCGAGGATGACACCGGTGGCCACCATGTCCGCGACCCGCCGGTGATACCGCTCCGCCGAGCCGAACGCCTCCGTCGGCCCCGCCGACGGCCAGCGCTGCCAGACCCGGCTGCGGTACCCGCTGTAGCCGGTGTCGCTGCCCTGCCAGAACGGCGAGTTGGAGCTGATCGCCGACAGCACGGACAGCCACGGACGGAGCCGGTCGAGCACCGCGACACCCTCGTCGTCGGACTCGACGGACACATGGACGTGGCAGCCCAGGACGAGCTGCTCACGTGTCGCGATGCCGTACTGCTCCGCCATCCACCGGTAGCGCGGCTGGATGCCCACGGCCGGGGTCACCGGCAGCGGCGACGTGGCGAGCGCGGCGACCGCACAGCCGAGGTCGCCCGCGTGCCGGGCCGCCTCCTTGCGGCACCGGCCGATCTCCTCCCGCAGCGCCGCCATGTCCGACTGGGGGGTCGTGGCGAACTCGAGCATCTGCTCGTGCAGTTCCTTCTCGAACACGTCCTGGTCCGCATCGTCCCGCTCCGCGAGGGCGAGGACGGCCGCGGACATCGCCCGCGGCTCGCCCGTTCCGGGATCGACCAGGAGGAGCTCCTCCTCCACTCCGACGGTTCGCACGGCATGCACCCCTTCTGTGGCCCGGCTGCGACGACGAGGACGTCGTACGCGGTACGACCTCGGATGCCCAGGCAGAGCCGCCGGACACCTCGCGTCGCAGCCCGGGATCACACCGGGAGCGGCCTGAGCCACACCGTGGCCAGCGGCGGCAGCGTCAGCCGCAGCCGACCGTCCTCGGGTTTCACCGGCCAGGAATCGACGACGCCGCTGCCGCCGTACGCGACGGCGTCGGTGTTGAGGACCTCGTGCCAGGCCACATGATCGTCACCGACCCACAGCGCGTAGTCCTGCCGGACGGCGGGGGAGAAGTTCGACACCGCGAGCAGCGGCGCGCCCTCCGCGTCGTACCGCAGGAACGCGTACACGTTGTCGTCGGCCGCGTCCACGGCCACCCACCGGAAGCCGGCCGGGTCGGTGTCGCGCTGCCACAGCGCCGGCGTCCGCCCGTAGAGGGTGTTCAGGTCGCGGACCAGGTCCCGCACCCCGCGGTGGTCGGGCCCGGCCGGGTACTCCGCGTCGAGCAGCCACCAGTCCGGGCCGCACTTCTCGGACCACTCCGCGCCCTGCGCGAACTCCTGCCCCATGAACAGCAACTTCTTGCCCGGGTGCGCCCACATGAAGCCGAGGTAGGCGCGGTGGTTGGCGCGCCGCTGCCACCAGTCGCCGGGCATCTTCGACACGAGGGCCTGCTTGCCGTGCACGACCTCGTCGTGGGAGATCGGCAGGATGTAGTTCTCGCTGTACGCGTACACCATGGAGAACGTCATGTCGTGGTGGTGGTACTTGCGGTGGACCGGCTCCCTGGACATGTACTCCAGGGAGTCGTGCATCCAGCCCATGTTCCACTTCAGCCCGAAGCCGAGGCCGCCGCTGTCGGTGGGCTGCGTCACCCCGCCCCAGGCGGTGGACTCCTCCGCGATGGTGACGACGCCCGGCGCGCGCCGGTACACGGTGGCGTTCATCTCCTGCAGGAACGCCATCGCGTCCAGGTCCTCCCGGCCGCCGTACACGTTCGGCGCCCACTGACCCGAGTCCCGCGAATAGTCGAGGTACAGCATCGAGGCGACCGCGTCCACGCGCAGCCCGTCGATGTGGAACTCCTCGCACCAGTACACGGCGTTCGCGACGAGGAAGTTGCGGACCTCGGTGCGCCCGAAGTCGAACTCGTACGTCCCCCAGTCCGGGTGCTCGGCGCGCCGCGCGTCGCCCGGCTCGTACAGCGGGTCGCCGTCGAAGCGGGCCAGTGCCCAGTCGTCCTTGGGGAAGTGCGCCGGCACCCAGTCCATGATCACGCCGATGCCGGCCCGGTGCAGCGCGTCGACCAGGTGACGGAAGTCGTCGGGCGTGCCGAGGCGGGCTGTCGGAGCGTAGTAGGACGTGACCTGGTAACCCCAGGACGGCCCGTAGGGATGCTCCGCGACCGGCATCAGCTCGACGTGCGTGAAACCGAGGTCCTTCACGTACTGCGGGAGTTTCTCGGCCAGCCGGCGGTACGTCAGGCCGGGACGCCAGGAGGGGAGATGGACCTCGTACACGGAGAACGGCGCCTCGTGCACGGGCGTGTCCCCGCGGTGCGCCATCCACTCGGCGTCGTTCCACTGGTAGTGCGGGGCCGTCACGATCGACGCCGTGTTGGGCGGCTCCTCCGCCCGCCGGGCCATCGGGTCGGCCTTCAGGAACCGGCTGCCGTAGCGGGAGGTGATCTCGAACTTGTAGCGCGCGCCTTCGCCGATGCCCGGCAGGAACAGCTCCCACACCCCGGACGCGCCGAGGGAGCGCATCGGGAACGCGGTGCCGTCCCAGCACGTGAAGTCCCCGGCGACCCGCACACCCTGCGCGTTGGGCGCCCACACCGTGAAACGGGTGCCGGCCACGCCCTGGTGCGTCATCGGCTCGGCGCCGAGCGCCTTCCACAGTTCCTCGTGCCGGCCCTCCCGGATCAGATGCAGGTCCAGCTCGCCGAGGGCGGGCAGGAAGCGGTACGGGTCGTGCGTCTCCTGCTCCCCGTCGGAGTACGTCACGAGCAGCGTGTACTCGGGGACCGCGTCCAGCGGCAGCGTCCCGGAGAACAGGCCGTCGCCGTCCGAGGCGAGCGTCCTGCGCCTGCCGCCGACGAGCACGCTCACCGACCGCGCGAAGGGCCTCAGGGCGCGGAACACGACCCCGCCCGGCACCGGGTGTGCGCCCAGCAGGCCGTGCGGATCATGGTGGGCGCCCGCCAGCAGGCGCCCCCGGTCGGTGTCGTCCAGCGGCGGCGCGGTCCCACAGGGAACGGGGCTGGACGGCTCGGGAAGCGTGGTGTCACGCGGAGCCACAGGTCAGTCTCCTCTCACGGCGAGGCGCTCGATCGCCGCCATCGGCACGGGCAGCCAGTCGGGGCGGTGCCGGGCCTCGTACAGCACCTCGTACACGGCCCGGTCGGTCTCGTAGGCGCGCAGCAGTCCGTGCTTCTTGCGCGGATCCCAGCCGGCGCTCGCCGCGTAGCCGGCGCAGTACGCCTCGCGGCAGCGGCGCGCCCACTCCGGGCGCCAGGGGCGGCGCTGCCGGGCGGCGTAGTCGAAGGAACGCAGCATGCCCGCGATGTCCCGCACGGGGGAGTGGGCGCTGCGGCGCTCCGCGAGCGGGCGGGACGGCTCGCCCTCGAAGTCGATGACGAACCAGTCCCGGCCGGCCCGCAGCACCTGTCCCAGGTGCAGGTCGCCGTGGATGCGCTGGGCGGGCGGCCCGGGATCGCAGCTGGTCAGCGCGGCGAACGCGGTCCGCAGGCCCGGCGCGAACGGCCGCAGCGCCGGCACCGCGTGCGCGGCGGCGGCGAGCCGCTCGGTCATCCCCGCCGCCATCCGGCCGGTGTCACCGGGCTGACCGGACCCGCCGGACCCGCCGGACCCGCCGACCGGGAAGGCCGACGCCAGCGCGAGATGCACCTCGGCCGTGGCCCGGCCCAGCTGATGGGCCTCGGCCGTGAAGTCGTCGCCCGCGGCGAGCGCGTTCAGGGCGAGCGTCCAGCCGTCGGAGGCGTCCCGCAGGAACGGCTGGAGCACGCCGAGCGTGGCCTCCTGCGGATGCGTCGTGCGCACCCACGCCACCGGGGTGGGGACCCGGCTGCAGCCCTGCCGGGCCAGCGCGACCGGCACCTCCAGGTCGGGGTTGACGCCGGGCTGGATGCGCCGGAACAGCTTCAGGATGAACTCCTCGCCGTACACCAGCGAGGAGTTGGACTGCTCCGCGTCCAGCAGCCGCGGCACGAGTCCGCCGGGCACCGGCAGCGACGGGTCGGCCTCGAAGCGCAGCGGCCCCGCCGAGCCCGGATGCCGCAGCCGGTCCAGCAGCAGCTGGGCCGTTCGTGGGTCGTGCAGCGCGTCGTACACCGTCAGCCCGGCCAGCGGGCCTTCGTGCACCTGGCCGATCAGGGCACGGGCCAACCGCGGCGCGGGGTGTTCCCGCACGCCGAGCAGCAGCTGGTAGCAGTCCCCGGGCGGCGGGGCGGCGCCGGGGCAGGGCACGCCCCCGTTCCCGGAGTGGACCAGCAGATGCAGGCAGCCCGGGAACAGCTCGGTCATCGACAGCAGGCCCAGCTCCGTGACGGGCCGGTCCTTGCCCGCGAACCAGCGCTGCCGCGGCAGCCACTCCCGCAGGAGCCCGGCGAGGGACGCCATGGGCTCCGTGAGGGACGCCGAGGGCTCGGCGAGGGACGCCAGGGGCTCCGCCAGGAGCGTACGGCTCGGGCGGAGGGATGCGGTCTTCGGCATGGTCACGCCTGTCACGCCTCCTTTCGTCGGCGCTGTGCTCACGGCCGACGGCCGTTGCGGGATGCGACTCGGGTGAGCCGGAACCAGTAGAAGCCGTGGCCACCGAGCGTGAGCAGGTACGGCAGTTCGCCGACGGCCGGGAAGCGGACACCGCCGAACAGCTCGACCGGATGGCGTCCGTCGAATTCCCGCAGGTCCAGTTCGGTGGGCTGCGCGAACCGGGAGAAGTTGTGCACGCACAGCACCAGGTCGTCCTCGTACTCGCGCAGGAAGGCCAGCACCGCCGGATTGGAGGACGGCAGCTCGGTGTAGGTGCCGAGGCCGAAGGCGGGGTTCTGCTTGCGGATCTCGACCATCCGCCGCGTCCAGTGCAGCAGCGACGACGGCGACGACATCGACGCCTCGACGTTGGTGACCTGGTAGCCGTAGACCGGGTCCATGATCGCCGGGAGGGACAGCCGCCCGGGGTCCGCCGTGGAGAAGCCCGCGTTGCGGTCGGGGGTCCACTGCATGGGGGTGCGCACGGCGTCGCGGTCGCCGAGCCAGATGTTGTCGCCCATGCCGATCTCGTCGCCGTAGTA